>JAHQYN010000052.1 GCA_024421085.1 Acidimicrobiia bacterium
GCCCACCCAACGACCGACCACTCGCCACACCAGAACAACCACCAAGAAACTCGCCGGGAAAACACCCAGCCGACCCGTCGAACAAACCCCCGACCAACTCCACAGACAGCTCGCCGACCCACCCACCGAGCGAACACCCCGCCACCACGACAGGCAAACCCCCAACCCGCCCATCGGGTGCGTTCCCGACCGTCTCATCAGAAGAGCCCTCGACCCGCCCACCGAACGACCGACCGCTCGCCACACCAGAACAACCACCAAGAAACTCGCCGTGCAAGCACCAAGCCGACCCGTCGAACAAGCCCGCCACGAACTCCACAGACAGGTCACCGACCCACCCACCGAGTAAGCGCCCCGCCACCACGACAGGCAAACCCCCAACCCGCCCACCAGGTGCGTTCCCGACTGTCACATCAGAAGAGCCCTCGACCCGCCCACCGAACGACCGACCGTTCGCCACACCAGAACAACCACCAAGAATCTCGCCGGGCAAACACCCAGCCGACCTGTCGAACAAACCCGCGACGAACTCCACAGACAGGTCGCCGACCCGCCCACCGAGTGAACACCCCGCCAACCCGACGGGCAAACCCTTGAGCGGCCCGTCAGGTGGGTGCCCGACTGTCCCGTCAGATGAGCCCGCGGCGCGCCAATCGGGTGAGCGCCTGGTCGTCGAATCGGATGACACGTCGAGGCACTCGTCAGATGAGGTATCGACTGTGTCGTCGGGTCGACCAGACCGTGCTCGAACCCGCGCGGGCTCGACTCAACCCGATACCGGCAACGCAACCCAGTCGACTATCCAGAACGCGCCCAGACTCGCGCACGGCGAGCGTGCCCAGCGAAAGAAACAGACAAGTTCGCACGTCGAACAGCAACAACCCGCAGCCCGAACCAGCAGCCACGAACCGGTCGACGGCATCGACACCTCCTAGGAGACTGCTGAGTAATGCCGTTTTCCCTCGACACGCAAGTCTCTGACCTGGGGTTTTGCAACCGCGATTCCGCGATTTTGGGATATAATCAGCAGGCTCCTAGAGGGAGCGCCGGTGGGAGACCATCCACCTGTCGTCAGGTCGTCCCAAGTGGACTCTGGGGTGCATCAACCAACGCAGACCAATTGTCACACACGTTGGTTTTGTTGCCGTTGCGGGTTCGTGTAACGGGTCGGTGCCGCCTTCGGGTTCACCAACTCAACAACTACCGCACCCTCCTGTATCCCGGGAAAGCCAACTGGCGCCACTCAACACCCTCACTCCGACCTAAAACGCGAAGCCCCAGATTAGTGGCTCTTCGCGTTTGGGGTCGGAGTGAGCGTGGTGAGCTTCCAGCTTCGCCAGCTACCGAACCCGAGCACTCCTCTACGCCGGCAAACCCAACTGGACCCTCCTCGAAACCCTGACTCCGACCCAAGACGCGAAGCGCCACATTTCTGACATTGCTGACGCAACCCGGAATCGGCCAGACGCAAACCAGAACACCTGAGGAGATGTCGTCACAACCGGGCGACCGCGGGCTGCGCCTTGGCCAACACCACAACTCCACCCTCAGAGACGGTGTAGTGGTCACGGTCGTGCTCATGGTCCCAACCGAGCGTCGCTCCCGCCGGCACGACAACGAACTTGTCGAGCACCGCGCCCCTCACCCGCGCTCCCGCGCCGATCCTGACTCCGTCGAACAGCACCGAGCGCTCGACCACAGCTCCCTGCGCAATGGAGACGTCGGGTGACAGGACCGAGTCGGTGACCTCAGCGCCCACCACAATCGCCCCGTTGGAGATGATCGAGCGTCTGACGTCTGAGGGACCGTGGTCGCCGTGGTCGTCGATCTTGGCGGGCGGGAGCGTCCGACCCGAGGTGTAGATGGGCCAATCGCTGTTGTACAGATTGAAGGCGGGGTCATGGCCGACCAGGTCCATGTGCGCCTCGTAGTAGCTGTCGATGGTGCCCACGTCACGCCAATAGTGGGGGCGGCCTATCTGGCCAGGAACTCGATTCTGCGTGAAGTCGTAGACCGATGCCTCCCCTTTGGCGACCATCATCGGGATCAGGTCTCCGCCCACGTCGTGGCCCGTCGATGCAGCCTTCTCGTTCTCGTGCAGCAGGTCGACGAGAGAGTCGGTGGTGAAGACATAGTTGCCCATCGAAGCCAGGATGGCCTCGGGGTCGTCTTGGAGCCCCCGGACCTCGTCGCGCGGCGGCTTCTCGAGGAACTCAGCGATGCCGGACCCCTCACCCGGCTCGATGACACCGAACTGGTCCGACTGGCCGCGGGGAACCCTGATCGCTGCGACGGTGACACCGGCACCGCTGTCGATGTGGTGGTCGAGCATCTGCACGGGATCGATCCGGTAGATGTGGTCGGCCCCGAACACGAAGACATAATCGGGTTTCTCGTCGTCGATCAGGTTCAGGTTCTGGAACAGGGCATCGGCTGAGCCCAGGAACCACCGCGGACCCCGACGCATCTGTGCCGGCACCGAGGTCACGTAGTTGCCCAGCACAGCGCTCAGGCGCCAGGTGAGCGACAGGTGGACATCGAGGCTGTGGCTCTTGTACTGGGTCAGCACGACGATCTTGCGATATCCGCCGTTGGCCAGGTTCGAGAGCGGGAAGTCGATCAACCGATAGTGCCCGCCGAAGGGCACTGCCGGTTTGGCCCGGTCATTGGTGAGAGGCGCCAGCCGCTTCCCCTCCCCACCGGCCAGGATGATGCTCAACACCTTCGGGCGACGATCTTGGAAGGGCACGAATCTACTCCTCGGTTCGGAGTTCTGAGTGGTCACAGACGAGCACGCTGGGCTACTCCTGGGTTCTCGGGTCTGTACGGTTGAAGACGAGGACGCTGACCGCGAGCGGGCCGAGGGTCAACACGGCTGACTGGTCTTGTCCGTGGCTCGGGACCGGTTCGCTGAAGCGGTCGCTGTTGGTGACGCCGCTGCCGCCGTAGGCGACCGCGTCGGAGTCGAGCACCGCGGTCCAAGAACCGGCGAGGGGCACGCCGACGCGGTAGTTGTGCTGCGGAACCGGTGTGAAGTTGGCGACCACCAGTGCAGGCGGAGCGTCCGGGGCGCTGCGCAGGAAGGCGTAGACGCTGTTGTGAGTGTCGTCGCCGATTATCCAGGCGAATCCGTCGTCTCGGCAGTCACCGCGGTGCAGGGCCGGGTGCGAGCGGTAGAGCCGGTTCAGGTCCGCGACGAAATCCTTCAGTTGCGCTTTGGAGGGGTCGGCGAGGCTCGCCCAATCGAGTTCCGACTCGTGGTCCCACTCGCCCGCCACTCCGAACTCGGCCCCCATGAACAGCAGCTTCTTTCCTGGAACCGTCCATTGATAGCCGAGCAGGAGCCTGAGGTTGGCGCGCTTGCGCCATTCGTCGCCCGGCATCCTTTCCAGCAACGACCCCTTGCCATGCACGACTTCGTCGTGGGACAGCGGCACCAGGAAGTTCTCCGAGAACTGGTACACGGTTCGGAAGGTCAGTTCACCGTGGTGATAGCGACGATGGACCGGCTCGCGGCCGAAGTACTCGAGAGTGTCGTGCATCCAGCCCATGTCCCACTTGTAGCCGAAGCCGAGCCCGCCCGCGTCGACTGGGGCGGTGACCCCGCCCCATGCTGTTGACTCCTCAGCGATCACCTGAATCCCGGGATGCTCCCGGTACAGCGAACGGTTTAGTTCCTGCAGAAAGCTCACCGCCCCGAGGTTCTCGTTGCCTCCATGTTCGTTGGGGATCCACTCCCCCTCGGCGCGCGAATAGTCGCGGTAGAGCATGGAGGCGACGGCGTCGACCCGGATCGCGTCGATGTGATACTGCCTCACCCAGAAGTGGGCGCTCGAGAGCAGGAAACTGCGGACCTCGTTGCGGTCGTAGTTGAAGATGCAGCTGTTCCAATCGGGGTGGAAACCCATACGGGGGTCTGCGTGCTCATACAGGTGCGTGCCGTCGAAGGTGCCCAGACCGTGGGCGTCGGTCGGGAAATGCGACGGCACCCAGTCAAGGATCACCCCGATTCCGGCCTGGTGGAGCAGATCGACCATGGCCATGAAATCGACCGGGTTGCCGTAACGGGCCGTGGGCGCGAAGTATCCCGTCGTCTGATATCCCCACGAACCGTAGAACGGGTGCTCGGTCACCGGCAGCAGTTCGACATGGGTGAAGCCGGTCTCTGCGATGTAGTCGATCAACTGCTCAGCGATGGCGCGGTAGCCGCCGGGCTCGTAGCGCCAGGAACCGAGGTGCAGTTCGTAGACCGAGACCGGCGCCTCGCGATCCAGCCGCGACCCGCGCCCGGCCATCCAGTCGTCGTCTCTCCACTTGTAGTCGAGGTCGGCGATGATCGACGCGGTGCGCGGAGGCTCCTCGAATGCGAACCCGTACGGGTCGGCCTTGTCGAAGGCGGGGCCCTCTGCGGGTTGTATCCGGTACTTGTAGCGCTGCGCGGGCTCCGCCGCGAACGCGGCACGCCAGACACCTGAGGGATCGGGGTCGAGCGCGAAGTCGCCGCCGGCTCGCCAGTCGTTGAAATCACCGATGACGTGTACGGCCCGGGCACCCGGCGCCCAGACGCGAAACGAGACCGCGTCGCCTGAGCGATGGGCGCCGAGCACTTCATAGACGGCGGTGTGGGTTCCCTCGTTGAACAACCAGGCATCCTCAGAGGTAATCTCTCGACCGAGCCCGCTCATCGGCCCGACTCCAGCAACCGGCTCGAAGTTGGGCCTTTCGGGTCCGAGTCGGTTCCGTCGGTCAGAGGCATCACAGGCGAAGATAACATGTGCCCGTTGTCGTCTACGCTCCGGCTCGGGGGAACTTCAGATGAAGATTGCTGTATTGACTGGTGGAGGTGATGTCCCCGGGTTGAATCCCTGCCTCAAGACTGCGGTCAACCGGATCTGTGACGCCGGATCGGACGTGGTCGGGATCCGCCGCGGTTGGGGCGGCCTGCTCAACGCAGACCCCGACGACGCAGCGTCGCTCGCCGCCAACTCCGTGACCCTGACACCAGGAGTGGTCCGCAAGATTGATCGAACCGGCGGCACGTTCCTGCACACTTCACGCAGCAACCCGGGACGTGTCCCGACCGCCGACGTTCCACCGTTCCTCCGCTCAGAATACAGCGGCGAGGGGCCCCACGACCTGACGCCGAACGCTATTGCGGTGCTCGATGCGCTCGGCGTCGACGCGTTGATCGCTATCGGGGGAGACGACACCTTGTCGTATGCCTTGAGGATGCACAACGAGGGTGTGCCGGTCATCGCGATTCCCAAGACGATGGACAACGACGTGCATGGAACCGACTACTGCATTGGTTTCTCCACGGCGATCAGCCGAGGTGTCGAGTTCATCCACAATCTGCGAACCAGCACCGGTTCCCACGAACGCATCGCTCTGGTCGAGCTTTTTGGTCGCTACTCGGGTGAGACTTCTCTGATCACCGCTTATCTCGCCGGTGTCGACCGCGCGCTGATCTCAGAGGTCCCATTCGACATCGACAGACTTGCCGAACTGGTGATGAAGGACAAGGCGGCGAATCCCTCGAACTATGCGATGATCACGATTTCTGAAGGCGCCTCCATCGAAGGCGGTGAGGTGCATCTGTCGGGCGAGGCCGACGCCTATGGGCATCGCAAACTCGGAGGGATCGGCGCGACGACCGGCGCTCTGCTGACAGAGCGCACAGGTGAGGGCATCATTCTCCAGGAGGTCGCCTATCTGATGCGCTCGGGACGCCCGGACAGTCTCGACCTGATGGTCGCGTCCAACTACGCGGTGATGGCCTCGAACCTGGCGCTTGAGGGCGCCTCTGGACGCATGGTCGCCCTTCAGAACGGGGTCTACACCAATGTTGACGTGTCAGTCACCGGCGAGGGTGCCAGGCGTGTCGACGTCGACGAACTCTACGATGTCGAGCAGTACCGCCCGCTGCTCCGCCAAGTCGCCGGCAAGCCCATGTTCCTGTACTGACCATGTTGCTGTGCTGACCATGTCCGGTACTGACAACACCCGAGACGGAGTCTGGTACACGAGTCCGGCGTTCGTGCATTCCGACGGTCGTGGGGGTTTCCCAAGCTAGGCGGCGTCGCTGACCTCGCCGGAGGCGTCGGCTTCGCCGATACCGCCGCTCGACTCGGGGTCCGTCTCTGCGGGCGGGTCGAACCCGAGTTGGCCTTCGATGCGCGCGAGTCGTTCACGGGCGTCGCTGAGGCTGGCTATCACCGCGTCGAACTTGGCGTCCTGCTTGTCGAAACGCTTGTCGAACTTTGCATCCTGCTTGTCGAGGCGCTTGTCGAAATCGCCTGTCAGCTTCTCGATCGCCTCGGTGAAGAGTTCTCGGGTTTCGATGTTGTCGCGGTGGTGGATCCGGATGAAGGTGAAAATCAGCGTGGTGAGCGTCGCGAACATCGCCCCGAAAATCCCGCAGAGGATCACCAGCACCTGTGTGTCAATAACCGGGACCGCCACCGTCTCCATGGAGAAAAACCTACACCACCCTGCTACACAACACAACCTGAAACAACATGACACGCATCATCAACGGTGTCTGACGCGTGACGCCACACGGGCCGAACGCGCCCAGCCGGGCGAGTCGCCGAAATAACCGTCGAAGAAGCCGCCCGATTGAGAACCTTCACCCGCTCGTCCGCGCCGAGGTGAAGCACCCGCAAGTGTGCCAACTCGTCGTGATGGTCTGCCAGCCACAGCCGAAAGGTCTCAGCTTCCCCGGTCGGGCTGCCGACCTCGGATTCTGTGCCTTCGGCCGTGGTGGGTGTCAGGTCAGGTCGAAGCGGTCGAGGTTCATGACCTTGGCCCAGGCGGCGGCGAAGTCGTTGACGAGCTTCTGCTCGCCGTCGTCGCAGCCGTAGACCTCGGCGATGGCACGGAGCTGTGAATTCGAGCCGAACACCAGATCGGAGGCCGTGGCGGTCCAACGCAGTTCGCCGCTGTCGCGGTCGCGCCCCTCGTACACACCGGCCTCGTCGGTCGAGACGGCCCAGGTGGTGTCCATGCTCAACAGATTGGTGAAGAAGTCGTTGCTGAGGGTGGCCGGCCGATCGGTGAGAACACCGTGTTGGGCTTGGCCGGCGTTGGCGTCGAGCGCCCGCATCCCGCCGACCAGCACCGTCATCTCCGGTGCGCTGAGGTTCAACAGGAATGCCTTCTCCACCAGCAGTTCCTCGGCGGGTCGTTTGTGGAAGTCGGCCAGATGGTTGCGGAAACCGTCGGCGGTGGGTTCCAGCACCGCGAAGCTCTCAACATCGGTCTGCTCGGCGCTGGCGTCGGTGCGTCCCGGCGAGAACTCGACTGCCACCTCGTGGCCGGCGTCTTGAGCTGCCTTCTCGACTGCCGCGCAGCCGCCCAGCACGATGAGATCGGCCAGCGAGACCTGTGTGCCGCCGATTGCATTGAACTCGCCTTGGACCTGCTCGAGCACTGCCAATACCTCCGCCACGCCCGACGCCACGTTGACTTCCCAGCCGTTTTGGGGAGCGAGTCGAATGCGGGCACCGTTGGCACCGCCTCGCATGTCGGTTCCCCTGAACGTGGAGGCCGAGGCCCAGGCGGTCGACACCAGCTGCGACACCGACAGGCCTGAACCGAGGACTCGGGCCTTGAGATCCGCAATGTCGTCTGCGCTGACCGTCTCCGCGGGCGGCGCGGGAACCGGGTCCTGCCAAATCAACTGCTCGTCGGGGACTTCGGGCCCGAGGTAGCGCGACACCGGGCCCATGTCGCGGTGGGTGAGTTTGAACCAGGCCCGGGCGAATGCGTCGGCGAGCTCTTCGGGGTTCTCGTGGAAACGCCTTGAGATCGGCTCGTAGATCGGGTCGTGGCGCAGGGCCAGGTCGGTGGTCAGCATCATCGGCGCGTGGCGCTTGCCGGGGTTGTGCGCGTCGGGCACGGTGTCGTCGGCCGCGCGGTCGGTCGGGCGCCACTGTTGGGCGCCGGCCGGGCTCTCGGCCAACTCCCACTCGTAGCCGAACAGGTTGTCGAAGAACCCGTTGTCCCAGACTGCGGGATCGTTGGTCCAGGCGCCTTCGAGGCCGCTGGTGATGGCATCGCCGCCGACACCGGAGCCGAAGGTGCTGCTCCAGCCGAGGCCCTGCTCCTCGATGCTCGCGCCCTCGGGGTCAGCACCGACATGGCTGTCGGGCGCGGCTCCGTGGGCCTTGCCGAAGGTGTGCCCGCCTGCGATCAGCGCGACCGTCTCGGTGTCGTCCATGGCCATGCGGGCGAACGTCTCGCGGATGTCGATTCCCGCCGCGACCGGGTCGGGGTTGCCGTTGGGACCCTCGGGGTTGACGTAGATGAGGCCCATCTGCACCGCCCCCAGCGGGGTCTCCAGTTCACGTTCCCCGGTGTAGCGCTTGTCGCCGAGCCATTCGTCCTCTGAACCCCAGTAGGTGTCCTCCTCGGGTGCCCAGATGTCGACGCGGCCGCCACCGAAGCCGAAGGTCTCGAAACCCATCGACTCCAGGGCCACGTTGCCAGCGAGGATCAGCAGGTCGGCCCAGGAGAGCTTGCGGCCGTACTTCTGCTTGACCGGCCACAACAGCCGACGGGCCTTGTCGAGGCTGGCGTTGTCGGGCCAGCTGTTGAGCGGGGCGAACCGCTGGTTGCCGGTACCGCCGCCACCGCGGCCGTCGCCGATCCGATAGGTGCCTGCGGCGTGCCAGGTGAGGCGGATCATGAACGGGCCGTAGTGTCCGTAGTCGGCGGGCCACCAGGCCTTGGAGTCGGTCAGCACATCGGCGACGTCCTGCTTCACCGCGGCCAGGTCGAGGGACTCGAACTCAGCGGCGTAGTCGAAGTCGCCGCCCATCGGGTCCGCTTCGGGCGAGTGTTGATGGAGGATCTTCAGGTTCAGTTGCTCGGGCCACCACTGTTCGGTGGCCGATGTGCCCTTGACAGTGTTGGCACCCGAGAAGGGGCACTGGTTCGCACTCTCAGACATGGGTTTCTCCTAGGGAACTATTGGTTGTTGGTTGGGTAGGTTAGTGGACCGCGGGCACGAGCGCGGCGGTGCTGCAACTGGGGCATCGGCCCCAGTAGATCACTTCCGCCTCGTCAATCTCGTACCCGCGGTCGTCGCTGGCGGTGAGGCAGGGGGTGTACCCCACCGCACAGTCGACATCGACCATGCGGTTGCATGTTCGACAAATCAGGTGGTGGTGGTTGTCCCCCACCCGGTCTTCGTACCGGGCCGACGACCCCGCCGGTTGGATCCTCCGGATCAGTCCCTTCTCCGACAGCATCGCCAGCGAGTCGTAGACCGCTTGGCGAGAGATGGCGCCGATATCGCCATGGACGACCTCGGCCACATCGTCGGCGGTGCCGTGAGGACACGACGCCACCGCGCGCATGACCGCCAGACGCTGCACAGTGACCTGAACACCACGCTCCCGCAACTGTTCAGCGATCAAGGTCGAGTCTCCCGAAGGCATGGGAGCACCGTAGCAATTGTTTAGATCAATTCCAAACTTGGATTCAATCCAATTTAATTCCCCTGGTCGTGCCAGCGCATCGAGCTGGGGCGATGGGCAGGAACGACGGCAAGCTCTATCGGTGGTTGTGACGGATCGGCCGTGATGGTCCGTGGCTAGTTGCGCGCAGGCTCAATGGGCGTCCACAATGGAGAGTCAAGCTCTGGACCACGGTTGTTGCCTGCCCGGGTATTGTTGGGAACATGGAGCCGGTTCGAGCGTTGCGGCAGGCGATTCACTACCTCGACCGGGAGTTGGCGCTGGCTCAGAAGATCCGTGCCTTCCAGAGGGCGGTCGAGGTGGTGCAACAGATCGGGGAAGCTGAGACTGTGCAGCGGGCAGCCGCCGGAACGCTCACGGAACTGAACGGCATCGGCCGCTCGACGGCCGCGGTGATCGCCGAAGCCCTCGACGGGGAGACCGACGGTTACCTGGCCCGACTCGACGAACGGACCCGGGTCCCGACGGGGGTCGGCGGCCCGGTGATGCAGGCGATCCGCGGCGACTGCCACACCCACAGCACCGCCTCAGACGGGAGCGCACCCGTTCGCGACATGGCCGAAACGGCGATAGCCTTGGGGCACGAGTGGATGGTCGTCACCGATCACAGCGCACGACTCACCATCGCCCACGGCCTCGATGAGGAACGCCTGGCCAGCCAACTCGACGAGATCGAAACGCTCAATTCCGAACTTGCGCCGTTCCGGATCCTGACCGGGATGGAGGTCGACATCTTCGAGGACGGAACACTCGACCTGTCAGACGAGATGCTTGCACGCCTCGATCTGGTCGTCGCCAGCGTTCACTCGAAGATGCGGCTCCCCGCAGACGTGATGACCCGGCGCATGGTCACCGCCGTCGCCAATCCTCACACTGACGTCCTCGGCCATCTCACCAACCGCAAGCTGGTGGGCACGGGCCGTCCACCCAGCGACTTCGACCCGGAGATCGTCTTCGCGGCCTGTGCACGATTCGACACTGCCGTTGAGATCAACTGCCGCCCCGAGCGCCAGGATCCGCCCGAGGAACTGCTCGAGATCGCCGTGCGGTGGGGGTGCAAAATCGCCATCGATTCCGACGCCCATGCAACCGGACAACTCGAATGGCAGCCCTACGGGGCCGACAAGGCAGTTCGCTGCGGTGTGCCCGTCACCAACATCATCAACACCTGGCACCACGAGGACCTGCTCGCCTGGACCGCAAGCCACGCCGCCTGAGTCGACTGGCCCTTGCGGGCACCGCGGTCACGAAACGCCCTGCTCGCCTGGACCGCAAGCCACGCCGCCTGAGTCGCCGAGTCACGCCGGAATATCGCCGATAGCCTCAGGGCCATGTCCAAGCGAACCCAGAAGCGGAAAGCCAAAGCCCGTCGCGCCAAGGCCAACCACGGTCGCAAGCCCAACTGCGGCCGCAACTGATCCCGACCAGAGCTTCGGCCCTTCGAACGACCCAGGTTTTATCCCGCCTTTCGTCCCGCCTTCGGTCCAGCCCAGCGGCCCAGTTTTTCCCCGGCCGGAAGACGCACCCCGGCCGCGCAGGCCGACGGACGGCGCTTGGAGACGCAGGTTCCACCATCCTCGGCGGTTGTGTCGGCGGGGTCGAGGCAGGTGCGAGCGCTCGTGCCAGCCTGCCAGCCGTTTGAACCTATGCTGGCGATGTGCTCATCTTCGACGGTGATTGCGGGTTCTGCAAAGCCTCGGCTCGGTGGATCGAAGAGCGTGGCGCGCCCGTAGCGGCCTCACAGACGCTCGAACTCGACGAGTTCCCCCTGACCGTCTCCGAGGTCGACGAAGCGGCTTGGTGGATTGATGAATCCGGCGAACGCCACCGCGGGCACCTGGCGATCGGGCACGCCCTGATAGCCGCAGGCGGTGCCTGGAGACTCATGGGCGCACTGCTGGTGAACCCCCCGGTCTCTTGGCTGGCCGAACCGGTGTACGCCCTGGTCGCCCGAAACCGCCACAGGCTGCCCGGCGCCACAGACGCCTGCGAAGTGAGACGCTGAACAGCCGCGTTCAATCGCCGCGCTGATTCTGGAACCCGCCGACCACCAGCAAGCGCCGTTCACGCCCGGCAAACCCGGGTCCACCCCGAACAATGCGCCGTTCACGCCCGGCAAACCCGGGTCCACCCCGAACAATGCGCCGCACACGCCCGGCAAACCCGGGTCCAGGCAAGACCAGCCCCGGTCGCACCCGACAGGCGCAGGCGTGCTATACCGACGCCGTGAGCGTGACTGGTCGGCCTCGTACGGAAAGCAAGAGCGAGTCGATGGCACACGCGTGCTATACCGACGCCGTGAGCGTGACACTCTCAGAAGCTGAGTCGCGGCGGCTCGTCGCCGAGCACGGAGTCGCCGTCTCCCCCTTCGTCACCGGCGATTCCACCTCAGCGATCCTTGCCGCGATGAACGCCGACGAATCGCTGTACTACCCGGTCGTAGCCAAGTTGTGCGGGCGCCGGATCGCCCACAAGAGCGAACGGGGACTGGTCCGACTCGGCATCAACGACCAGCAGAGCCTGCGAACCCACTGCGACGAGCTGCTGGCCGCTGCCGAACCCGCAGACGGCGACGTGAAACTGCTCGTCACGTCGATGGCCCGAGGCAGCCGGGAGCTCATCGCCGGACTTCACAACGATCCGCAGTTCGGGCTCTTGGTGATGCTCGGTGTCGGCGGCGTGCTCGCCGAGGCGTTCGGAGACGTGACCTTCCGGCTCGCGCCGATCACTGAGACCGACGCCGAAGAGATGATCGGCGACCTGTCGGCCCAGGCCCTGCTCGGTGAGTTCCGCGGCGAACCCGCCTTGCACCGGCAAGCGCTCATCGACCTGCTGCTGGCTCTCTGCGAGGTCGGTGCGGCCCATCGTGAGGTCGTAGCGGTCGACTTGAACCCGTTGATCCTGGTCGACGGCCGACCCCTGGCCGTCGACGCCCTGGCGGAGGTCACGCAATGACTCGTGATCTCACGGCGTTGTTCGATCCTCGGGGAATCATCGTCACCGGCGTGTCGAGCCACCCGGGAAAGTTCGGTTTCGTGGCACTGCACAATCTGCTCACCGCCGGTTACCGCGGCGAGATCTTCGCTGTCGGCCGCGAAGCGGGCGAAGTGCTTGGCAGACCGGTCTTCGGCACGATCGACGACATACCGGAGGGTGCCGCAGACCTGCTGTTCATCTGCACCCCCGCCGCGGTCAACGAACAGCTGCTGCGCGCGGCGGCAGCCAAGGGGGTGCGGGCAGCTTTCGTCGCCGCTGGCGGTTACCGCGAGGCAGGCACGTACGGCGCCGCGGCCGAGCAGAGCCTGCTCGCCACCGCTGAGGAGCTTGGAATCCTGTTGGCGGGGCCCAACGGCCAGGGAGTGATCTCAACTCCGTCTGCCATGTGCGCCCAGATCGTGGCGCCGCACGCACCCCGGGGAAACCTGTCGCTGGTCAGCCAGTCCGGCAACATCGCCTCTGCCTGGCTGAACCTGTCCAACCACACCGGGGTCGGTGTCGCCCGCTCTGTATCGGCAGGCAACGCCGCACAACTGGGAGTCATCGACTATCTCGAATGGTTCGCTGATGACCCTCAGACCAAGGTGAGCCTCGCCTACATCGAGACGGTCCAAGACGGACGCGCCGCCTTCGAGCGGCTCCGCGCGATCTCCACGCGCAAGCCGATCGTGGTCGTGAAGGGCGGCGCATCGGCCGCAGGTGCGCGGGCCGCGGCCAGCCACACCGGCGCTCTCGCCAGCAACGACGCCATCTTCGACGGCATGTGTCGCCAAGCCGGGGTGATTCGTGCGCCCGACCCCGAGCAGGCGTTCGAGACCGCAGCGACCCTGGCGACACAACCTCTGCCCAGGGGCAATCGGGTCGTCGTGGTGACTTCCGCGGGAGGCTGGGGGGTCGCTGCTGTCGACGCAATGGCCCGAACCGTGCTCGACCCGATACCGCTGCCCGGCAACCTCGAAGCGGCGATCGACGAACTGCTGCCGCCACGCTGGAGCAGGAGCAACCCGATCGACACGGTCGGGGCCGAGACGCGCGACACCATCCCTAGAATCCTCGAGTTAGTGGCCGGCCATCGCCAAGTCGATGCGGTGCTGCTCCTGGGAATGGGAATCCTCTCCAACACCGCAGCAATGATGAGGCGCGGGCAGTTCTATCCCGACCACGGTCTGGAGCGCATCGTCAACTTCCGCGAACGCCAGGATGCCCGCTACGCACGGGCTGCCGCCGAGGTCGCCGCACGAACGGGAACACCTGTGCTGGTAGCGACCGAATTGGCCGACACCAGCCCTGAAACGCCGGGCCCAGCGACGATGAGAGCGGCCGGGATGATGTGTCATGCCTCGGCGGGCAGAGCGATCCGGTCCCTCGACCAAATAGTGCGACACGCCCGCTGGAGGTCCGCCCGAGGCACCTGATCGCCGGTTCAGCGCAGCAGAGACTCCAACGACCACTCACCTGTCTAGCGCCTGTCACAGGTTCGCGATACCCTCACCGACAGAACATCTGGTTTCTACACAGACCCTGGAGGGGACAATGCGCAGACCACTGCTCCTGTTGAGCATCTTCTTGTCGTTCACGCTCATCGCCGCGTCATGCGGCGACGACGAGGAAACACCGCTCCATGTCGGTCTCGTGTTCGACATCGGAGGTGAGGGCGACCAGTCCTTCAACGATTCGGCCGCCGCGGGACTGGCCCGAGCAGAAGAGACCTTCGACATCACCACAACCAAGGTCTCGCCCAACGACGACGGCAGCAACCGCGCCGAACTGCTCCAACTCCAGGCAGACAACAGCGACCTTGTGCTGGCGATAGGTTTCCTGTTCGCCGACGATGCCGCCGCGGTCGGCGGCGGGAACCCAGACACCAACTTCGCCGTCGTCGACGACTCGATGACTGACTTCGACCAAGACCCGCCAGCGCCTCGCGGCCAGAACATCGCTGGCTTGGTGTTCTCCGAGGAGCAGGGCTCGTTCCTCGTCGGTGCCGCTGCGGCGCTGAGCAGCGAGACCGGAACGATCGGCTTCATCGGTGGGGTCTGCTGCTTCGGCCTCATCGAGAAGTTCGAGGCGGGATTCCGTGCCGGTGCCCTCCATATCAATCCGGAAATCGACATCATCTCGAACTACATCACCGAGTTCCCCGACTTCGACGGGTTCAACGCCCCCGACCGGGGCCGCGAGACCGCGCTGGCCATCTTCGAGGAGGGCGCTGACGTGATCTACCACGCAGCCGGCGGCACCGGCGCCGGGCTGTTCGCCGCTGCCAAGGAGCACAGCGAGACCACAGGCTCGAAGGTCTGGGGCATCGGGGTCGACTCAGACCAGTACCACACCGTCGACGCAGATGTCCAAGAGTACGTCCTCACTTCGATGCTCAAGCGGGTGGACGCCGCGGTCTTCGAGATCATCAAAGCCCACCTTGAGGGGACCTTCGGTCCTGGCGAGACCCGCTATGACCTCTCCGTCGACGGCGTCGGCTACTCGACTTCGGGCGGCTTCCTGAGCGACGACATCGTCGACCAACTCGAGGACTTCAAGGCGCAGATCATCGACGGCAGCATCGTGGTTCCGACCGACCCGACCGAGGTCGGCGCCTGAGCAATCCACCGGGTTTCCCGCTGAACAACGGGAACTCCGACACCTGACTCGGGAGCAGGGCTGGGATATACTCCCGGCCCTGCTCACTTTTTCTTCCCGTACCAGGACTTCCTGGCGCAATCGAACCGAGGGGACGCAATTTGACGCCCGCGATTGAGCTAACTGGCATCACCAAACGGTTCCCAGGTGTCGTGGCCAACGACAAAGTCGACCTCTCAGTCGAAGCAGGCGAGATCCACGCGGTGTGCGGGGAGAACGGGGCCGGCAAGTCGACCCTGATGAAGATCCTCTTCGGCATGCAGAGCCCCGACGGGGGGACCATGCGCGTCCATGGTGAAGAGGTCCGGTTCTCCTCGCCCGCCGACGCGATCGAGCGGGGCATCGGCATGGTCCACCAGCACTTCATGCTCGCCGGCCAGCTCACCGTGCTCGAGAACGTGATCCTCGGCACCGAACCGGTCGCCTCACTGGGGCGAATCGACTTCAAGGCCGCGGAGGCCCATCTGCTCGAGGTGGGTGAGGCCTACGGACTCGACGTCGATCCCCACGACCTGATCGAGACTCTCGAGGTCGGTGAGCGTCAACGGGTGGAGATCATCAAGGTGCTCTACCGCGGTGCCCAGATCCTGATTCTCGACGAGCCCACCGCGGTGCTCGTCCCCCATGAGGTGGACGAACTGTTCCGCAACATGCGCGAGCTCAAGGCCGCTGGGGAGACGATCCTGTTCATCGACCACAAGCTTGAAGAGGTTCTGCAGATCGCCGACACCATCACCGTGCTGCGCCAGGGACGCACGGTGGCAACCGTCAAGCCCGCCGACGTCAGCACCGGCGACCTTGCCGAAATGATGGTCGGTTCCGAGTTGCCGACGCCGCAGACCTCGAGGTCCACCGTCACCGACAAGACCGCACTCTCAGTCAGGGGCTTGACTGTGCTCGACGAGGATGACCGGCCAGCGCTCAACGATGTCAGCCTCGAGGTGCATAGAGGCGAAGTAGTGGGGCTCGCCGGGGTCGAAGGCAACGGCCAAGCCGAGTTCGTGGGTGCCATTATCGGGACCGAGGAGGTCGCGGCCGGTTCGATCCGACTGCTCGGCGAGGAGATAGCTCACAGCACCGTGAGACAGCGACGCAATCTGGGGATCGGTTACGTCCCCCAGGACCGTCAGGAAGAGGGGCTGTTGCTGTTCGCTCCGCTTTGGGAGAACGCCGCGCTCGGCCATCAGACCAGAAAGCCGTTCGCCAACGGCCGCTGGTTCGACCGGTTCGGGGCGCGTGAGCGGACCGAAGCGATCCGCAGTTGGTTCGATGTGCGCACACCCGATATCGAAGTCACCGCCAACTCGCTGTCGGGAGGCAACCAGCAGAAGCTGATCGTTGGCAGGGAGATGGCCGCCGAGCCGAAAGTGTTGATCGCTGCCCATCCCACCCGGGGAATCGACATCGGGGCTCAAGCCGCCGTGTGGGACGACATCCGCGCGGCACGCGCGGATGGCATGGGAACCCTTCTGATATCCGCCGACCTTGAGGAGCTCATCGGTCTGTCAGACACCATTGTCGTGATCCACAAGGGAGAACTGACAGCAACCCTCGACCCCGCCACCATCACTGCACGCCAGCTCGGCAGCTATATGACCGGTTCCGGCCAAAACGACGCTGAGACTGCTGCCAGCCCCGAAACCGCCGCCGCCCCCGAAACCGCCGCCGCCCCCGAAGGCCCGGGAGACCCTGCAGCCGGTGATCCGGGAGAGTCGCGATGATGGACACGACGGTTACCGACGAAGCCGAGGAGGAACCCAAGGCCAGAGTGCCGAAAGCAGCGACCGACTCGCGGCTGCGGCAGATCCTGCTGTCGATGGCCGCTCCGCTGGGGGCCTTCGTCTTCTCGCTCATCGCCAGTGCCGTCGTCTTGATCGCCGCGGGCAGCAACCCCATCGAAGCCGCCCGAGACATGCTCGACCACGCCAGCAAGCTCGAGGTGCAGGTCTCGATGATCAATCGGGCCACTCCCCTCTACATCTCTGGAGTTGCGGCCGCGATCGGCTTCAAGATGAACCTGTTCAATATCGGGGTCGAGGGCCAGTACCGGATGGCGGCGATATTCGCGGCGTTCGTGGGGGGCGCGGTGGCGTTGCCGTCGGTGCTGCACGTCGCACTCATCCTGGTCACTGCGATGGTCGTGGGCGGGCTCTGGGGCGGCCTCGCCGGAGTGCTCTACACCCACCGTGGGGTCAACGAGGTGATCGGCACGATCATGTTGAACGGCGTCGCCTTAGGTGTGATCGCCTGGCTCGTCCGACGTTGGCAGGCCGAGGGCAACATCGTCGAGGTCGGCGTGGGCACAGAGCCCATCGACGAGTCGGGTCTTCTGCCCAACCTCAACTTCATCCCCGAACTCTTCGGCGACCTCCGGGCCAATGAGGAGCTCACCGGCATGCTGGTGGTCGCCATCGTTGTCGGGGTCGTGTACTACCTGCTGTTGAACCGCACGGTCTTCGGATACGACCTGCGGGCCAGCGGGCTCAATCCGTTGGCGGCGCGTGCGGGAGGCGTGCCGCCCCGCAAGATGGCTCTGGCCGCGATGCTGATGTCAGGGGCGGTGGGTGGACTCGTCGGTATGGCCGAGATCTTCGACAAGGCCAGATACGACCCGAACTTCGTGGGGTTCCTCGGATTCAACGGCATCGCGGTGGCACTGCTGGGACGCAACAACCCGGCCGGCATCGCCGTCGGTGCGCTGCTGTGGGCCTTCCTCGACGCCACTTCAGACATCCTGCAAGTCACCCAGACTGCGCCCAAGGAGATCATCGACATCATGCGCGGCGTGATCCTTTTGACTGTCGTGATCGGCTACGAGGTGGTCAGGCGAGTGCGTGAACGCACCGAGTCGGCCCGTACCGCAGCCCGGCTCGCGGAGGCGACGCCATGAACCTGCTGCGCCGAGTCACCAAGCTCTCCACGCCGATTCGCTGGATGATCTACGCAGCGCTGGGGATACTCCTGCTGGTGATCGTGCAGTCGTTCACCGACGCTTCGAAGCTCACTACCACCTCCACCTCTGGTGCGATGCTGCGCTGGACCGTGCCGGTGATGCTCGCCGGACTCGGCGGCATGTTCTCCGAACGAGCCGGCGTGGTCAACATCGCCCTGGACGGGATCATGGTGCTCGGAATGTGGTTCGGGGCTTGGGGAACCATCAACTACGGGCCTTGGGCCGGTCTGCTGATCGGCCTGCTGGGCGGGGCGCTCGGCGGTTTGATCCATGCGATCGCGACTGTGACGTTCGGGGTCGACCACATCATCTCCGGCGTGGCGATCCTGATCGCCGCGCCGGGGATCGCCCGCTTCCTTTCCCTGGAGATTCTGGCCAACCATGACGGAGGTTCGATCACCCAGTCGCCCCGCCTGTCGGGTGCCGGAAAGTTCACCTTGCCGTTCCTTGCGGGAGGACGGATCGGCGACTGGCGAAGTCCCGACATTCTCGGGTGGTTCACAGACAAGGAATGGTGGTACATCTCCGACCTGGCCGGGTTCGCCCGCGGTCTCGTGTTCAACCTCAGCATCTTCACGATCATCGCCTTCTCTCTGGTGCCGCTGTCGGCCTGGGTCCTGTGGCGCACCCGCTTCGGCCTTCGGCTGCGGATCTGTGGCGAGCACCCCACCGCCGGGGAGTCGCAGGGCATCAACATCTACCTCTACAAGTACATCGGGGTGCTGCTCAGCGGAGTGCTCGCCGGGTTCGCCGGGGCCTTCATCGCCACCCCGGAGCTCAACGGCATCTACCAGGAGGGCTCGGTCAACCAGCGGGGGTTCATTGGCCTGGCCGCCCTGATAATCGGCAACTGGCGACCCGCCGGAGTGATGGCCGGGGCCATGCTCTTCGGCTACCCCTTCGCTCTCGGGCTCAGGGACATCGACGGCAGCAACACGCATGCGCTGCTGCTGGTGGCAGGCGGGGTGCTGGCTGTGGTCTCGATCAACAACTTCCGACGCGGCAACCGTACCGACGCAATGCTGGGCGGACTGATCGCAGTGCTGGCCCTGGTCTGGTTCGGCGGGTCTGAGACGGTGCCCAGTTGGTTCATCAACATTCTTCCGCAACTGATCGTGCTGCTGGTCTTGACGTTCTTCTCGCAGCGATTGCGTATGCCCGCGGCCGACGGGCAGCCGTACCGCCGCGGCAAAACTTAGGTAGCCGGGGCGAGATGGCGATGCTCAGCGACGCTCAGCTGTCTGATTGGGACCGCGACGGGTACCTCGTGCTCCCCGATTTTGTCGACCCGAGCGACTGCGACGCGCTCCGCGAGCACGTCATGGGTCTGCTGCGCGACTCTGAGATGCAGGACGGTGGACTCACCGTGTTCGACACGAACGCTCAGAGCCACGCCCAGGATGAGTACTTTCTGACCAGCGGCGACACTGTCCGCTGGTTCCTTGAGGACGGCGCGGTGGTCGACGGCGAACTGACCCGGACGCTCGAGTTGGCCGTCAACAAGCTGGGTCATGCCATGCACGATCTCGACCCGCACTTCGATCGTTTCTCCAGGACACCCGAACTGGCTGCGCTGGCCGCCGATCTGGGGTTCGTGCAACCGCGCCTGCTCCAGTCGATGTACATCTTCAAGCAGCCTGGTATCGGTGGTGAGGTCACCTGCCACTGCGATCACACGTTCTTGTGGACCGAGCCCCAGTCGGTGGTCGGCTTCTGGTTCGCCATCGAGGACGCCACGCTGCAGAACGGCTGCCTGTGGCTCGCCCCCGGTCACCACCGCACGCCGGCGCGCACCAGGTTTCGGCTCACTGCCCCCGGTGCTCGCGGCACGACCACCGACGTGCTCGATCCCGAGCCTTGGCCCACCGATGATCTCGTGCCGATGCCGGTCGACCGGGGCACGCTGATCGTTCTGCACGGCACCCTCCCCCACTGGAGCGCACCGAACACCTCGCCTGTCAGCCGTCACGCCTACACCCTGCACCTGATCGACGCCCAAGCCGACTACCTCCCCGACAACTGGCTCCAACGAGGCCCCGACATGCCCCTGCGCGGCTTCTAGGCCAGGGCCGTGGCTTACGGACCCTGACCTAGAAGCTGACCGTCGCGTCACACCGGCATGGTTGCAGGTTGTTATTTGTTCAGTCTGTGCCGACCTCCCCTGCTTCCAGTTCCGCTCTGGAGATGCTGACCATCTCCGTTTCGGGTTCCTCAGCGATTCTGAACTCGGTGGGCCGCTCGCACTGCTCGTTCATCTTCAGGCCCGGCTTCATCCTCAGGCCCGGCTTCATCCTCGGGCCCGGAAACTGTGCTGACCGTCGACGATGACGGCCCCGGTGTCGACCCGGCCGACCGGGAGCGGATATTCGAGCGCTTCACCCGTCTGTCCGAGGCCCGCAGCCGCGACGGTGGGGGTGCCGGCGGACGTGATATGTGTCTGTCGTCGCGATGGTCCCCGCAGCCGCGACGGTGGGGGTGCCGGCCTGGGTTTGGCGGTGGTGAAAGCCCTAGTCACCGACCTCGGCGGTCGTGTCAACGTTGAGGACTCCCCGCTGGGCGGCGCCCGTTTCATAGTCTCGTTCCCCTACTCCCCCTGAGCGCCGCATCAGCCGCACATCGCGCAGTTCCGCAACCGAACTTGAGTGAACTGCAATTCCATCCGCGAATCCACTAGTGTCGCGGCGATGACCCCCCCCCCGCGCGAAGATCCTGATCATCTTGATGTAGGCGAGTTTCACGGGGCGGGCCTGTTCTCGCTGCTTCGTGACCGCTATGCGACATCACAGGCTCGGGGGGCGGTGTTCGAACGGTTGATGGGTTACGCCTTCGAGCGGCATCCCGATGTCTACGGCCCGGCGCGCTTCCGCAACGTGTGGCGCTGGATGGACTGGCCGGACCGCGAGGCGCACGGCTACCTCGGCGATGTGGGAATCGACCTTGTGGCTGAGCAGACAGAGGCTTGGGGCGGTGGACTGTGCGCTGTCCAGACCAAGTTCTTCGATGAGCACCACCGCATCTCCAAAGGCGACGTCGACACGTTCCTGTCGGCTTCGAGCGCTGAGATTTTCACGAGCCGGATTCTGGTCGTCACGTCGCCGTTGAGCGTTCATGCCTCAACGATGGTCTCGAAGACCTCGCCTCGCTGCGAGGTTGTGTCACGCGCTGAGATCGAGTCGTGGCCGGTCGACTGGTCGGAGTTCCTCGACGCGCCTGAGCGGCTTGAGTTTCGTCCGGTGCGTTTCAACCCGCATCCGTTCCAGACCCAGGCAGTGGGTGAGGTGGTTGCCGGGTTCGACGAGGGCCACGACCGCGGCAAGCTGATCCTGCCCTGCGGTACCGGAAAGTCGGTGGTGTCGCTGTGGATCGCCGAGCAGACCGCCGGGTGCGGTGGCCGGGCCTTGTATCTCGTGCCCTCGATCGCGCTGATGGGGCAGACGATGCGGGAGTGGGCAACTCAGCGCGACCCGAATGTCCCGCACCGTTACATCGGCATCTGCTCCGACACTCGTGCGGGCCGCAACGACGAGGATGCCGACATGGCTGAGTTGGCCATGCCGGTCACCACTGATCCCGAACAGATCGCCGGCAAACTCAAAGAAGTCCACCCCGAGTCGATGACGGTGGTGTTCTGCACGTATCAGTCACTGCAACTGGTCGCCGATGCCCAGGCGAAGGGTGCGCCGGCATTCGATCTGGCGCTGTGCGACGAGGCCCACCGCACGACCGGCATCCAAGAATCAGCCAAGGGCAGTGCCTTCACGTTGATCCATGACGAGCACCGAGTACTAGCGGACAAAAGGCTGTACATGACCGCGACCCCGCGCCTCTACACGAACCAGGTCAAGACCAAGGCCAGCGAACACGCGACGGACTTCGATGTCTACTCCATGGACGACGAGGACACCTACGGCCCGGTGTTCTACCGCATGGGCTTCGGCGAGGCCGTGGAGGGTGGTTTCCTCACTGACTACAAGGTGCTGGTGATCGCGGTAGCAGAAGATCCCGTGCTGGAGAACCTCGACATGATTGCCGTGGATGAGGAGTTGCGGCCCATGACCGCCACCGAGGCGGTGAAGTTCG
>JAHQYN010000211.1 GCA_024421085.1 Acidimicrobiia bacterium
CACCCGAGATCGCCAAGTTGCGCCTGTTCTTGAAACTCGCCGCTCAGATCGACCGAGTTGAAGACCTGGAACCGCTGCCTGACCTAGATTTCAACATCAAGTGCGGAAACCTGCTGGTCGGCATCGCGGACGAGACGGACTTTGAGGAACGCTTGGGCGGAACGCTTGAAGCCGCAGCCCGCCTTGACGAGATCAAAGCACTGGCCGAAGAAGTGGCTGCGGTATATGAAGAGTTCGTCGCCGATCAGTCGGAACCCACCGAAGCGGACAGCACCGAACCGAAACAGCGACTGTCACAGCGGTTCGCGGAAGCACGCCTGCGTTGCCACGAACTGCTGCACGAAGTACGCGGCACCACTCCCTTCGAACCGTGGATAGCGGCGCATCAACCGTTCCACTGGTTCGTTGAGTTCCCGAGCGTCTGGGAAAACGGCGGTTTCGACGTAGTGATCGGCAATCCCCCCTACATCAAGAAGTCATTGGTGACCGACTACACCTGGTCCGGCTACAAAACCGAGAAGTGCCCCGACCTGTACGCCCTATGCATGGAACGAGCCACAACCCTAGTCAACGAAAAAGGCCGTTTCGCAATGATAGTAATGCACTCCCTCTGCTTCAGCCGGAAGTTCCAGGCTGCTCGCTCTCAAATCTCGCGAGTGCTTTCCGAGATATGGGTATCGAGCTACTGGGCAGGACGAATGGGCCTGTTCACAGGGGCGAACCCCCGCAACGCGATTGTGATCGGGCGAGCGCGAGCGGAGTTGGATGATTCAGATGTCGGCAGGTTCATGCGTTGGTCAACGAGGTGCAATCGATGGTTTAGCGAATCCCGCATGACCCTATTCGATAAGATTGAATATGGACTGGTACTACAGTCTATAGACGAAGCATCGGTAGTCCCTCAGTGGGCATTTGCTGACCCAACAGCCGTAGATTGGGCTCATAAGATGGTTGAGTCTGGAGTTCCGATTGGGGATGCACTCGTCGATCAATCGGATAACATGCTCGGGTACAAGACGACAGCTCTGTATCAGCTAGGTATCTTCGTTCAGGAACCCCCAACAATCGACCCCGACACAGGTGACCCCGCGCATACCAATAGCGCACGGTCAGGATGGCTCTACTTTCGGTCGGAAGTTGAACGGGACTTGGCACTCGTCATGCTCGCGGGGAGGTGGGGCTATCTCTGGTGGTTGACCTACTCGGACGAGTTCCATGTCACCCGCGGCACGCTTACAGCGTTTCCGGGTGACATCGAAAGGTTGGCTAAGCCCGCCCCGGGTGACATGGAACTCGCGATACTACTGGACCTGTCAAGAAGGCTCCAGGGGGAGATGCCCGGTTCGTTGGCGTGGATGAAGAAGGCGGGAGTCTTGGTAGGCCGGTACAACATGTTGAAACTGCGCCACATCACCGACAGGGCCGACTGGCTACTGGCGAAGGCTTGGGGTCTGGACGAGGCAGCGTTCGAAGCTGCGGGCAATCTGCGTGACCGGATGATCTTCGGCAACAAGGAGTAGCAATGTTGTCTTGCGATGTTTGGTTCACTTTTGGAGTTGTAGCCGGCCTCTTGAATACTGAAGCCAGATGCGCTGGGCGTATGGCAATCCTCGGAGTTGGTCCTGCCAGGCGGTCACCTTCTGGGAGATCGTGTCGATCTGGTTCTGCAGTCCACGCAACTGGGCGACGAAGACAATGACTTCGAGTCCCGTTTCGGCGAGCTTCACGGTGCGGGCCGTGCGGCCGCGGAAGTCGTCGTCGCAGGTGACCAGCACGCGCCCCTCAGATGCGCACCAACGAGCCACCGACTCGTCGGGAGCGTTCGAACGGCCCCGCGAGGTCGTGCTCAGAGCACCTACTCGAGACACATGGACGATGTCGGCGACATCCGGATCGATGGCACGGGCCACCAGGTACGAGATGTTAGCGTCCAGACAGAACTTGACTCCCGCGGGTCTAGGCGGCGAATTCGGCAACGCCACGTACTTGGGCAACGCTCAGTTCATACCAATCGGCGACCTCCCGTACGGGCGCTTCGGCCAGGTTTGTGACAATTGTCTTGACCGGGATGCGGGTGCCGCGTACCACCGGCGATCCGAAACACACCGACGGGTCGATGTCGACCCATGGGGATATGTCCCAGGCTGTCGCCGTGTCGTCGACGAATCGGATCTCATCGGCGAAGACTCGCACCGCTTCGCGGAACGCCAACTGTCGTGGGTGGCGACCCACCAGTTCTTCGGTTCCTTCGAGAAGTTCGGCCCAGACGCTGATGCCGTCGGTGAAGAACGAACGGTGCGCCAGAGGCCGCGCAAGGTTCGGCTCCGCGACACGAAGGGCCTCAAGCACCTTGCGAACCTTCTGCAGAGACGCGCCCTGGTCGCGCAGCCGGCTCACCGTCTCCAGACTCACGAGATCAAGGAAGCTGACCGTCTCTATCTCCACCGGGTCGGACTCGCCCGACCGGACGACAATTGCAGTCAGCCATCGCCGCAACTGTTGTGGTGTGGCTCGGCCCCTCCTTCCCACGATCGCGGCGGCCTGCGGGAAAGAATAGATGCCGGCGCACAGCCGCGGTTCAACTCCTGTGAAGGACTCGTTAGCGAGGGTCGTAGTTCGGCTCACGTCTGCGACTCTAGCCGCTTCCGTCACCCGAAATGTGTACAAAGTTGGCGAGCCCAACCGCAATATCCCCGCGGACAAGCCGTCGCAGGTAGGGATTTCGGTGGGCGGTTGTTCGTTGTGAGCGGGTGGGGGCGCGTCACTACGGGTATCGCCGTGACGAATAGAACGGTCGCGGGTAGGGCTTTCGTTGGGTGTGTGACCGTTTCTGGCAGGTGGGGTGGCGTTCTTGCGGGTATCACCGTTGCGAGTCTTGATGTCTCGCGCCGGATTGTCATAGGAGGTTACTTGACGTGCCGTTGATTCTTGACAACATCGACCTTGAAACTGAGCGTGAACTTCTCAGGACGCTGGGGTCTTCGTATCGGTTGGATGCGGCGATCGGTTATTTCAACCTTCGGGGCTGGAAGCTGTTGGCCGA
>JAHQYN010000212.1 GCA_024421085.1 Acidimicrobiia bacterium
CGGTCGGGATCTTGAGGCAGACGGAGGGGAGTTGCTCGCCGAGCCCGTTGCGTCGGGCGTGGTAAGGTCGCCCAACCTCGGTCTTGGACCACGCCCGTTCCACCCAGTCGAATCCCCAGTCAGGGTCCTGGACTCTTGCCGCCGCGTCCTTCTCTCGCCACACCGCGAGTTCTTCGAGGAAGCGGCGAACCGTCGCTAGGGCCCGCTGTTGGTAGTCCTTGAGGATCACCGCTCCAGCCCCTCGATCGCTTCGTAAATCTGGAACGGAAGTTGTTGGAAGTCAATCCGGTACTGGTGCAGGAACTCGCGGTCGAGATACTTGGTTGGCGCGAAGACGAGCTTGCGTCGTGGTCCGTCGGGCAGAGCGCGTGCTTCTGACAACCCGAGTGCGAGACTCTTGAGCTTCTCGACATCCGGCTCGTAGAAGAGGAAGACGTCGTGAGATGCGGTGTGTCCCACGAAGCCAGTCTCTCGGTCGGTATCGCCCGGGTCGAACTCCTGACCGGTTGCCGTGAAGAAGACATATGGGGCGAGCCTCTCCCAAGACGGCAAGTGAGAGCCATTGAGGAGGGACTCTTGGCGCATGGGTCGCCCGAGTTCGAAGTAGCTGAATGTGCCGCCAAGCCCAGACTTCAAGTCCTCATCCTTCGCGTCCGGTACTCCATTGATGACGCGTCGGACCCGTTCAGCGGTTATCGAGTCCGCGTAGTCTTCGCACTCGATGAGGATGAAACGCCGGTTTCCGCCGTCCTGTCGATTCTGGGCAAGGACCGCATGGGCTGTGGTGCCAGACCCCGCGAAGGAATCGAGGACGATCGAGTCTGTGTCGGTCGCGAAGGCGAGCAACTCGGCTATCAGCGTCGAAGGTTTGGGGTTCTTGAAGACCTGAGGGTTGTCCGGGAAGATTCGTCGAATCTCGTTCGCGCCTCGACGTGAGTCGATGCCTTGGATGACGCTGCCTAGCTTGGCTTCGTAGTCGTCGACGTACGCCTTGATCTCTACGATCTTCGACTCGTCCGCACCGAATATCACGCAGTCTTCCGCCAGCAGTTGTTCCATGGTGTCGGGCGGAAATCGATAGCCCATGAGCGGTTGCTTACACGGTTTGCCGGTCACCGGATGGGGCACGTCGTAGCGGTATCCCTCGCGTCCTGGGTTATGGACGCTCTGGCTACCCGTGAACACACCCCCTTCGTCGATGAACTTGTAGCGATCCAAAGGTCTTACCTGTGTCTTGTGTTCCTTCAGCCAGCGTGAATACTCCCGCTGACACTCGTCCAGCTCGGGATAAGTCTCAAGAAGTTCGGTTCCGACACGCTGCAGCGCGTCCTTGGGCCCAAAGCTCCTCGACTTCCACACTTCCTCAAGCTCGGTATTGTTGGCGGCGTAGCAGACAATGTACTCGTGCTCGGTGGCGATGTTCGTCGGGTTGTTGTCGGTAGAGCCGTGCCAGACGATTTGCCCCACGCGGTTGTGCTCGCCGAAGACCTCGTCCATCAGGCAGCGCAGGTGATGAAGTTCGTTGTCGTCGATCGACACGAAGATTGCGCCGTCGTCCCGCAGCAGTTCGCGCAGGAGTTTGAGGCGCGGCAGCATCATGGCGCACCACTTGTCGTGGCGGGTCAGGTCGTCGCGGTCTACCACCCGCGCTAGCCAGTCCTGCATTAGGGGCGAGTTCACGCGGTCGTTGTACGCCCAGCCCTCCTTTCCGGTGTTGTAGGGCGGGTCGATGTAGATGCACTTGACCTTGCCGTGATAGGTGGGCAGCAGGGCCTTCAGGGCCGCAAGGTTGTCACCGTGGATGATCAGGTTGTCGTGCAGGCTCGCCCTCTCGCTCAGTCCCTTCGCACGAACCGGCAACAACTCGTGGAACGGCACGGCCAGATGGTGGTTCTCAACGAACACCCTTCCTTTGAAGTCCAATCGTGGCACGAAATTCTCCTCTTCCGGCCTTGCTCGGCGTAGGCCAATGCTATGTGTCATTTTCAAATCTCAACCTAGCAGTTCACTATGACACAGTCTCGTCCACGCAATGTGTGCGAGTTAACTCAGATTTTTCAGTAATGGGGTTGTGTTGAGATGTGTGTTCGCGCGAGTTGCCCGCGTGCTGTGGCAGTATCAGGCTTTGTTAGAAGGTTCTGAGGCCACGTCAGGGAGGGCACTCGCTTGGTGAAGTATGGTGGTAGTCGGCCGCGGTTGAGGTTTGTTGGTGGGGGGGCGGGGTTTGGCTGTTCATGCGGAGGCGCGGTTGTTGGCTGATTTGGCTGACAAGACGGGGTTGACTGCGGCGTTGTCGGAGGCGATGGCGTCGACGAAGGTGCGGGATCGGGGTCATGACCGGGGTCGGGTGTTGGTGGACGCGGCGGTGTTGATCGCTGATGGCGGCGAGGCGATCAGCGATATCGCTGCGCTGGGTCAGCAGCGGGGCTTGTTTGGGGTGGTGGCGTCGGTGTCGACGTTGTGGCGGGCTTTTGAGGTGTGTCTGACTCTTCGCGACAAGTTGCGGGTTTTTTCAATTCGCTTCGGTGGGTGGTTGGTGGTGGTTGGGTTTTGTGTTTTTGGTTGCCGTGTGTTGGTATTGGTGTTGTGTGGAGGGTCGGATCGGACGTATGCGCTGGTTTGTGGGCCGGAACGAACATATAGAGCCTGCGCGTAAACCTGGGGTGTGGCCCGATTTGCTGTGTGGTGTGTCGGAGGTTTCGTCGTGACGGGAGAGCCTAACATTGGTGAAGCTTTTGTTGTCGGTGTGTTGGACACGAATTCCGTTGGTTTCAGCGACATCCAAAATGTTGGAACTCCCGACACGGATCCCGTTTCGAGCGGCACATATGAGATGAAGCCAGAGGCTTGGACATGTGTGGCGTGGGTTTTGGGTTTTTGGAATGGTCAGAGTGAGTGATCGCTTCAATCGTCAGTGCCCAATATCTTGTTTGTTTCATGGTTTCTTGTGAAGTGTTGTGGTTAGGGGCCGTTTGGTGGGTTGTTGGGGTTGGTGATTTGGTAGCCGGTTTTGGTTTTGGTGACGATGTAGCCGCGGTCG
>JAHQYN010000053.1 GCA_024421085.1 Acidimicrobiia bacterium
GCGCAGCCGGCCGGGTTCACCGACGTTGACGCCACAAGCACCCACGCCGCCAACATTGACGCGCTCTACGCCGCGGGCATAACAGTCGGCTGCAACAGCGATCCGTTGCAGTACTGCCCCGACGATCCCGTCACGCGCGCCGAAATGGCAACCTTCCTAGTGCGTGCGTTGGACCTCCCAACCCCACCACAACCCTGACACCTGCCACGAAGCGGCACGTCGTTGGACTGGTGGCCGGTTTGCGACACCGCGAGACAATCGGGGGCGACGGTGGTCATGTCCACCCACGACCGGTCTGTGGCGGAGCAACTTGACGACATCCTCGTGATCGAAGACGGTCAGTTGACACCCCTTGAGGTCCAATGATCCGCTTGATTGCCTTGGCGGTCACTTGGCGCGGTGAAGTATTGGCTCTTCGCGTTTGAGGTCGGAGTGAGCGGAGTCCGCAGCGGCCAGCGAGTTATCTTTCCGAAGAAATCTCAAGAAAAATGTGATTAAACAAGCCGTTCTCGCCAACGACGCCGATTTCGCGAAAGAGCACTCAATACTCGTCGACCCCGCCGACCTGGTCCGATTTGAGATACACTCACCGGACCCACCGGGTTGGGGTACCGACCGGTTAGTTGACTGGACATGGAGTTGAAGCGGGACCTACAACGGCTCCCGCGAAGGGTTCGTCCAGGCCGAATTGTCGGGCTGTTTGGATCGGCATAGTCATTGTCGGTCTCTGTCGGTCTCTTCATGACTGGATGTGGAAACGACAAGACACCCGTCCAAACCACACCAGATCTGTTGCCGGTGTCGGCTAGTGCGAGCGGGCGGTTCAGCGGCGCATATCGCGGAGTTCTCGGCGGAGTTCCTTGACTTCGTCGCGTAGGCGGGCGGCGTATTCGAAGCGCAGATCGACGGCTGCGTCGTGCATCTCCTGTTCGAGTGTGCGAATCAGGCGCTCCAGTTCGTCCTCGGGGAGGTCGCTGAGTTCGTCGGTCGCCCGCCGCTTGCGACCCAGATCAGACAATGCCTCGGGGACCGGGGTCAGCTTCTCTTGGGGACGGATCATCGACAGGATGTCGGTGATCTCCTTGCGCACCGACTGGGGGTCGATCCCGTGCTCCTCGTTGTATGCCTGCTGCAACTGTCGGCGGCGCATGGTCTCGCTGATCGCCCGTTGCATCGAGTCGGTTACCCGATCGGCGTACATCACCACCTCGCCGGCGACGTTGCGAGCCGCCCGCCCGATCATCTGAATGAGCGACGTGTCGCTGCGCAGGAAACCCTCCTTGTCGGCGTCGAGGATCGCCACCAGCGACACTTCGGGAAGGTCGAGGCCCTCGCGCAGCAGGTTGATGCCGACCAGCACGTCGAACTCCCCCATGCGGAGATCACGCAGGATCTCGATCCGCTGGATCGTGTCGACCTCGCTGTGCAGGTAGCGGACCCGCACACCGAGCTCCAATAGATAGTCGGTGAGGTCCTCTGCCATCTTCTTGGTGAGCGTGGTGACCAGCACCCGCTCAGCGCGCCCCACCCGGCCAGCAATCAACTCCTGGAGATCATCGATCTGCCCCTTGGTGGGTTTGACGATCACCGCCGGGTCGATCAGCCCCGTCGGCCTCACGATCTGCTCAACGACCTGCGAAGACACCTCCAGTTCATAAGCGCCGGGAGTGGCCGACAGGAACACGGCCTGGTTGATGCGCTTCATCACTTCGTCGAAACGCAGAGGCCGGTTGTCTGCCGCTGAGGGCAGCCTGAATCCGTGATCGATCAGTGTGGCCTTGCGGCTCCGGTCGCCCTCATACTGGCCGTGCAGCTGCGGCACAGCCACATGCGACTCGTCGACCACCATCAAGAAGTCCTCGGGGAAGTAGTCGAGCAGGGTGTAGGGTGCCTCCCCGGGGCCGCGTCCGTCGATCGGGCCCGAATAGTTCTCGATGCCGTTGCAGTAGCCCAACTCCTGCATCATCTCCAGGTCGTACTCGGTGCGCATTCGCAACCGCTGCGTCTCAAGCAGCTTCCCCTCCTTCTCGAAGGTCGCCAACCGCTCCCGAAGCTCTGCCTCGATCCTTTCCATGGCGGCGAGCATGGTCGCCTGGCTCGTGGCGTAGTGGGTGGCGGGGAACACGACCAGTTCCTCCAGCGACTTGAGCCGCTCCCCCGTCAACGGATCGACCACCGTAATCTGCTCCACCTCATCGCCGAACAGTTCGACCCGCACCGCGGTCTCGTCGTATGCCGGATGGATCTCGATGGTGTCTCCACGGACCCTGAACTTGCCTCTGATGAGGTTCATATCGTTGCGTTCATATTGAAGGTCGACGAGACGGCGGAGTATCGACCGCTGGTCGTGCTCCTCCGCGGTGCGCAGAACGAGCAGCTGATTCTCGTACTCCTCTGGTGAACCCAGCCCGTAGATCGCCGACACCGACGCGACCACCACGGTGTCGCGCCTCGTGAGCAGCGCCGAGGTCGCCGAGTGCCGCAGCCGGTCGATCTCGTCGTTGACCGACGAGTCCTTCTCGATGTATGTGTCGCTCGACGGCATATACGCCTCGGGCTGGTAGTAGTCGTAGTAGCTGACGAAATACTCGACCCGGTTGTGCGGGAAGAACTCCTTGAGTTCGTTGGCCAACTGCGCCGCAAGCGACTTGTTGGGGGCCAGCACCAGCGTCGGACGCTGGACCTTCTCGATAGTCCAGGCGATCGTGGCGCTCTTCCCCGAGCCGGTGATGCCCAGCAGCGTCTGGAAGCGGTCGCCCCGCCCGATGCCCTCGGCGAGTGCCTCGATGGCTGCCGGCTGGTCTCCGCTCGGTTCAAAGCCGGAAACGACCTTCAAGGCCGTGCGGTCACTGGGAACCGTCGCAGGAGGCACGCCCTCAACCTACCCGCGAGGTGCTAACGCCGGGCACAGTGCTCACACCTGGCACAGTACGTTCGTCGACACATTGCTTTCGCCGGGCACGGTGCTGTTCGGGAAAATTGTATATTCCGTATGGCAACGGAATCCGGCAATCTCCCGAACATTCGAGAAGGGCACAGCATTCTTGTCCACAAAATCCAACTGTCTATCGATGACAGGACCGGTTGCGAGGCGGCTTCTAGCCGGGCCGGGAGTGCGGGAGGGTCGTGATCCACGTCGATGAGCCTTCCCGGCGCGTCCTTTCCCCGCTCGTGAATCTTGCGCGTCTTTCGACTGAGAGGGGACCTTATGCCTGAGTGACCCGAGTGTGCCGGTCGGACATGCTTGTTTGTGACACTTCCTCCGACGTCGTGCGTTGACATACACAGTAGCGACGCCGGTTGAAGTCGGCTCAGGCGGGGAACCGCCAACCGGCTGGTTAATAGGATGCTGCGACCGCCACCGAGATCAACAGGTTGATCCCAGCGAACAGCTTCGGCAGAAAAAGCGGGTCCTGGGTACAGCGCCGTGCCCTGTCAAGCCAGCGCGTTGACCGCGGCTGGTTTGTTTGGGTCGGGTCGGCGAACATCGCCTCAGTTACGGTCACTTCGATCCGTCGTATGTCCTTGAACCTGTCGTCTCGGAGTTCGCTGTGAGCCTTGATCGCGCCCTCCCATGCGATACAGACGACGATCGCAGCGACCGGCGCGACCCACAGCAACCACGGTGACCCCGCCGACAAGAGACCGCCAATGACCAGCAGCAACGACATAGTCTTCATGAAGAAGGCGTTTATGCTGGCACGGCGGGTTTCTAGCTGCGTGTCGATCTCGTGAACGTGTCGGTACTGCTCCAACGTGCACGCCTTGGGCGACTCTTTTTCTGGTGATTTCATAATCAAATTACCTTTCTGTTGGGTGGTGAGGATGTCTCACCACCCGGTACTGTGCGTGCCTTCGTCTAAACGGCAACCAAATGTCCACGGAATCTCTGGATTTATTCAGCAGCCGCTCAATTGAGCTTGGCACCTAGTGTTCTGGGGCTCGACTCGCCGGTAGTTGCCAGATCGGCTCGTTGGTCGTTCACACACCCAGGGCCCAAGCCAGGTCGGGTTTCGATCACCGCGGCGCAGTTACAGACACGAACCGACGAAACATCAATCGCGCCCCACCGGAACGGGTAGCGCTCGTCGCGAATCCCGACAGGTGACCGATGGTAGTGAGCGTGCCGGAGCCACGGTATTCTTGGCGCTCTCACAGACCTAACGCCCGAGCCGCGGTGCTCGGCCGCACTTTCGGCGAGACGCAACCGGAGTCGGCTGCTATCCGAGGGCCTTCAATAGATCCGAAGCGAGGATTGAAGCTTGAAGCGCAACCGTCTCAGGCGCACCGATTCCTTCCTCGGTACGTCCCGCCATCATCGAACCGAGTGCAGTCGGGCCCGCCGCGAAGTCGTCTCGGAGGAAATCAACTGCCTGAATGGTCGTCTCCCCCGCAAGCTCGTCAACCAGCAGGTGAGCGATACCGCTGGACAGAGTTTCGGTCGGGGTAGCGACAAGGAGGCGGTAGATGTCGTGTGCATCCTTGTCGACGAGCCTTTCGGGCGCGTCCGTTGCCCGCTCGTGGATCTTGTGCGCTTTCGCGACCAGCAGAGCGGCCGAACTAGCGACCCTTGCCTCAAACGAGCGCTCGTCGGCCGGATCGAGCGCAGCTACAACCATCCAATCGTTGTCGACGACCGCCGATTCCAAGCCTCGTGCTCGCCTCGCTGCGTGCTTGTCGTGGGGCGGGATCCTCGCGCCTCTGCTTCCTTCACCTGCCAACTTCTCGGGGACCATGAGGTCTACGGGAATACCGGCCGCACTCAACCACGCGCCGGGTTGATTTTTCGGGTCCCGATAGAACCCTCCGCTCTCCATCGCGTCTTGGATCAACGGACTGTCGCCAAGAGAGCGCGGATCGACCACGATGTCACTGTCTTTGGTGGCCTCTGCGACAGCAACCGACACGTTCTGCGCACGCAGGTAGACCGCCTGTGCCCCGATGACAATGACGGAGTCGCGGTGCTGAGCTAGCGTTTCGAAGGCGTCAAGCAGAGCCGAGCGCGCTTGAACCAAGAGATCGTCAGGCACGCCAGGACTGCTCATTGCGTTTCATCCATTCGAGCAACTCCTCTGCTTCGCTCGGGTTTCGACCGGGCCCTGTCATCAGATCCACAGCAACTTGGGAAGGTGCGGCAACACGCGCCCCACCAGCACTGGTGACTGACCTCTCAAAAACGACCTCGTACTCTGGTTGAGCGAGCATAACGTTGGCACCAACGTCCGCGGGGCGCAGATCCCATTGGGTGCTCAGCTTCTTGGGGTCGGAGACATAGATCATCGCGAGCCGCGCAGGAGCGTAAGGAGCCCACTCAGCCGCCGCCAATGAACCAGTCATCGCGTACCGTTCGGATTCCTCTGAGGAAGAGATTCGTTCCATGAGCGCCGGAATTCCTCGTGGCGCAATCCAGCGGGTCACTTCGTTGTTACGCATGAAGCCGTAGTCGTTGCTCCAACGGCGAAGCACCTGAACCCAGTCGAAGACGTTGATCCGGCCTCGGTCGTCACGCGTAGCCAGGCCCTCGCGTTCGAGGAACTCCACGACTCGATATGTCGCGCCTGTTGATGCCTTGGACGCACCCACCAACTCCCGGACCGTCCAAGTGCCGGTGAAATCGGAGAGCGCACGAACGATCTTGGCCGCCGGCTCGCCCTTCAACGTCCCACGAGGCCGACCCCGCGTTCGCCAAGGGTCGCGATCGGCACCACGGTCGGAGATGAACAGACGAGGTTTGTCGACCTCAACGCGCATATTTCCGGTGACGTCAACATACGAGAGTCCGGCCTCAGTGAGTCTCTCCCGAACCGGTGGCGACAGGTACCGGGCTACGACCAATCCCTGTCCTCTCGGGAACCGCCGAGTGAGCAGATCAAACTTCTCACGAAGACGGCTGATGTCCTTCCCTTGGACAACACGCTTCGCCTCGACGATCAGCGTGGCAGGGTCCTCGCCAGCGTCACATATCTCAACGAGGGCGCCAATCTGCCTGTCGGGCTTAGCTGTCATCCGTACGCGCCACCAAGATGGCAGACGATCTTCAAGCAGCGCGACCCCTCGACGCATGACTTCGGCTTCAGTTTCTGGTGCTTCGAGCTCTGCCATGGCCGACCCTCGCTTCAGTGTTCGGGCAAATAGTATATTCCGTACACCACCGGAATACAATAATTTCCCGAACAACAGCGCCGGTACAGCCTTCTCAGAACCCAACACTGAGCTCCAAGCTAGCGTTCAGAGATCCTGACGAGTCCTTAGGCTGCTCCATTAATTATTGACATCTAGTCAACTGTTTGATATTATTGACTTTATGTCAATAATATCTTCCCAAGACATCCGGCTCGGTGGCGTCTCCGAGATAGCTCAGGAACTAGGACTCTCACGGCAGCGCGTGTCGCAGCTCCGGGAATCTCCTGGATTTCCAGCAGCGATCGGCGAGATATCGGCAGGCCCGATATGGGATCTCAATGATGTGGCGCGTTGGAACACGTCGGGCCTTCGGCGCTCTTCAGGACGACCGAGCAATCAAGACCCCCTGCGAACACTCGGACGCTTCTATCGGATTGACGATCAGCCGATTGGATCCGGGGGGTTCGCTGATGTGTACCGTGCCGTTGACACCCGTCGCAAGCCGAACCATCGCCACTCGGTCGTAGCTATCAAGATACTTCGTGGACTCGATGACATCGAAGTCCGCCGCCGTTTCAAACGGGAGATTCGCTTGGTGGCTGATTGTAAACACCCAGGTGTCGTTCGCATACTCGACTCAGGCGAAGACGAAAATGACCGTCTCTGGTACGCGATGCCATTGGCAAAAGGAAGCCTCGCTGACGAACTCGATGAATTCGTGGGTAATGAGAAAGCAATCCTAGAGATCATGCAACAGCTATGCGCGGCACTTTCCTATCTCCACGAACTCGGAATTTTTCATCGAGACATCAAACCGGGGAACATTCTTCGTACTAGCAAGTCAAGATGGGCGATTTCTGATTTTGGGCTCGCCCGCGAAGCTGAACGGAAGACTACCGCCCTAACGTCCACGCACCGAGGGGTCGGCACGTTCGTATACGCCGCCCCGGAGACCTGGAAAGACGCAAAATCGGCTGGAGCTCCGGCTGATATCTTCGGATTGGGAAGAGTGCTCCAACATCTTGTAACTGGAGAGTTGCCTGTTGGCGACAACCAGGACCTAGCGTTATTTCGCACAGTGGTCACGAAGGCGACTCGACTAGACCCGACAAAGCGATACGACAGCGCGGATGAAATGTTGGTCGCGATCGGAGCGGCGGTGAAGGCTCCCGAGAATTGGCGTTCAGAAGAAGAGACCGCCGACGAACTCGCAAATCGACTCCAACTCGAATCACCGGATGACTCATCAATCGCTGAACTGATTTCACAATTCGAAGCGAGTACTCCTACCGAAGCAATGGAAACCCTTCATTGTGTGATTCCCCGGATGTCTTCAGGGGCGATTCGAATAGCTTGGCGTTCGCATCAGGAGAGCTTCTCGCATCTGCTTGAGGCCTACGCAGATACCGTCGCAACGAGCGGTTACAAGTGGGATTTCTGTGACACAATCGCTGGCTTCTGGGATCGAGCCGTTCGTATCTCAAATGATGAACACGTTCTTTACTTGGCAACAAAAGCGCTTCTTGGATTGGGTGAGCATCACAACCGCTGGCACGTAAGGGACGTGCTGATAGAGATCCTGCAGCGAATTCGAGACAAGAACCACGCTCTCAATGCCGCCGAAGCACTCAGAGAGACCTCTCCAATGGTGGTCGCATGGTCTCTCGAGCGTTTCGTGATTCGTTCGCTGCACCCGGCAATTCGTGATGAAGCCGAGAGAATCCTGAAAAAAACCACAAAACGCGTTTCAGGCTGACCAACGCGACATGAAGCACGAACGTAGATCTATACCGATAAGGGCGTAGCCGCACACGATTGCTGTCATTTGTGCGGGAGGGTGGTGATCCACTCCCATGCACGGTCGATGTTGCGTTCCAGGGCTGCGAGGTCGCCGGAGTTGTCTATGACCCGGTCGGCTACTGCGATGCGGTCTTGTCGGCTGGCCTGATTGGCGATTCGGGCCCGGGCGTCGGCCTCGTCGAAACCTCTATTGGCCACAAGGCGCTCAACGGTGATCTCCGGGTCGGCATCGACCACGACGATTCCCGCGATCTCCCCGAACTGGTCTGCGATGGACGTTCCGTCGGCCCCCACAAGCAGCGGCAGATCGAGGATCACCACCGCATCGCTGCCCGAATTCAGGCCACGCCGCCGCTCGATCTCGTTGTAGAGAGCCGGGTGGACGATCTCGCCGAGGGCCTTCAGCTCGTCGGCGTCATTGAAGACCCTTTCGGCGACCGCGCCTCGATCGAGGGTCCCGTCCTCGGCCACGATCGCGGCGCCCCAGCGCTGCACCATCGCCTCGAAGACGGGCCGGCCGGGTTCCTGCAGCTCCCGAACGATCCGGTCCGCGTCGATCAGGAGCGCGCCGCGGTCAACGAAGCCGTCCGCAACCGTGGACTTTCCCGAGCCGATCCCGCCGGTGAGCGCGATCTCAATCACTAGTCGGCCTTGACGTACTCGTCTTCCACCACGCCGTCTGGGCCAGCCTCGTCCTCGACCGCTGCCTCCCCGAACGCTGCCTCGTTCTCGTCGACCGCTGTCTCCTCGACCGCTGCCTCCCCGGTGACCTCGACCCCATCGGTCACCTCGGCCCCATCGGTCACCTCGGCCCCATCGGTCACCTCGACCTCTTCGGTGACCTCGACGTACTCGTACTCGGTACCGTCCTCGTCGGTCTCGATCACGCCGGCCACCGCGTGGTCGCCGGCCTCGGCGTAGTACTCCTCCCAAGCCTGCTGACCCTCGGAGCTCTCGTCGCCACCGATGTAGTTGCCCTGTTCGTCGTAGGCGTGGTCGCCGAAGTGCTCCTGATACTCGGCGGCGACCTGGCCACCCTCAGCGGCCTGCTTGATCGAGAGGCTGATGCGCCGGCGTTGCAGGTCGAGATCAATGATCTTCACCCACAGTTCCTCGCCCGGGGTGACGACCTGTTCGGGCAGGTCGACATGGTGTGCCGACATCTCCGAGATGTGGACCAGTCCCTCAATGCCGTCGCCCACCTGCACGAACGAGCCGAACGGCACGAGCTTGGTGACTCGACCGTAGACCAGTTCGCCGACACGGTGGCTGGAGGCGAACTCCTGCCACGGATCCTGCTGGGTCGCTTTCAGCGAGAGGCTGATGCGCTCCCGGCTGAGATCGACCTCGAGGACCTCCACCTCAATCTCGTCGCCGACGCTCACCACGGAATTCGGGTGGTCGACGTGCTTCCAGGAGAGCTCGGAGACGTGGACCAGCCCGTCCATCCCGCCGAGATCGACGAAAGCGCCGAAATTGACCACCGAAGAGACGACCCCGGTGCGCTTCTCGCCGGGTTTGAGATTGTCGAGGAACGCCTCGCGCTGCTCTTTCTGGGCCTCCTCCAACCAGGCCCGGCGCGACAGCACAACATTGTTGCGGTTCTTGTCGAGCTCGATGATCTTGGCCTCGAAGTGCTGGCCGACGTAGGGCTGCAGGTCGCGCACCCGGCGCAGTTCCACAAGCGAGGCAGGCAGGAATCCCCGCAGGCCGATGTCCATGATCAGACCGCCCTTGACGACTTCGATCACCAGGCCCTTGACCATTCCGCCGGCTTCCTTGATGCCCTCGACCTCGCCCCAGGCCCGTTCGTACTGGGCGCGCTTCTTGGACAGGAGCAGGCGTCCCTCCTTGTCCTCCTTGGTGAGGACGAGGGCTTCGATGGTCTCGCCCATCGCGACGATCTCGTTGGGGTCGACGTCGTTGCGGATCGACAGTTCACGGCTGGGGATCACGCCCTCAGACTTGTAGCCGATGTCGAGCAGAACCTCGTCCTGGTCGACCCGCACGACCGTGCCTTCGACGAGTTGGCCGTCTTCGACGACAACCATGGCGGAGGTGTACGCCTCCTCGATATCCACCCCCCCGAGGTCTGCGTCGATTATCTGGCGGGGGGTGTAGTTTCCATCGGAATCGAAGGTTCCGAATCGAGACTCGGTCTCGACGGTTGTGTCGGTTTGCATTCTGCTCTTGTCGGATAGAGGTGGCGCCGCGGTATCGGACCGTGGTGCCCTGTCGGTCAGGACAGCATCGAAACGCTACCAAGTTGAAACCCCTACCGGACTTCCGCCTCCCAGTTGCTGAACCCAGTTGCTCAACAGCGGGTCCCGTCGACCCTGCTGTCAGCCCTTGGCGCCAGCCCAGGTTGTCGCCACCTGCAGGTCGATCTCGAGGGGGACCCGGAGCTCGAACGCGTCGCGCATTATCGACGTGGTCATCTCCTTGGCCTGCTCGACCTCTGAGTCGGGGGACTCGACGATTATCTCGTCATGCACCTGCAGCACGATGCGGCTGTCGATGCCGGCGGTCTCGATCGCCTCGTCGAGGCGGACCAGGGCGACCTTGAAGATGTCGGCGGCCAGGCCCTGGATGCCGGCGTTCATCGCCTGACGCTCCCCCGCCTGGCGGACCTGCCGGTTCGATGCCGACAGTTCCGGTATCTGGCGGCGGCGCCCGAACAGCGTCTCGGTGTAACCGCGCTCACGGGCGAGCTTGACGGTGTCGTCCATGTACTGCTTCACCGCGGGGAACGCCGCGAAGTACGAGTCGAGGATCTCCGCTGCCTCGGGGACCTCGATATTGAGCCGCTGAGCCAACCCGTAGGACTCCATGCCGTAGGCGAGGCCGTAGGAGACCATCTTCGCCTTCGAGCGCTCTTCGATGCCCACCTCGGGGGGAGCGATGTGGAATATCTTCGAGGCGGTGGCCGTGTGGATGTCGTCGCCAGCCTCGAAGGCCTCGATCAGGCCCGGATCCTCGGCGAGGTGGGCGATGCAGCGGAGTTCGATCTGGTCGTAGTCGGCGACGAGCAGCTTGTGGCCGGTCGGGGCGACGAAGGCGGTCCGGAAGACCCGGCCCCGGTCGGAGCGAACCGGGATGTTGTGCAGGTTGGGGGCATCGGATGAGAGCCGGCCGGTGCGGGCCACGGTCTGGTTGAAGGTGGCCCTGATCCGGTCGCCCGGGCCGGTCTCGGCCACGAGCCCCTCGCCGTAGGTGGAGCGCAGCTTCTCGACCTCACGGAAACGCAGGAGGTTGTCGACGATCTGGTGCTGGTCGCGGAGCTTCTCGAGTGTCTGGGCGTCGGTGCTGTAGCCGGTCTTGGTCTTCTTCAACGGGGTCAGGCCGAGCTCGTCGAAGAGCACCTCGCGCAGTTGCTTGGTGCTGTTGACGTTGAACTCGTGGCCAGCGTCGGCGATGACCGCGGCTCGGAACTGTTCGGTCTGCGCGGTGAGCTCATCGCGTATGTGCATCAGTGCCTCACGGTCGACCGCGATCCCGCGCTGTTCCATCCGGGCCAGCACCCGGACGAGGGGCACTTCGAGCTCGTCGTTGAGTTCGTCGAGTCCCCGGGTGCTCAGCGCCTCGCCCATCGGTTCGACGAGTCGGTCTACGGCAAGGGCGTGGCGTGCCGGCTCGTCCATGAGGTCCTCTTCGGTGCCGTCGAGGTCGAGCTGCCCCAGCGCGGCTGCCGATTCCGGCAGTTCGAGCTCGGTGTGGCGTTTGAGCAGCTCTTTGAGGTCGTAGGCGGTGTCTGCGGGGTTGAGCAGGTATGCGGCGAGACGGGTGTCGAAGACGAGTGCCCGCATGTCCACGCCGTGGTCGAGCAGGCGGCGTGCGGTCGCTTTGGCACCGTGCATTGCCACTTGACGTCCGTTGTCGCCGAGCAGCCGGCGCAGCGCCTCGAGGACTTCTTCGTCCTGCAGGACCGTGCCCGGCACGAATCCGACTTCTGCACCGGCGCTGTCGGTCACGAAGGCGAGACCGTCGTCGATCCCGTGCTCGGGGACCGCCAGGGCGAGCACGCCGGTCCCGTTGCGGGCGGCACCCAGGGCGGCTGTGGCTTCAGCCGGCGTCTCACAGACGGTGATCTCTGCTTGGAGCACCTCGGTTCGCTGGCCCTCCGGCGGGGCGACCTGACCGTCGAGGACTTCGCTCAGGCGTTGCTGGAGGCTTCGGAATTCGAGGAACTCGAAGAGCCTCGACAGTTCCGCCTGGTCGATCTCGCCCATCGCGAGCTCGTCGGTCGCCACGGGCAGTTCCAGGTCCCGCAGCAGCCTCATCATCTCGACGTTGTTGCGGACGTTTGCTTCGTGCGCGCCGAGGTTCTCCCGCAGCTTGGGGGTCAGGTCGTCGAGTGAGGCATAGATGCCGTCGATGCCGCCGCGTTCGTTGATGAGCTTGGCGGCGGTCTTCTCGCCGACACCGGGTACTCCCGGGAGGTTGTCGGAGCTGTCGCCTCGCAGCGCCGCGTACTGAACGTAGTCGCACGGTGCCACTCCGGTGCGTTGCTTGATTCCGGCCTCGTCGTAGAGGACGTAGTCGGACACGCCCCGCTTGTTGTAGAGGACCTTGACGTGCGGGTCCTCCACGAGCTGGTAGCTGTCACGGTCGCCGGTGACGATGATGACGTCGTCGCCTGAGTCCCGGCCACGGGTGGCGAGGGTGGCGATGATGTCGTCGGCCTCGTAACCGGCCTTGTCGAGGACCGGCACGGCCAGCACCCCGAGCACTTCGCGCACCAGGCCCATCTGTTGGTAGAGGATGTCTGGGGCGGACTCTCGCTGTGCCTTGTAGGTCGGGGTCAGTTCGTGCCGAAACGTGGGCTCGGCGCGGTCGAAGGCCACCGCGATGCGGTCCGGCCGGTGATCCTTGAGCAGGTTGATGAGCATCGAGGTGAAGCCGAAGACGGCGTTGGTCACCTGGCCCGAGGCGGTCGCCATGTCGGTCGGCAGCGCGAAGAAGGCGCGGTAGACGAGCGAGTTCCCGTCAATGAGCATCAGCTTGGCCATCGCTGTGGACCCTACTCGGCTTGTTGGCTCATTGACCGGCCCGCTCAGGGCTTTGTGCCCACGAGGACGTCGTTAGCGATCTCGGCCATGCTTCGCCGTGTCGACATGGCCTGCTGTTGGAGGAACCGGAAGGCGTCGTTCTCGCTCATCTTGTGCTCGTCGATGAGCCGGCCCTTGGCCCGGTCGATCAGCTTGCGGACCTCGAGCCGTTCGGCGAGGTCGCTCACCTGGTCTTCGAGCAGCGCATGCTCGCGGAACCGTGCCAGGGCGGTCTCGATGGCTGCGACGAGTTCGCTGCGCCGATAGGGCTTGACCAGATAGGTCATCGCCCCCGCCTCGACGGCTCCCTCGATCAGTTCGCGCTGGCTGAAGGCGGTGAGGATGACGACTGCGGTTCGGGTTTCTTGGCTGATCGTGCGGGCCGCGGCTATTCCGTCGAGGCCGGGCATCTTGACATCGAGCAGGACGAGGTCGGGTGTGTGGGACTTGACCAGGTCGACGGCTTCGTCGCCGCGGCCCGTGTCGGCTGGGACTTCGTAGCCCTCCGAGCGCAGGGTCTCGACGAGGTCGAGTCGGATTATCGGCTCGTCCTCGGCCACGACGATGCGGATGGCATCCTCGCTCACGAGGCGCTGAGATGATCGAGAAGCGTGTCCAGGGTGGTTTCGAGCTCGGCGATCTTTGCGACGACCCGGTCGCGGTGACGGGTCATGCGTTCAACATGGCGGGCGAGCCGGCGATGCTCCCGTTCTGCGAGCGGGGTCTCCGACACGAGCGCTCGCACCCGTGCGTCGTAGGCTTCGTCGCTGAGTTGGCTGAGCTGCTCCTCGGTGACCTGCAGATCGGCGCGCAACGAGCGCAGCTGCTGCCCCACACGCCGCAACCGACGTTCGATCTGAGGATTCGTTCCAGCCATCAGCCCCCAATTGTAGAGCCCGAGCCCGCGATACCCCGAATTCTGCCCGACAGACGGTAGGGATCGTGAGTCATCACGGGCAAATCCTCAGAGTCGTTGCACGCGGTCAGTTCGCATTTCGTCCAGATCGCCGTCCCAGCCACTGCCCCGACGCAACCGCGCCTCGTCGAGATCAAGCGGGACAGCTGCACGCCTCCGGCGAGCCGGGTCGGCAGCCTCGCGTTTGGTTTCGGACTTGAATCGATCCATGGGTACTGCTCCAGCCTGGTACTGTCAATGTCCCCCACGACAAAGCGCACACACCAAGTAAACACGTTCCAAGACACCCGAGCGGTTGATTATTTTCTCAAGAGCGCAAGGCTAGAACACGTGAACACCACCAATATCGAGCCGGAATCCCAGCCTGAAGAGCGTGAGATCGGGCCATTCGTGGTTAAGCCTTTGAGCACCGAGAAATGGCTCGGCGATGCTTTCTACCGCGAGCACATTGGTGGTTCGGGACAACCGCAGGGCACAATCCCGCAAGACTAGGACCAACAACCACATGTCTACTGGGCCGCGAGACTGCTCTTTCTGACCGCTCGGTAGCGGTGACAACACCTTGTTGAGGATCTCACGCGGTTGCGGTTTTCTCGAGGCGATTGACGATCGCGAAGAACTCGTCGAGGTCATCGTCTGCGAAGATGGTTTCGGGTCCTTCGGGGGCGAGCGCGGTGAACGGTGAGTTGTAGATGCGGCTGGCTTCGATGCTGCCGTGCTCGGTGAGGTAATCGATCACCATTGTGACGAAACGGATCTGGTTGTGCTTGTAGCGCTTGCCGTCGAGGAACTTGGCGAACGCTCGCACGGCGGCGGTGCGGTCGAGTCCGACGAGGCTGCGAATGAACAACCCGAAGTTACCCGCACGCGCCGAGGCCGCGGCGAATGTGTCGGTGTCGCCGATATCGGCAGCAACCAGAATGCGCTGCAGTTCCTCGATGTCGGAGGTGGTGAGCGGTTCGCCGCTGCGGACTTTGGCCACCACTCCCTCGGCGAGGTGTTCTTTCAGGAAGTGCTGTGCCTTCTTGCGGAACTGTTCGAACTCGATGCTCGGGACCGACCCGCCGGTGCCGGGCAATTCGATCTCGGTGGATTGGCCGAGTTCGTCGGTGAAGTCGCTGTAGAGAACGTTGTTGCTGGTGTGCTTTATGAGATGGACGAGACCACGAAGCCGTTTGCGGGCATCCTCGATCATCGGGTACGTCACATCGGCCCACCACTCGTCGGTCTGGATGTCCGCGATCAGTTGCTGCTGCTGGACTACTGCTGGAATCGTCGTGCCGAGGTCCTCGAGGGCCGAGGCAACACCGATAATTCGGGTGCGCTGACGCTCGAACGGCGTGTGCCGCAGCAAGCCCAACTGCGCGTTCAACATCACTATGTCGAAGCGTTTGCCATCCTCGTTGTCGGCATTGTTGTCGGCATTGAGTTGGTCGGGCAGTTTGGCGACTCGGTCGGCCAGCGCCGCGAGGTCCGTGAGCGAAATCGTCTCCCATGCTTGGAGGGCACTGAACCGCTCGACGAGCTCCAGATGCGGCCGCACCAAGAAGTTGTCGGGGTTCATTGACGCCACGGCTCGGTGCAGAGTTGCCGCAACCTCGGCTCTCTCGCCAGCGAGCGACCCGAAGGAATCGAGGGCTTGCAGCAATTCCAGCCGTTCACAGAACAGGATCTCGTTGAGAGACTTCCCGCTCGACTTCTCCGCCGGCACCAGCGGCTGGCTGAAGTACTCCAAGTTCTGGCAGAAGTCGATCACCTTGAAGTGGGTCTTGTCGTCGCCGGGCCCGAACAGGCCCGGGCACAGCCGGGTGCCACGCCCGAGCATCTGCCAGAACTTGGTCTTGGAACGAAGCGGTTTGAAGTACACGAGGTTGACGACTTCTGGAATGTCAATGCCGGTGTCGAGCATGTCGACACTGATGGCGATGTGCGGTGCCTTGGACTTGTTGGAGAAGTCGTCTATCAGACTCTGGCCGTGACTCACCTGGTGGGTGATGACTCGGGCGAAGTTCCCAGCATTCAGCGACGGGTAGTTGGCATCGAAGCGTTCCTTGATGAAGTCGGCGTGCTTCTGGTTCTTGGCGAAGACGATGGTCTTGCCGAGACGGTCGCCGCCGGCCACCTTGATGCCCTCGGTCATCAGGTGAGCGAGCGCCCGATCGACGGTGTCGGTGTTGAACAGCCACTTGTTGAGTTGCGCCGCCTCGACCTTGTCGGGAGGTTCCCGAGGGAGCCCTTCATCGTCTTCACCCCAGTCCAACTCGTCCCACTGCTCCTTATCGTCTTCGCTCAGTTCGTTGTAGCGGATGCCTTCGCGCACGAACTGCAGCGGCACGGACACGGCCCGGGGCGGCACCAAGTACCCGTCCTTGATGGCATCATCGAGCGAGTAGGCGTCGGTGGGGACACCGGTTTCGAGGTCGAACAGGTCGTAGGTGTTCTTGTCAACCTCGTCCTTGGGGGTTGCAGTGAGGCCCACCAACAGCGAGTCGAAATACTCGAAAATGCCCCGATACTTGCGGTACACCGACCGGTGCGCTTCATCGATCACAACCAGGTCGAAGTGCCCCACCCCGAAGCGGCGGGTCCCGTCGGCACGGTACTCGTCGATCTTGCCGACCATCGTCTGGTAGGTCGACACGTGTACCCTGCCGTCGGTATTGGGTTCGGTCACCAAGTTCACCGGCGCGCAATCGGGTAGGTGGGTCTTGAAGGCGTTCACCGCTTGATTCACGAGCGCCGTGCGATCAGCCAGGAACAGCACCCGCTTCACCCAACCGGCACGCATCAAAAGGTCCACGAGAGCGATCACCGTACGGGTCTTGCCTGCGCCGGTGGCCATCACCAGGAGTGCTTTGCGCTGGTTGTCGTTCTCGAAGTGCTCGGAGATCGCTCTGATCGCCCGTTGCTGGTAGGGGCGGTCGACGATGCTCTTGCTGAGGTCGAGTGTCGTCAACGCTCTGCGAGTTGTACGGCGCTGGATGAGCAACGAGAGTTCATCGCGTGTGCAGAACCCTTGTACTCGGCGCGGCGGGTACTGGGAGTCGTCCCACAGCCAATGCTCGTACCCGTTGCTGTAGTAGATCATGGGCCGTTGCCCGGTCTCATTCTCCAGACAGTCGGCATAGAGCTTGGCCTGCTGCTGACCCGACTTCGGATCTGCGAGCGCTTTCTTTGCCTCGACTACCGCGAGCGGCGAGCCGTCTGCTCCCCACAGCACATAGTCCACGTAGCCGACACCGGAGGCCGACGGCATCCCGTGTACCTCGTATTCGGTGTCGCGTCCCTCAACGAGTTCGGTCCAGCCGGATTCTGCCAGCAGGGCGTCTATCTTGTACTTGCGTGTCTTGGCTTCAGACCAGTCGAACGCATCGGGCGGGACGGTCTCCTCGGCATGCTTCTTGGCCGCGGCAACTTCAGCCCGCAGCTTCGACAGATCAGCTTTCAGTTGCGCGTTTGCGCGATCGGATTCGACCAACCGCATGTGGGCGGCCGCACGTTCTGCGGATTCCTGCTCCAGCCGCGCCTCAAGTTCTTGACGCTCACGCAGCGATGCTTGCTCGACCTTGCCCGCGTCGAGCAGTCGGTGAGGATTGAACCGCAGCGTAGGATCAGGTTTCGATGTGCGTCCGTAGGTGACGGCGAACCAGAAGCAGAACTGGAACAAAGCCGAGACGATCTCGACCGCCTCAAGTTTCGACGGCGCCTTGGATTCATGAACAGCACGGTTCCCCGCCTTCTGGATTTTCCGCGCCACGCCGAAGATCCGGCCATCTTGCAGCGATTTGAAGGCGGGTTCGTTCAGTCGAGCGTTGAGCGTGTCGTCGTAGGGGTCACGGAAGGATCGATCATGCTCGTAAATCCACTTGACTGCGGATTCAAGACACTTACGCGCATAGATGACCGCAGCCCCCGGATCCGACAGCGAGTACCCCTCCGCCCGCGCCGCCGACTCAAACTCAGCCCCAAACTCGGCCTCAAGAAACGAAAACTGCGACCCCCTCACAACTCCCCCCGAAACGCCCGCTGCTGCAGCGACGCGAAGAGTTCGTCCTGTACTGCGAGCGCCGTTTGGTGCTTTGCTCGCAACAATTCTGACACGTCGAGCAAGTCGCCGAGCCGTCGTTGTTTCGCGATCGCAAGAAGGGGAACCTCTGTTGCCTTGACAATCCTGTCTGATACAGCCGGATAGCTCGCACCCGTTGCGACTTGCAGCAGTTGTCTCACGAAATGTTGCGACTTGACATACTGGAACAGATAACGCCAATCGAGCTCATCCCGACGCGGACGCAACACGCAGAAGCCGGTCGACGCTGTTGCACCATCGAGGTTTGGTCGCACACAAGCAACCGCATTAAGATTCGGGCGCACTGTAGACACGAGTATGTCTCTTGAGGAGACTAGCTGCCTAGCTCGACTCGGTGCCTCAGACGCGTCAATCGTTGTCGGCTGAGCGACCACTTTCATGACTTGGTCAATGCTAGTGATATCAATGTAAATAAATGTCCCGGATCCATCTCGCCTAGGGTTCCATTTCGCTACAGGATCGACGAGGCGCCCAAGTTCGACCGACTCCACCTTGTCTTCACTTAGGCAACTCTGGAAGATGGACCGATCCAATTGATCAAGTTTGGAGAGCGCCTGACGACGCTTCGCCCGTAGAGCCTCAGCCGCATCCAGCACCGCCGCAATCCGCCGCTGCTCCTCAATCGGCGGCAACGGAACCTCGAATGACTCCAAGACGTTCGGGCTCAATCGCGGAAGATTGATCCCCACAGATTTGTGCGCCGCATGGGCTACCATTGCCGGCGTCCGCAGAAAGTGCAACAAGTAGCGGCGGTCGAGTCTGTCACCGGGCCTGATTGGGATTATGTCGGTGCTGCAGATGCCCCCGAAGTCGGGAGCTGCGATCTTGGCGAGGTACGGGCGCAGCTTGCCGTAGAGCACATGATCCTCGGTAAACGCGAACTTGTTGCTCTTCAAACCAGCGTCCGCGGAGGCCCGAACACCCAAGAACTTGCCGCTGCTATCAAGGTTCTCCAAGCCGACATACAGCTCGTGCCCGACGATTTCAGAGGGTTTGATCGCCTTGCGCTCGATCGCAGCCACTGCACTGAGAGAGGCACGGGGCCACCCGAATGCCGCAGGAGGTTCGGCTTGCCCTGCTAATGGCGACCGGATTCGCCTCACAACGTCACGCAACCTCTTCTCGAATCGCCGTCTTGAGATCTTCGATGCCCTCTAATATCTCTTGTTCAGTGGTGACGAGTTCGTCGAGAATCTCCGCTGGCGGCGCGTACTTGGCCTCGTCGAAGGTGGTCTCCTTGTAGCGGTTGATGCTGAGGTCGTATTCATTTGCCGCGATGTCGACCTTCGGCACGCAGAACGACTGCTCGGTTGGTGCTCGCTCGATTTCCGCGCCATCGCGCTCCTGCCAGCGTGCCAGTGCATCGGGGAGGTTGTTCTTCTCGTGCTCTTCCTCGGCCAAACCCTCGGCGAGCACCCCGGTCTTGGACTCATATAGGAGCGGGGTCCGCTTGTCGTCGAGGCTGTAGCCGTCGGCTTGAAGGTCGTAGAACCAGACGAGTTCGGTGCCGCCGGAGTTGGTCTTGGCGAATAGGAGGATTGCCGTGGAGACCCCTGAGTAGGGCTTGAACACCCCGGCAGGCAACGACACGATCCCGTCGAGCTTCTGGTCCTCAACCAGAATCCGACGAAGTTCCTTGTGCGCCTTGGTCGAACCGAACAGCACTCCGTCGGGGACGATCACCGCAGCACGACCACCAGGCTTGAGCAGCCGCAGGAACAGCGAGAGGAACAACAATTCAGTCTTCTTCGTCTTGGCCACCTGGAGGAGACCCTTTGCCGTGCCCTCGTAGTCGAGCGAACCAGCGAACGGCGGGTTGGCCAGAATCAAGCTGTAAGACTCGACGTCTCCGGCGTGGTCCTCGGCCAGCGAGTCGCGGTAGCTGATGTTCGGGTTCTGAACTCCGTGCAGTTGCATGTTCATCGACCCGATCCGCAGCATCGTGTTGTCGAAGTCGTAACCGGAGAACATCTGGTTGTGGAAGTGCTCCTGCTGGATGTCGTCGGTGAGCGCTCTCGGGTGCTCTCGGCGGATGTACTCGGCGGCGCTAACGAGGAAGCCGCACGTACCACTTGCGGGATCGCAGATCACGTCGTCGGGCTGGGGTGCCATCATCTCGACCATCAATTCGATGATGTGGCGCGGTGTACGGAACTGCCCGTTCTGGCCGGCCGTCGCGATCTTCGAGAGCATGTACTCGTAGACGTCTCCCTTGGTGTCGCGATCCTTCATCTCGACCGCGTCGAGCCCGTCGACCGCTTTCAGCAGCAGCGCAGCCGTGGGGATCGTGAACCGAGCGTCACGCATGTGCTTGGCATGCGTACTCTCTCCGGCACGCTCCTGAAGGAACGGGAACACGTAGTTCCCGACGACATCGAACATCTCGGCTGCGGACATGTTCTTGAACGCCGACCACCGCAGGTCGCCGTATGGCCGACCCTCCGCGCGACCCTCTGGCCGGAACTCCTGACCTGCGGGGAAGATCTCGTCCTCGATCGGCTCCCCCGTGCGGTTCGCCTTTCTCTCCGCCAGCGTCTGCTGCTCGTCAAGGCCCTTGATGAACAGCAGGTAGGTGAGCTGCTCCATCACCTCCAGCGGATTGGATATCCCTCCCGACCAAAAGTCGTTCCAAACCGCATCAATCCTGCTCTTCAGCTCCCCAGTGACCACAACCGCACACTATCACCGATCGAACGGCTTCTCACCCGCCCGACAGCGCCCGATCTCCACGGGTCCCGATGTCTCACGTCTCTACCGAGCACGCATCACAATCTGTTCAGCGCTCAGGGGAATGCGCCAGACGATGGTCGGTACCGGCCACAAGGAACTGCTGCGTGAGCGCACCGAGACCCGCGCGTTACCTTCGTTGTCACACCTCGCTGCTCTACTGGGGGACGAACACTCAACGACTACACTAGGGGTTCATGAGAAAAACGTTTCTGGAGCAGTTTCTTGAGTTCGCTGCTACCTATTGTCGTTGGCCTCGCTCTTGCCGCGTCAATACCCGATCTTACCTTCACGTCGTGGGCAGGAAGCCCTCTGACGGGTATTGTACTCCCATTCGCAGCATTGCCGCAAGTGCTGACCATTATCGTTGTCGTCGCGTTAGGCGCTCGCCTGCTAAGTCGCCGGTGGTGACGGTTCCAGAGGAACCCCAAGGATCTTGTTTCATGAGGTTTCGGTTGTGAACCTGAACTGGACCAGTTTGAAAGCCCACGGCGGTTCGCAGGAAGCCGCGTTCGAAGAACTATGCTGCCAACTGGCCCGATCCGAAATCCCGGCGAATGCTCGTTTCGCGCGCAAGGGAACTCCAGACGCAGGAATGGAGTGCTTTTCGGTACTTGACGACGGCACCGAGTGGGGTTGGCAGGCGAAGTTCTTCGAACGATCACTGACATCAGCCCAGTGGGGCCAACTGGACCACTCAGTCAAATCCGGCGCTTCGCGTTTCAGGGTGGAGTCGGTGGGGTGAGGGTCGGGTGAGGGTCCGCGGTTGAACGGGCGGGATCCTCCAGAATCGGTCTGTAACGCAGGCCGAGGAACTGGAGGATCCCTGTGG
>JAHQYN010000001.1 GCA_024421085.1 Acidimicrobiia bacterium
GCCCACCGACCAGGCCTGGATCGAGTCTCTGTTCAGCCACGTCAAAGGCGAACACCCCCACCTCGAAACGCTCGACGATCCCGCCGACCTCACCGCAGAACTCGAACGCGTCCGCAACCACTACAACTGTGTGCGGCTCCACGAAGGCATCGGCTATGTCACCCCCAACGACGAACACACCGGCAAAGGCGACCAAATCCGCCAAGCCCGCCGACACGGACTCCAACAAGCCGACGCGCAACGACGCGCCCACCACCGACACCAACCGCTAACATGACAAACCAACCACCACCAACCACCCACCGATGCGCCGTGAAAAAACCCGCGATTTGTCGCGAAGAGTCAGACACACCTCACCAGACGGACGCTACACCGCCCACAGCTTCCGCCGCGGCGCAGCCCAAGGACTCACGCGGCGCGGGCTCCCACCCCAAACTGTCTCCGAGATCATCGGCTGGAAATCCGCCGAAATGGCCGCCGAATACGACGCACGACGCCTCAGAATCGGCACCTACCGCAACAACCCGAGCGCGAAAGATCCCGCCGGGAGGCTAGGAGGCTAGGGGTGCGACCTCAACCGGCGGGAACCCTCGACGACGTGACGGGACCATCTGCTACCGACAGGACCGCCCCGCGGCCAACCGTACAGATTTTGTTAGTCGAGCAGTGCTCATGTCGGCGGCCTAGTCCGGGAAAGGGTCGCGACCCATGAACCGGGTAATGCGCCGCACATTGCCGGCGTTGAATCGAACCGCGCCGCGCCCCGTAGCGCCGCGCCTCGGTGGTTGCGGCGGCTCGTCTGGCGGGTCCGGTTCAACACAGCCCGGGTAGGCATCACAAGCAGACACACCAACAGCGAGCGCAGCACGCACCACAACCCGATACAGCACCACGGCTCCCACCACGACGACGATGCCCGCGACGCTCGCCGCTGCCGACGCCTCTTCCCCCTCATCGAGGGACCCATCGAGCGCGAACACGGCGCCCGCTCCGACAAACACGAACACAACCGCACAGAACAGCACGACGAAACGCACACGGTTCGGGTAGGGGTGGGGAACCTGAAGCACAGCCGCACGACCGCACGGACACCGTTCGTGCGTCAGCGCCATACCGTCGCCTGTCTCGTCGTCGCTCATGTCGCCTCATGGTCGGTTGCGCAGGCTCGCAGGTCGTCGTCGAGCAGAGTACGGATAGTGGTCGGAGTGGTCTGAAACATCATGTCCCCTATCGGTAGCAGTACACCCCCACTATACACCCACCCCGCCGGCCGAGACCGGCCTGACCGACGCCCAGGACTACGCCGACGCCCCCTACCGGCGGGACCGTCGAGCTTGTCGGCGGTCGGCGAACCGCAGCCGGATCTCCTCCATGCGCGCGGCGTGAGCTTCGTCCCGAGACCGAGGATCGGTCAGCGCAGCCCGAGCACGACGCCGCGCCCGATCCGCTCTCCCCCGCTCCCGATTCGCCTCCCGGCAGACATCGCAGCGGCACGGCGGACGGGACTTGCACCCGGCGTACCGAGCCTGGCTACCGTGCTCCGGATCCGACGACGTCGCGGCCATCACACCCCTCAGCGCCACATATCCGAAACGCTCCGACACACAGCGGGACAATACCCGATCCCTCCCGGCCTATCGGACGACGACTGGTGGGTCGAGTTCTTCGACGCGTTCATCCGAGAATACGACCGTCAACTCCAACAAGACCGCGGGGTTTTCTGGCTCTACGCGTCGAAGCGGGGACGTCGGGTTCTGATTCTTGTGCTGGGTTGAGTGTGCCCGGGGTTTTGGCTGGCTGCAAGTAGGATGCGTAGCCGGTAGTTGGTGAACCGGCGGAAGCCCCGCTTTGCTTAGGCTGCCAGCGTTTCGGAGGGTGCTGTCTGATTCCGCCCTCGGTTGCTTCGGGGTTATGCACTGGTGGGACAACATTCGTGGTTGTGACGCGCGCGGCCCGCGCACGCCGCCGCGAACCCGAGTTGCGCGCACAGGCGGGACAACATTCGTGGTTGTGACAGCTAGCGTGGCTTTGTGGCAACAAAGGCGAAGCAGAACGGTGACCTCTCAGGCGAAGACGGGATACCGGTCAAGATGCTCAACGACCGGATCCTTGTGTCGCTCGGCGAGGCGGAGGGAGAGCGTCGGTCGTCTGGGGGAATCCTGATCCCGGCGACGGCACAGGTCGGCAAGCGCCTGTCGTGGGCGCAGGTCGTGGCCGTGGGACCCAATGTCCGCAACCTCGAGACCGGCGATCAGGTGCTGTTCAACCCCGAGGACAGATACGAGGTCGAGGTCCGCGGCTTCGACTACATCATCCTGCGCGAACGCGATGTCCACGCGGTGGCCGCCGAGCGTCTCGACGAGGGCTCCACCGGCCTCTACCTCTGAGCCGTTGGCTCGGTCTGGAACTAGCCGCTTCGAGAAGGATGCCAAACGCGAGCGTCCGCACGGTCAGCGGATGACGTGGAATCCGAGGTGCTGTTTCAGGGTGCCAGCGATTCGGTCGAGGTAGTTCACGGCATCACTGAGCCTCGTGTAGCGCGTCAGGGCGTTGAACAGCAGTGAGTCGAACGCCATCGACTCTGCCCAGTCGATGTCGGTGCGATAGCCCATGACAGCAGTGGTACGCGTCTGTTTGACGAAGCGCTGCAAACGTGCATCTCCGAGGCGCATGACCGAACAGGCGCAGAAGTGAATTAGCCGGCCTTCTAGCCGACCCTCCAGCCACTCACCGAGCATCTCCAGTGTGACCGCGGGCTTCCTGCTATCGGGGAACGAAATAGCGCCCGGAGTGCCGTGGAAGCTGATGTAACCGATGTTGTATTTATGGTGCTTAGCCAGCGTCCACCGCGTGAGATAGTGCTGGAGTTCTTCGGGGGTTCCGATATCACGGAAGATGAAGTCGATCGCGTTGAGGTCCTTAAGGAACTGCAGGACCGGTCGCATCGAATAACGGCGTGTCAGATCTAGTTCGGGGTCGCCCTCCAATGCAAAGATTCCTGAAGCCAATGCCATAACTGTCTCCTGATGTGCCGCAGTATGTGGTCGCGTACAGAAGCGCTAGCGGATCGGCTTCAGACTATCCCGTCGGGTCAGTGACCACAGCTCGTGCCAAGCTACGGGTGCAGCGGGCTGCGCTGGTCGGCCCAGCGGACTTCGAGCTCCAGTTGGCGGGCGACTTGCAGCAGCAGGTGCTCGTTGCCGTAGGCGGCGACCAACTGGATGCCGATCGGCAGCCCGGTGCTGGTGCGGGCGAGCGGCAGCGAGATCGCCGGTTGGCCGGTCGTGTTGAACGGTGCGGTCAACGTCGAATACGCCAGGGTGGTGAGAATCGCCGCTTCGGGGTCTGGTGCGGTGGCCGACATCTCACCGAGGAGTGCCGGCGGTCGCAGGCAGGTCGGCGTCAGCAGAAGGTCGTGTCCGTCGGCCCACCACTGCGCCATAGAGCGGCGGAACCTCAGCATTGCGTCGCTGCTGCGCGTCAGCTCCAGGGCCTCCATTCGACGACCCCGTTCGGCGAGTCGCCAGGTCATGGGCTCCACGTCGTCGGGCGTGATGTCTCTACCGATCCATTCGCCGAACTGCTCCAGTGAATGGGCGACCCCCACGGTCCAAGCGGGACCGAAAGAGCCGATCAGCTCCTCGTCGTGCAGCGCCGCGGGTGATCCGTCGTCGACGCTGTGGCCCAGTCGCTCCAGCAGGGCGGCGGCCTGCTGCACCGCAAGGGCCACTTCGGGATCGATCGCGACTCGGCTGCGGATCGAGTCGGCCAGCATGCCGATCCGCAACCTCGGCGGCGCTTGGTCGACCAACTCGGCATACGGGGCAGCCGGAGCGGGGGCGGTCACACCGTCGCCGGGAAACGGTCCGGCGGTGGCGTCTAGGATCGCCGCGCTGTCACGCACGGTGTGGCACACGACGTGTTGCACGCTGTTGCTCCACTCGTCGTTGTGGGGACCCTGGGAGATGCGTCCCCGGCTCGGTTTGAGGCCGACCAGGCCGCACATGGCGGCCGGAATCCGAATCGATCCGCCGCCGTCGCTGGCGTTGGCGGCCGGGAGCATTCCTGCGGCCACCGCGGCCGCGGCCCCGCCCGATGAGCCGCCGGGGCTGCGAGAGAGGTCCCAGGGGTTGCGGGTGGCGCCATAGGACAGCGGCTCCGTCGTGGCCGCCAGCCCCATCTCGGGGCTGTTGGTGCGCCCGCAGAGCACGAAGCCAGCTCGGCGGTAGGCCGTGGTGATGTTGGCGTCGAAGGTGGCTGTGTGGCTGGCATTCTTGAGGCCGAGCACTCCCAGATGGAACGGGTCGCCCTCCGAGCACGGCCAGAGGTCTTTCAGCAGCATCGGGACTCCGCGGAACGGTCCGTCGGGCGGTTCGGACGCTGCGACGGCCCGGGCCTTCTCGAAGCTCGGCTGGATCACCGCGTTGATCTGCGGATCGATCCGCTCGATGCGGTCGATGGTGTCGTCGATCAGCTCAACGGGGCTGATCTGTCGGGTCCGCACCATTTCGGCAAGCCCCACAGCATCGACGCGAGCTAGTTCTGACCTTTCGGGAGTGTCAACCATCGCCAAGACTGTAGAGCCCTGCCGAGTGACAGGTGGAGTCGAACCACATGCGGAGCCGAACCCGGGCTGGAGAACCTCCCACGCGCCGTGCACAGGCGGAGCGGAAAGCCAACTGGTTCGGGGGTGGGCACGTAAGCTAGGGCTATGAGCGTGTCGGACGGAGTCGCACTGGAAGAGGGGCTTTCGGTCGAACTCGACTTCGACAAGGTCGCCAAGATCGGCCGGGCCGGACATCAAGTCGTCCCGGTGGTGCTCCAGGACGCCGATTCCGATGAGGTCCTGTTCATCGGCTATGCCAACGAGCAGGCCCTTGCGGCGACGCTGCAACGACGCTCAGCGGTGCTGTACTCGACCTCGCGCCAGGAACTGTGGCACAAGGGAGCGACGAGCGGAGACACTCTCGAGGTGGTCGAAGTGAAGATCAACTGTGAGCAGAACAGCCTGCTGTACCGGGTCCGCAAGGCGGGCACGGGCGTGTGCCACACCACAGACGAGCACGGCAACACCCGCCCGACCTGCTACTACCGCACCGTGACCGATCCGGGCTCGCTCGCCTTCAGCTGAGCAATGACCGTGCGCCCCGACCTTGAAGAGTTCCGCTCGTTGGCGCGGTCGCACCGCATGGTTCCGGTGTGGCGCAACGTTCTCGCCGACCTGACCACACCCGTCAGCGCTTTCGCCAGGGTGGTCGGGGAGGACGAGGGGTTCCTGCTCGAGTCCGTGGACGGCGGTGACCGGTGGAGCCGCTGGTCGTTCGTTGGCCGCCGCCCGCTAGCGACGCTCGTCGCCCAACACGGCCGAATCACCGTCGAGGGTGACCTCGGCATCGACATAGACACCGAGGGGGGCATACTCGCCGCGCTGGAACGGCTCTTGGAGCACTACGAGGCGCCCGACATCGAAGGCCTGCCGCCGCTGCACAGCGGGCTGATCGGCTATCTCGGATACGACATCGTCCGTGAGGTGGAGCACCTGCCCGACGCCGCGGACGACGACCTCGGCTATCCCGACGCAGTCGTCTCCATAATCGGGGAACTCGCTGCCTATGACCATTGGCGACAGCGGGTGACGCTGATCGCCAACGCGGCGATCCCGCAGGGCGCTGACGACGCGGCGATCGAATCCGCGTACCATGATGCCGCGGCGCGCCTCGAATCGCTGGGTCGGGCCGGATCGAGGGCGCTGGAGGAGCCGCTGTTCAACCCGGCGGAGGGAGACGAGGAGATACCCGAGTTCACCTCCACAATGTCGAAGGCGAACTACTGCGCGGCGGTCGAAGCGGCTCGCGAGCACATTCTCGCCGGAGACGTCTTCCAGGTCGTGCTGGCCCAGCGGTTCGAGGTGTCCTTCGACGCCGACGCGTTCGATCTGTACCGAGCGTTGCGCCAGTTGAACCCGAGTCCCTACATGTACTTCCTGCGCCATGGCGATCTGGAGATCGTGGGCGGATCGCCTGAGCCGATGGTGCGGCTCGCGGACGGGCGAGTCGTCTCCCGCCCGATAGCGGGCACCCGCAAGCGGGGCAGAACTACCGAGCACGACCTCAAATTGGCCGCAGAGCTCCGCGAACACCCCAAGGAGATCGCCGAGCATGTGATGCTCGTGGACCTCGCCCGCAATGACATCGGCCGGGTCATCGAGTTCGGGTCCCTCAACGTCGACGAGATGATGACCCTTGAGCGTTACAGCCACGTCATGCACCTCACCTCGCAGGTGTCGGGCGATCTGCGCGACGGCGCTACCGCCATCGACGTGTTGCGCGCCACCCTGCCCGCGGGCACGCTGTCGGGTGCACCCAAGGTTCGGGCCATGGAGATCATCGACGAGCTTGAACCGGTGAAGCGCGGCCCCTATGGGGGAGTGGTCGGCTACCTCAACTTCTCGGGGTGCATCGACACCGCTATCACGATCCGTACCATGCTGGTGTCGGGCGACCGTGCCACGGTCTGTGCCGGTGCGGGAATCGTGGCCGACTCGGTGGCCTCCGATGAGCACCTCGAGTGTCAGAACAAGGCGAGAGCCCTGCTCGCGGCGGTGCCCGTGGCCCGCCGGATGCGCGAGGCCCGCGAGGCCGGGCATGCCGAGGCCCGGCGAGCCGAGGCCGGGCAAGCCGAGGCCCGCGAGGCCGGGCAAGCTGGCGCGCTGCGAGCCGAGGCCCGGCGAGCCGGGGATGGGGGTTGACATGCTCGCCACGATCGTCGACCGTGATGCAGTCGAGATCACCGGTGCCGACGCCTCGACGTATCTGCAGGGCCAAATCTCCCAGGATGTGGACCGGATAACCGCTCCTTCGTCGGCCTGGTCGCTGGTCTTGGCGCCCACGGGCAGGCTCACGGCCTGGTTCCGGGTGCATCGAGTCGCAGACGAGCATTTTCTGGTGGACCTCGAAGCTGGCTGGGCGGCCCCGCTAGTCGAGCGGCTCGAACGGTTCAAGCTGCGCACTGCGGTCGAGTTCAGGATCCTCGACGGTTGGAGGATGCTGTCGATCCGCAACGGCCCCGGCGCGCAGGAAACAGACGCACCGTTGTCGCCGGTCCCCGGTTTCAACGACCGTGAAGTGCTCTCAGCGCGCTTCGAGTGGCCCGGATTCTCGGGTTCGGACCATCTCGGTGAGGCACTGGTTGCGCCCAGCGGGATCGAGCTCGACGACGCTGGATTCGAATGGTCCCGGATCTTCGCCGGGGTGCCCCGTCTCGGTGCCGACATCAACGAACAGACGATCCCGGCGGAGGGCGGGGCGCATCTCATCGAGGCGTCTGTGAGCTTCACCAAGGGCTGCTACACCGGTCAGGAACTGGTGGCAAGGATCGACAGCCGCGGCGGCAATGTGCCCCGTCCGCTGCGGGTGCTGGAAGCGGACGGGCCTCTCGTTGTCGGCGGGGTGGTCGCCTTCGAAGGCGCCGATGTGGGCGTGGTGACCTCGGCGGCGACCTCAGAGGGACCTTCGGTGGCGATCGCCCCGTTGATGCGCAAGGTCGCGCCCGGCAGCGCGGTGTCGGTCGACGGCGTCGACGCGGTAGTCCGGGCGCCGGCCTGACCTTCGCCGATTTCGCAGTGCGTTCAATATTGTTCCGGCAAGTTTGTCGCCTGCACGGGTCGTCGGCCTAGAGTCGGCGCATGTCCAAAGTCTCAGTAATCGCAAGAATCCCATTGAAGCCCGGAACCAAAGGCGACCTGATCGCAGCCTTCACGCCGATGTTGGAGCAGGTCAACGACGAGGCCGGGACCGAGATCTACATTCTCTGCGAGGACCGGGCCGACGAGAACGTGGTCTGGGTGTACGAGCTCTACAGCGATTCCGAGGCACTGGATGCACACAGCTCCTCAGATGCCATGGCCGCGTTGTTGGGGGTCGTCGGCGGGCTGGTCGACGGTGATCCCGGGTTCCACATCCTCAATCCGATAGCGGGCAAGGGCCTCTGATCCCGCGGGCGCTGCAAGACTTGAAGCGGCCGGGCGCGCCCCGCTGGCGAAATGCTGAAGGGTAAGGCGTCCGGTCCGCTAGCGTCGGATCCATGTTCATCAAGATCTGCGGTGTCACGAGCGAACAGGACGCTCTGTTGGCGACTGCGCTCGGTGCCGACGCGGTCGGTTTCGTGTTCGCTCCGTCATCGCGTCAGGTGGCTGTGGACCGCGCCCGCGACATCGCCCGCCGGCTCCCCGCCGAGATACTGACGGTCGGAGTCTTTCGCAATGAGCTCCCCGACCGGGTGGTGGCGATCATGCACCGTGCCGGGTTGGGCGCAGCACAGCTGCACGGGCATGAGTCGCCTGAACAGGCCCGGGAAGTCCGCGCCCGGGTCCCGCGGATGATCAAGGGCTTCTACGCCATCGACCCGGGCCTTTCCGACGTCGCCTCCTACAACGCCGATGTGGCACTCATCGACTCGCCGACACCGGGTGGCGGCGAGGTGTTCGACTGGAGCCTCGTTGAGCATGTGCCGCTCTCGGGCATCCCGTTGCTGCTGGCTGGCGGCCTCGACGCGGACAACGTGCGCCGGGCGATACACACGGTGTCTCCCTGGGGGGTCGACGTCTCCAGCGGCGTTGAACGGGCGCCCGGCGAGAAGGACCCGGTCAAGATGCGACGCTTCGTCGATGCCGCCCGCGAGGCTTTCCATGAGGTGCGAATGCGCGACCGCGTGGAGATCTCCGACATCCCCTACAACTGGGAGGACGATTTCTGATGTCAGCTGAATATCCCAACGTCGCGACTTGGAACGCCGCGACTCCCAACGCCGCGACTTGGAACGCCGCGGCTCCCAACGTCGCGACTTGGAACGCCGCGGCTCCCAGCGCCGTGGCTTCGAACGCTGTGGCTCCGAACGGTGGCGCACAGCCCGGTTTCATGGCCGACCCGAGCGCCGAGGGCCGTTTCGGGGAGTTCGGCGGCATGTATGTGCCCGAGACGCTGGTGCCGGCCTGTCAGGAGCTCGATCGTGCCTTTCGGTCGGCGTGGGCCGACCCGACATTTAGAGCCGAGCTCACAGACCTGTTGACGCACTACGCGGGGCGCCCGTCTCCCATCACCGGTTGCGACAATCTCAGCGAGGAGTTGGGCTGCACGGTCCTGTTGAAGCGTGAAGACCTCAATCACACCGGCAGCCACAAGATCAACAACGTCCTGGGCCAGGCGCTGCTGGCCCGACGCATGGGCAAGACCCGCTTGGTGGCCGAGACGGGAGCCGGGCAGCACGGTGTGGCGACCGCTACCGCCGCGGCGCTGTTCGACATGGAGTGCATCGTCTACATGGGGACGGTCGACATCGGCCGCCAGGAGCTCAATGTCTTTCGCATGAAACTCCTCGGCAGCGAGGTGCGGGCCGCGAAGTCGGGTTCTCAGACGCTCAAGGACGCCGTCAACGAGGCGATGAGGCACTGGGTCTCGGCCGTCGAGTCCACCCACTACTGCCTGGGCTCGGTGATGGGCCCCCACCCCTACCCGTGGATGGTCCGGGAGTTCAATCGGGTCATCGGCGACGAGGCCGCGCAGCAGTGCGCCGGGCTGCTCGACGGTGGCACCCCCGATGTGGTGGTGGCCTGCGTCGGAGGCGGCTCCAATGCCGCGGGTATCTTCTCGGGCTTCGCCGACACCGACGCCGAACTGGTCGGTGTCGAACCCGCTGGCGGGGCCGCGGTGGGGCGGGCCGTGCCGGGCATCGTCCACGGTTCGCGCTCCTATCTGATGCAGGACGAATGGGGCCAGGTGCTCGAAGCCCAGTCGATCTCCGCCGGGCTCGACTATCCCGGCATCGGCCCGGAGCACGCGAATCTGGCAGCAACGGGGCGGGCGCGCTACGAACCGGTGACCGATGCTGAGGTGGTCGAGGCGTTCCAGTTGCTGGCCCGCACCGAGGGGATCATCACTGCGCTCGAATCGGCTCACGCTCTGGCCTGGATCGTGCGGGCCCAAGATGAGCTCGCGGGCAAGACCGTGCTGTTGAACCTCAGTGGTCGAGGCGACAAGGACGTTGCGCAGATGATGGACGTGCTGGGGTGACCGGCGCACTCGAGGCGGCGTTGCGAACCCGGCGCGACCGCGGCGGCAAGTGCCTCGTCCCTTATCTGACCGGCGGACTCGGCGAAGACTGGCTCGAAACGATCCAGGCTGCATCCATCGCCGGTGCCGACGCCGTCGAGATCGGTGTTCCCTTCTCCGACCCGGTGATGGACGGCCCCACGATCCAACTCGCCAACGACAAGGCACTGGCGTCGGGGGTAACTCCACAGCTCATCCTCGATCGGTTGCGCGGAGCTGACATCGGGGTTCCGACCGCGGTGATGACCTACGGCAACATCGCCTACCGGATGGGGTACCAACGCTTCGCCTCGTCTCTGGCGGACGGCGGCGTGTCGGGCTGCATCCTCCCAGACATCCCGCTCGAGGAGGTCGGTCCCTGGGCTGAGGCAGCCGACGCCGCGGGAGTCGAGACCGTCCTGCTGGCTGCGCCGACGTCTCCCGATGAACGCCTTGTGAGTATTGCCCGGCGTTCACGCGGCTTCGTCTACGGGGTCGGCCTGCTCGGCATCACCGGGGTCCGTGATCAACTCGCAGACAGCGCCAGAGTGATCGCTGCGCGTCTCAAGGAGGTGACCGACCGGCCCGTGCTCGTCGGTGTCGGAGTGGGGACTCCCGAACAGGCCGTCGAGGTGTGCGAGGTCGCCGACGGGGCAGTTGTCGGATCGGCGATGGTGCAGAGGATGCTCGACGGCGGTGGTCCGGAGGGCGTCGCAGAACTTGTCGGCGAGTTCAGGTCGGCGCTCGACCAGAGATTCTGATCTTGGAGCACCCCTGATTCTCAGGGGGTGTCGAGGCGCCGGCTGAGGGTTCCGGCAACGCCGGGAAGCTGGGTCTGCACTCCGTGGCTGCCGCGGTGCTCGGTGAAACGCTGCAGCACGATCTCCTCGGCCTCGGTCCAGTTGGTCGCCCGCAGTCCGTCGAGGTGCCGGTTGTAGTACTGGTCGAAAATGATCACCTCATTGCCTGCGGCGCGCAGCGCCTCCACATTGTGCGGGGCGTCGTCGATGTAGAGGTCGGCCTCGACTTCCGGCTTGGCGCCCAGGAAGCACAGGTCCCGGTAGGGGATTTCGACTCTGTCCAACCAGTCGACCGTGTCTCCGGCTGCCACCTGATGACCCCAGTTGACGTACAGGCGGTGGGTGATTATCCGAATCCAGACCCCGGCGTCGGACAGGCGCCACAGCGCCTCGGCGGCGCCCTCGATCACTTCGAGGTCCCTGAACATCCGGCCTTCGGTGACCGCGTAGCGGTGGTGGTCCTCGAAGTCGTCGGGCCCGAATCCCCATTCCTCGAAGTTCCAGCCGCGGTCCAGGGTCAGCGACTCTTCGGGCACGCCGAGGCGCTCGGCCACGATCTGCCTGAATCCGCGGGTGTGCTCTGCACAGACTCCGTCGAGGTCGACGCCGAGGACGAAGATGGCGGGCATGCGGCCGGTTCTCAGGTGGCGGTCATGCCGCTGTCGGCGTTGATGATGGCTCCGTGGATGTTGGCCGCTTCAGCCGATGCGAGGAAGGCGAAGAGAGCGGCGACGTGTTCGGGCTTGTCCAGCGGTCGGAAGGCCATGGACCGTTTCAGCAGCTTGTAGTCGGTGTTGTCGGCGAGCTGATAGTCCCGGTTCATCGGGGTGTCGGTTCCACCCGGGGCGATGGCGTTGATGCGTATCGGCTCCTTGACGAATTCTGTCGCCAGGGCCCGGGTCATCTGCACCACCGCGCCCTTGGTGGCGCAGTAGGGGACCAGGTAGGCGCAACCCATGAAGGCTGCGTTGGAGGCGATGTTGATGATGTTGCCCTCGCTGGCGAGGATGTGGGGGAGTGCCGCCTGACACATGAAGTAGGTGCCGTCGACGTTGATGGCGAACATCTGACGCCAGTCCTCGGTGGTCACGTCAGCGGTGTTCTTCATCCAGGAGACCGCCGCGATGTTGCCGAGCACGTCGAGTCGTCCGTGCTGGTCCACGCACTCGGCGATGGCGGCGCGGCATTGGGCGGGTTCGGCGATGTCGGTCACCCTGGTGGTGATCGTTCCGCCTGCACCGGCCAGCGCTGCCGCCTCTGCCGCGACCTGGTGGAGACCTTCGGCGTTGATGTCCATGCCGAACACGGTTGCGCCCTCCGACGCTAGCCGCAGCGCGATGCACCGCCCCATGCCGCTGGCGACTCCGGTCACGGCTGCGACCTTTCCGACGTAGCGGTCGCTCTCGTAGGCGGTTCCTGTTGCTTGCGACACTGTGCTGCTCCTCGTGGTAGGGGCCTACTCGGCGGTCAGGCCGCCGTCTGAGCTGACGATGCTGCCGTGGATGTTCTGGGCCTCTTCGCTGGCCAGGAACGCGAAGAGTGAGGCGATCTGTTCGGGCTGGGTCGAGGGCCTGGCACCGGTGTAGCGCGCCATAAGGCTGTAGTCGGCGTCCTCGAGCACCTTGAAGTTGGCGGTCAGCGAGGTGTCTACGCCGCCGGGAGCGATGGCGTTGATGCGGATCGGGTGCTTGACGAACTCCATGGCCAGGGCTTTGGTCATGTTGACGACGGCCCCCTTGGTGGCGCAGTAGGGGACTGTGTACGCCTGGCCCATGAGCCCGGCGTTGGAGGCGATGTTGATGATGTTTCCCTCCCGCTCAATGATGTGGGGGAGTGCGGCCTGGGTCAAGAAGAACACGCCCTTCAGGTTGATGTCGTTCATCAGGTCCCAGTCTTCTTCGGTGACTTGGTGGACGTGGCGCTGGTTGGCGATCCCGGCGATGTTGCCGAGCACGTCGATTCCCCCATAGGTGGCGACGCAGGCCTCGGCCGCGGCGCGGCACTCTTGCACCGAGCGGATGTCGGTGACCCGTCCCGACATCTGCTGACCCGCGGAGGTGATCTCCGCTTCGGTCTCTGCCAGTCCGGTTTGGTCGATGTCGAGGCCGAACACGCAGGCACCCTCAGCGGCGAGGCGCCGGGCTGTCGCCCGCCCGATTCCCGATGCAACTCCGGTGAGAAGCGCAACCTTGTTGGTGTATCGATTCACGCCGCGGATCGTATCGCCCAAATCAACACCGATGCTACACGAGCGCGGGCGGCACCCAAGATTTCCAGCCGTGCCCGGCCGCCGACCCTCGGAGTGCTTTGGCAGTTCCGATCCCGGGGTTGCCTACGTTCGGCGACTATCGTGGGTGGGGCGCGCCAGCCCCTTGGCTGGCGGCGACCAGACCCGCAACGGCACCGTCGTTAGTGGTGTCACACCCCCCGAGCAAAGTAGTGCACCTTATGGAACGCCTCGATGAGTTGACCGAAGCCGCAAAGCAGACTTTGGAACACCACGACCATTCAGTGGCTCGGGACTCGACATCCTCCGAGAGCGATATCCGAGCTGCGATAGTCGCGATGTTCATTAGCGGGGAATTGGCTAAACGGGACGAGATCTTGTTGGAGTCGGACCGCACAGACCTTCGCACGGGCCACGTTCTTGTCGAAGTGAAACGACGGATCGGTGTTGGGACGGACCCAAAACCAGAACATCTTTCTCAGCTTGACCGTTACCTCAATGATGCCCGGACGAAAGGACGAGGCGAGCGGCTCGGGATACTCACCGACGGAAAGTACTGGGTGTTGCGTCCAAGCGCCGAGACCGGTCAACCCCTCAAGACCGCTAGCACCCGGACATTCACACTACGGAGCGCAAAGGCCGCGGTGGACTGGCTGGTGTGGGTGCGAGACGCAGCCGAGCTCACGTTCAGCAGGCTACCACAAGCGACATCTGAGATCGTCGCCAAAGCGTTCGGTACTGGTTTGATGGCCAGCAACGAGGTTACCGAACTTCGCCGCCTTTACGACGACCACAGAGCTCGTCCGACCATACAGGTCAAACGCGAGTTGTGGGAGACGTTGCTCGGAACAGCACTCGGTGAGGTGGTGTCTGAAACGAATGATATAGATGATCTGTTTGTACGCCACACGTATCTTACAGCGGTTGTTGGGTTGGCGCTGCAGTCAGCGTTTGGGATCGATATCGCGGATATCTCCGCTGACAATCCGAACAGCTTGATAGATGGGACTGTTTTCGCTGAGCGAACAGCGGTACGCGGAGTGATCGAATCTGACTTCTTCGGTTGGCCGACTGAAGTAACCGGCGGTGAATCATGGATCGAAGCATTAGCCCGCCGAGTAGCTCGCTTCGATTGGGGGTCAACTCAGATCGATCTTGGAAGCGTCTTGTATCAAAGCGTGATCAGCGCGAATGAACGCAAGCGTCTTGGCGAATATTACACCCCCGATTGGTTGGCTGAAGCGGTAGTCAGTGAGACGGTCCAGGATCCACTAAATCAACGAGTGCTCGACCCTGCGTGTGGCTCTGGGACTTTTCTTCGTGAGTGCGTGAAAGCGTTCGTCGTTGAAGCAAAAGCGCAAGACGTTGATGCGCGCGATGCGCTGCTGTCGTTGCAGAACAAAGTGATTGGTGTTGATATTCATCCTGTCGCGGTCCACCTAGCTCGCACTGCTTGGATTCTGGCTGCCCGAGAATTGATAAGCGAGGTCGACGGAACCGTCAAAGTAGCGGTCCCGGTATTTCTCGGAGATAGCCTGCAGACCCAAGCGAACGCTGAGAGTTTGTTCGGGCAGAACACCGCGGTTATTGTCTATGACCCATCTAGCGGGATCAGTCTTGAGTTTCCGAGAGGCTTGGTTGACAGCGGAGATAGCTTCGATCTGTTGTTGTCGCGAGTTGCGATGGACATCAGTGAAGGGGTTGACCCTGTTCATATTCTCGAATGGGCAAAACAAAGCCTTGACTGGTTTGAATCAGCAAGCAGTGCCGACGTCAAGATGATTCGATCAACTTTAGAAGCGCTCACAAGGCTCCACGAGCAAGGCAGAGATCACATTTGGGCATACTTCACGCGCAACCTTGTGAGACCAATATGGTTGAGCACCGATGCTGGGAAGGTGGATCGAATAGTTGGAAATCCGCCATGGCTTACATACAACAAGACACGATCTACGATCCGAGACGCTCTCAAGAAATTTGCAAAGTCGATGTACGGTTTGTGGCCAAACCAGCAATATGTGACACACAGTGACTTGGCTGGACTGTTCTACGCCCGGTGCGTTGATCTCTATCTGCGTGGGGGAGGGCAAGCAGCAATGGTGATGCCTCATTCGGTTCTGCTCGCGGGACAATACGAACCTTGGAGAACAGGTCAATGGGGCCACGTCAGCGTTGACCTTGGAGCGGAGCCCTGGGATTGCGAAACACTGGACCCCAACAACTTTTTCCCGGTCCCCGCTTGCGTCGTGTTCGCGTCGAAGACTCAGGGCCGAGGTCTGTCGCGAACCGTGATTCAATGGCATGGCTCACCGAACGACCCTACAAACATCAGGCGGGCGCCTCTTACCCTGCCTAAACTCGAGAGACAATCACGCTACGGGACACGCGCTAAACAAGGAGCGACCATCGTGCCGCGTGTCCTGTTCTTCGTTCAAGCTTTGGAGTCTGCGACCGCCATGCTCAACGGGTTCAGCGATGTGGTTCCGATGCGGTCAAGCCAAGAAAAAGAACCGTGGAAATCCCTAGACATTCCAACACTTAAAGCTACGATCTCAGACGACTACATTCATGATGTTCACCGCGGTGATACAATCGCTCCGTTTGTTGCCTTGCCTCCACAAAGAGCCGTGATCCCTTTCAAGAGAGGATCCACGGGTGTTCCTTGGACGAAAACGAATCCTAGCGTATTGCCCGTGCCTGATATAGGGTTGTGGCGCCGGTGGCAGGTGATGACACAGACTTGGGAAGCCAACAAAGCAGCAGCAAACAAACTAACGCTCGTGTCCCAGATTGATTACCGGCTCAAGTTGACGCACCAACTGCCCGCAGCAAAGACGAGGTTGCTTTATGGTGCTTCGGGGCGACCAACGGCTACGATCTTATGTAACTCTGATGCGTTGATCGACTCTTCGTTGTTTTGGATTGAGTGCCGGGACGAGCCAGAAGCACATTATCTAGCGGCGATAATTAACAGTGACCGCCTGTATCACGCGGTGCGTCCGTTGATGTCTAAGGGACAGTTCGGTCCGCGTCACCTCCAAAAACACTTATGGAGGTTGAACATAGCGGAATACGAACCAACAAACCCCGTACACCAGAAACTCGCCGCACTCGGTGCAAAATCGGCGAAACAAGCGGCCCGAATCGTCGACTCGCTTGGGGCAGATGTTGCGATTGACAAAGCCCGGAAGGCCGTACGCAAACAGTTCGCCGGATCAAAGATCTCAGCTGAGATCGAAAAACTGGTCGAAACGATGATCTAACTCTGCGATGGTTGGAGAACAGTTCCATGACTCGCTCCATCCGCGTGACGCGACCATCAATGCGAGAGCGAGTCACACGGTGAGTTGCGGCGATCCCCCGCTCCGATCCTCTTCGGTGACCTGGTGAACATGGCGCTGGTTGGCGATCCCGGCGATGTTGCCGAGCACGTCGATCCCTCCGTAGGTGGCGACACAGGCCTCGGCGGCAGCGCGGCACTCTGGGTCCGAGCGGACGTCGGTGACCCGTCTGGACAGCTGCTGACCCGCGGAGGTGATCTCCGCTTCGGTCTCTGCCAGTTTGGCTTCGTCGATGTCGAGGTCGAACGCGCAGGCCGCCTCGGCGGCGAGGCGCCGGGCCGTCGCCCGCCCGATTCCCGATGCGACTCCGGTGAGCGACGCGATCTTGTGCGCGTATCGATTTGCGGCGCGGATCGTATCGCTCGGAGCGCCGCGCAAACCAAATGTCGACTGGCATCTCGCAGGTTTTTGCCCCCCAAATGTCGATCGCGCGGGCCATTGTCACACACCTGGACTACTGTTCGGCTCCGTGAACACCGCTATCGCACAGAACTGGAGTCTGCCCAATGAGGAGTCTGCCCAATGAGTAATGATCCTTGGGGAAGCACCGACGACGTCTTCGGAGACGATCAACTGGTCGCTGATGCGGCCGCGGTGCCTGTGGTTTCCGGCACTGGGTTGGGCCAGAGACACCGCGTGGTCGGCGTGGGGCCGCTGGTCTTGTCGCTGGCTGCTCTGGTGGTGTCATTGGCCGGCGCACCGGGCTACGCCATGGTGGGCCTGGCGGCGCTGGCCTATGTGCTGGCGGTGTTGACCGACCTGTTCGTGCGCAGATCGCGGTACCGCCTACACAACTACAGCCGTTGCCTGACCACGGTGGCGCTGCGCGTCGGCACGTTCGTGGCCGCGCTCCTCGTCGGTTGGCTGGCGGCCTCGTCGATGGCGGGCGCGTGATGAGGTTCGGTCGCCTCTTCGGCCTCGCCCTTCTGCTGGGCCTGCTGGGCGCGATCCTCGCCCTTGCTGCGCCCGACCGTCCCGCCTCCGCCGAGACCGGCATCAGCCCCACCGCCAAGTGCAAGCTGTCCGAAGCGCAGAACCAGATCAACGTAGTCCTGCTACTGGACGCCTCAGGAAGTCTCGAGGCGACCGACCCGGACCGCAACCGTCGAGACGGGTTGCAGGCTGCGGTTGAGAACCTGGCCGAACTGGCTGGCAATGATGCAGCCAACATCGACATCGCGGTGGACACGTTCAACACCGTTTATCACAACAAGCACGGATGGCAGTCCGCGTCGGACGCGCGGCGCGAACTGATCGGACGATACTCCGAAATCACCTCGTTGGGGAGCGGGCGTGGGAGGACTGACTATCGAGAGGCAATGCGCGGGTTGGATCAACGATTCGACGCCGCTTCGACAACAGGCACATGCAACCTGTTGTTGTGGTTCACCGACGGTGAACACGCGACCGACGGCAGCAACGGCGTCACACCCGAGGAGTGGCAGCAGGTGGAGACCCTGTGCTCCTCGACGGCGATGGGAGACTTGTCAGAGATCAACCTGTACACCGTCGGAGTGCTGTTGCAGTCCAGCGCCGGGACGGTAGACGCAGGGCCCCTGAGGTATCTGTTCGGGGAGGACGACGGGCGCGACTGTCCGTTCGCCCTCAACGGTGAGATCAAAGACGAATTTGATGCCGAACAGATCACTTCGGCTCTGGACGAACTGATCAACGAAGTCGTCTATGAGGTCCAGGCTGAGCTGCCAACCGACGACGACCTGCCCAATGAGGAGCAAGGGCTTCCCGAGGATTTTGGTGAATGTGAAGGCGTTGGCACCGCGGATGCTCCGTGCGTCTACGAGTTCACCTTGGATCCCGGCACCGAGGGCTTTCGCCTCTTCTTGGACATGACGTTCCTCAATCAAGAAATACGAAACCCAGAAGCGATCAGGTTTCGCTTGGTGTCACCGTCGGGTCGCAACGAAGAGATCGTCGTCGCTCCGCAAGGCGATGCAAATCTGAGCGACTATCAACCGGTTCGGTCGTTCGGGTTCTGGTCTCGAAGGCCCTACGACAGCCGCTGGGAGATCATTGGTCACATAGCGGCACAGGAGCGTGTCGGCGACAGCTGGGAATGGGAAGGGGAGTGGGATCTGCAATTCTGGGGTGACACGCCTCAAGCTGCCGATGAGGCCAGGAAGGTCGCCTCAGCCCTGCGAGAGATCACTGACGTGGCTCCGACAGCAGAGCAAATGTCTGTGAACGAGGACGGAACCCTGACCGGGTTCGTCGTCAACTATCCGGGCGGTTACTCCGATGTCGAGTTGCGCCTGCAACCCCGCGATAATAGTGGTGAGCCGGTGTATCCGGCCCGCGAGAACTTGACCTGCAGGTCTTTGACCGTCTGTGACCCAGTGCCGGTGGGCGACAGCGAGGCCGGGCGCCGTTTCGTTATTCCGAGCTTGTTCGACGAACTCCTCTGGTGGGACAGTGCTGACGGTGGCGGAGACACCATGGCGCTCGACCAAGCACACACTGAGAGCGATCCGATCAAGATCGTTGCCGTATTGGGCCAATCATTCACCTACGGCAACGTGGAGGAGATGCAATGGTCACGAGACATAGGAGAACTCCCACTGGCAGGTTTGACTCGACATCTCATGCGTCGCGAAAATTACGAGGATCTCAAGGATTGGCTCGAAATGGGAGGGTCCGACGCTGTGCCCCTGTTGAGCCTCGAGCCCGCACCCTACGAGGTCTCAGGCGATCAGGTGAGCTTCGGGTTGAACGCCGGCAGTTCGGAGTTCGGCGGTGTGGTCACGCTGCAGGGCGCGACTGCTGAGATCGGCAGCGAGACGAAGCAGCTGCCGGTGGATTTCGACTATGCGTGCTCGGTCCCCCCTGAAGGAACGGACTGCCCGGAGATCGCGTTTGATCTCGGCTTGTCTTCTGACAGCGATGTCATCGCGGTGTTGCACTTCGAGATATCGCCGCCAGGGGACCTCGAAGAAAAGATCCGCGCCGACGGTGTGGCGCCGTCGAGACAGCAGATGGACGATCTGTGGCGCGAGGTCCAAGAGCGGACGCAACCGCGCACTGAGTCGGTTCGATCCGCAGAGTTTCGGGTGGACCTAGCGACCGCGAGCGACACCTTCGCGAAGTTCTTGCCGATTCTGCTGACGCTGATCGTGTTGGCCGGGCTGCTGCGGGTGCTCGTCGCTTGGAGGCTGCGTCCCTGGAACGCGCTCGGCAATGCTGAGTACCAAATGCAGCCACTGTCGATGGATGCTCTGGATCGTTCGATCGAAGCGGCCGAAAAGAACGTCTGCATGGACCTGACTAGACGGGCTGTGACGGCACGGGTCGGCGATGTGACGCTGGCGTCGAGTTGGATTCCGCTCCTGTTCGGAAAGCCGCCGTCGATCGAGGCAGTCCATTCGGGAGGCGCCGGATGTGCCGGGCCCCGCGCAATTAGGCCCGAGAAGGATCGCGCGGTCGGGATCGTCGGCAGCAGCTTGCAACAAGGTTGGGTAGTTGTGGCACACAGCGACTCGCGATTCGAGCTGATCGTTTGGGACCTGCCCTCTGCACTTGACGACCAAACCCAACACGTCCGCGATGTCGAGGACGCGGCTCGGGATGCGGTCGAGCGGCTGCGAGCCGACACGCGAACAGGCTCGGGGGCAGAATCCGCTGAGACCACCCAATCCCGAAGCGGCGACAGTCCACCACGCGACTCCTTCGGCGGCTCAGACGACCCGTTCAGCGGCACGAGCGACCCCTCCGGCGGCTCAGGAGATCCCTTCCGCAGTTCAGACAACCCGTTCAATTCGGGCTTCTAATAGAGAAAGGCAACACCGAATGCTCAGACCAGTGATATTCATCGGATGCGGCGGTTCCGGGGAGAAGGCTGTGCGCTACGTGCGTTCCGCGGTCAAACGGACTCTGGACCAGGCCGCCTGGCAGAACGGGATGCCCGACTCCTGGCAGTTCATCGCCCTAGACACGCTGACAACCCAGGAGAACCCGACCGAGATCCCGACCATTCCGGGCAATGACTTCCTTACCCTGTCCGCCGAGTTCGACGCCTACGCCGCGCTGCATCGTTCATTGGTGGCGGGGCACAGCGGACACCGCGGCGACCCGGAATTGTTGTGCGGCTGGCTGCCCGACCCCGACGAGGTGAACGTCCCCCTCAAGGACGGTGCCGGCCAGGTCCGCGCCATCGGCAGGGCAGTCGGGTTGCGTTCGCTTGAACGCACCTTGAAGCCGCGCCTCGAAGAAGCGTTCAGGCGGGCCAAGTCGGGGAACGCCGAGCTCTACGCGGTGGGCCAGTGCTTGGGGTTGGATACCGAACTCGGGTCTGACACGCCTGAGCCCCTGGTCGTGGTGTGCTCCTCAATGGCAGGAGGCACCGGAGCGGGTGTGGCCCTCGACGTGGTGGACTTGCTGCGCCGCAGCGACCCGCTCGGGAACTACCCGACCCTGGTGCTGTTCGCCAACGACATTTTCGACTTCCAAGCAAAGAACGACTCGATGACGGCCAACTCTCTGGGCCTGATCTCAGAGATGCTGGCGGCCTACTGGGCCAAGCCCGACGAGATCGATTCGCCGCTTGCGACGAGCAATGTGCAAGATGAGGGCGTCGGCCCCCACTCGGCGTTTATTCTCGGCAAGGCCGGTTACAGCGGCGCCGACCTGGGTAGCACCCAAGAGTTCTACCGTGCGGTCGGGGAGGCCCTTTCGAGTTGGGTCACGTCCAACACCGTGCAGGAGCAGGTCCACAACTTCATCAACGTCAACTGGCAAGCGAACGCAAGCCAGAACTATGGCGGGTACCCGTTCGGGCGAGAGCAGCAGCTCGGCGCGCTCTCTTCGTTCGGCGCGGCCAAGCTGACCGTCGGCCGCGAACGCTTCGCGCAGTGGGCCAAGCACCAGTTGGGCAAGCAGATTCTCGAGGGGTTGATCCAGGGTCATCTCAGGCTCGCCGGCGACCTGCCTGACGGCCTTTCTGATGAACGCAAGGTGGAGGAGGCCGGCAAGATCTACGCGGAGATGGTTTACCAGGCTTGGCCGAGGTGGGAGGCGCGGCCCGAACAGTTTCCTGGGCTCAAGGGAGCACGAACACAGTTCGCGTCAGATGAACAGCTGCGAGAAACTGTGAGCCGGCGCAAGCGCGAGATCAAACAGGATCTCCCCAGTGGACAGGAGGCTTTCGGCGAGCAATGGCGCGGTCAACTCGAGCGGTCCGGAAGGCGCCGTGTCGAGGAGGTCGAGCGAACGACCAGGGAGTTGTCCGCACGGGATCAAGCCTGGTGCCAGGACGTGGTCCACGCCACCTGCAGAGCTGCATCGCAGGTGGCCGCGGTGCAGTCGATGCCGGTGGCCGTTGCCGCGGTGACCGAAGCGGCGACGCGGTTGAACCGTGAGGAGGTCACCTTACTGCGCGCGGCGGCTTCCAGAGACAGCGCCAAGTATTCCAAGCGGGTCGCGGAGGGCCTTGCGACAATCGCTCGAGCTTCAGGGACGGTCAGTTCCGACGACCCGCGGCTCGACGAAGCGGTGACAGCCGTGGTTCAGGGCATTGCCTTGCACTGGCGGAGCCTCCGTCTCACCAGGGCGGCCGAGGTGCTCGAACATGCCGAGACGCAATTGCTGGGGAGCATCGCTGATTCTTTTCGTGCTGCATCGGCCCAGGTCGGCGAGGCGTACCAGAGCGACGAGGTCAAGTCGTGGCCCGATCTGGAGGGTGTGCCCAGAAAGTATCTGCCGTCAACCGTGGAGTTCCCGCTGGAGCATCACGGCACATGGACCAACAGTTTGGGACACCTCTGTGCCGAGGTTGCCGAAGGTGGCGTTCCTTACGGCGGGAGGTCCACAGACCCGTTGCGGTACTGCCTCATCACCGGCACCGAGTTGAGAGCCGACAACGATGAGATCAAGCCGCTGGTACACCTCTCACAATTCAAGCGCTGGACTCCCGGGCAACCCGTGGACATGACCTGCGATGCAAGGGCCGAAGACATTATTGAGCGGGTTGAACGCTGGATGAACGATCCCGGCGGGAGATTCAAACGTTTCCTCGACGAAGGCTTGGCCGCCTATCTCAGCGAGCACGATTCCGACACCGACAGGCGCCGAGTCGACCACGTCGAGCGCCTTCGGAGGTTCCGAAGCCAACTTGGTGCGGCCAAGAACCGCTCGGAGCCCTTGGTGTCGATCAACGCCGACCTCTATGGGCAATGCCACGACAAGGCGATCGAGTTCACGACCATCTGCAGCCAGTTCCCGTTCCTTGAGGGTCATCCTGCTGCTGAGGACGCACGCAAGATCGTCGGCGACGACGCCTATGAGTCAGGCAATGCCGACACAACGTCGGTGCTGATCTCTCAGTACCTCAAGCACCCGATACACCCGTTGGTGGTGAGGTCCATAACGGATCCCATCAGCGATGCCCTCTCGGCTACCGAGGATCCCGGCGAGAGGGCGTCGTCTTTCTGGATGTGGCGCAGGGGGAGGCGGCTCGACGCCTTCGTGCCGCTGCCGCGGGAGCTGTTGGAGTCGGTCATCCGCGGGTTCGCGGTGGCGCGGCTCTGCGGCTATGTGACCGCCGACACCGACATCCCCATCCGGATCACAACCGAGCATGGGGTGGCATCTTTCCCGTGGCCGCTGTTGAGTCGTTTGAGTGCACAGAACGACATTCTTCCGGTTCTGCTTGAGAGCTTCTCGCTCACCTACGGGATGGTCCCGAGCGCGGGTTTTCGCACCTATGACGGTTTCAAGCGCCTCTACGAACTGGGCGAGCCAGTGACACAGGGTCGGATCCACGCCGAGCTGGAACATCTGCTCGAGACCGGCAGCCCGCCATTTCCGACGGTCGCCTCAGAGCAGCCGAAAGTCAGAGGTTCGAATCCCACCGAGCGAAGAGAGTCGGCGCTCAAGTACCTCGAGGCCAACGACGGCTGGTTCTGGGATCAAAAGACCAAACGCAACGAAGGCAAGATATTCCACAAAGGACGCGACGGTCGCGCCGACGAGGGTGTGCCGACGATGGAGTTGGTTGAATTGCTGGGGAAGTGTTACAGCGAACTTCACATGCTGTTGAAGGCTGGCAGCGAGCGGGGCAGCGTGGTATGAGCAACTCTGGGCGCCTGGTGGTCTTGGCGTCGTCGGACTCAGAGGAGTTGACGCAGTCGCTCAACGAGAGCCTTGCCGGTTGGTGCGCGGCGGGCCTGCTCGGCGAGGTGGTCTGGGCACCCGCGTCCGAGTTCGTCGACCAAGGCTACTCGGCGCTGTGTTGGTGCAACGAAGCCGGTGAGTGGACTCGGCGCACCTTCGGCGTGGCGATGTCGAGGCTCTATCGTGAAGAGGTCTGGCTCGCGGTGCTGCGCCACCCGCACGGGCCCGGGGGGTCGGTCTCCAAGGGTGCGGCGCGTCGCCGCGAACAGGAGGCCCACGCAGCACTTGAGGAAATGCTGGGATCGGCAATGAGGCTCCGGTCCCTGACCGTGCAGGTGGCCGACCGAGCGGTTGTCCGCGAGGTCGAGGACTGCATGCCGATCTGGGACTTCCACCTGATCCACGACAGCAGCGTCGAAGCCCACGAGTCGCTGCCGAGACTGAGGGCCGCCGACCGCGAGGCGTTGAGTCTCTGCGCCCTGGTTGCGCTGTGCGCCGCGGGCGGTTGGAGCAAGGCGGTCAAGAGCCTCGAGTGGGAGCCGGACCGGTCCGACGGACCGTACAAGCCGGCCCGCTACGTCCACGCCCAGATGAGGATACTCCACGCGCCGCCGGTGCCGGTCTTGGCAACACCGAAAGCTCCACCCTGGCCTCTGCCCAACACTGCGGGCGTCACCCGGGCGCGCCCAGTCGAGGTGCCACCCCTGCGGTTGGCCGAGTTCCTCGCCAAGCAGAGCCGATTCGTCTGCGAACCTCCGCCGCTGGTGCCCGACCCACCGGACCGGTTCAGCCCCCGGCGGGTCTTCAGCCGCCTGTTCGACGCCGTGCCTTGGCCGGTAGCCGATACCAAGGCTGAACAGGCGCTGAAGCGGCTCGGCGACCGCACCGGGGGATTCACCGAGGCGTCGAGGGGGGAGTCGCGGCTCAAGCTTGACGACACCGCGGACCTGCCGAGCCTGATCCAACACCTCGAACGCAGCGATTTCGTCGACATCGGGCTCTCGCACAGGCTCGCCCTGAATCCCGAGGCTTGGCAGACCATGCGTGAGACGATGTTCGGTCTGGTTGACGGCGGCCCGTTGCCTGCTGGAGTGACGCATCCCGCACTGTCGATCGACGGCGACTCCAAGCGATTGATCTGGACCGACCCGAGCGGTGTGGCACCGCCGGTCGCGCCCGCCGAAGCCACGGACCTGTTGGCCGAACCTGAACCGCCTGAACCCCCTGCATCGTCAATGCCTGATGAGTCAATGCCTGATGACGGGCCCGCAGTCGGGAACGGGCGCTATCGATTCGCTTCGGACAACGACGAGGAACAAACCGATTCCGAGGAGTCCAAAGAGCCTCCGCGTCGCAGTTTCCGAGAGCGCTTCGACAAAGCCGAGCCCACGCCGGAGCCTCCCGAGCGGGTCGCGCCGCGTGACACGCTTATGGAGAGGCTGGCCGACACGCTGCGCCGGGGACTGCTCGAGGCCCAGCGCGGCTTCAGAAAGAACTGCGGACGGGTCTCGGTGGCCGACGCATACGACGACGCGCGCGCTGCCCAGAGGTCGGTCAGGTTTCGGCTGCTGTCTTTGGCGTTGCTCCTGGTCGTCGCGCTCGCCTACGCCATCGACCAACGCTGGTCGTACCTGGCACGCGTCTGGGAGTTCGCCACGCCTTTCGAGGCTCTGACCAACGGGGGGACCTCGTCTCCTTTGGCGGAATGGTACGTTCTGATCCCCTTGTACCTGGCCGTGGCAACAGCTCTGCTGTGGAAGCCCCTGCGAAAATTGAACGAGAATTTTCAGCGCTTCGAGTACCTCAGTGCGCGGCGCGAACGCCTCGGCAGACACTGCGGGCACTACGCAGTCGAACTGGTGAGACTGTACAACAGTGCCCAGCAGTTCAGCGACCACCGGTCGATCATCACCGAGTTTCTGCATCGCCCGTTCGGACCGTTGCCGAACGCACGGGACTCCGCGCTGTCGCCTGATGATCTGGCCTTCCAGTCGCCGCCGCCGCACTCGATGCTGGTCGCCTGCGCCGAGGTGACGCCCCCGAGACTCGATGCCCTGCGACGGCGCAAACAGGAATCAGCGGTTGATTCGGGATGGTTGACCGACTGCTACCACCGGGTGTATCGGGCATGGTCCGATCGCTACCGGGAGCGGTTCCTCGGCAACTTCGACGATCCGGACCACGACATACTGCCGCGCGACAGCGTGGCCCGCCGAGACCGGCACGACCACAGCGACGTCTACGGCGCCCGGACCGAATTTTCCAAAGGTGTCGCTGCGGACCCGGACGACGAGGGGAGCGGCTGGGCGGTCCGACAGGCGACCGACGACCAGGTGGTCCGCTATCAAGACGACGAATTGGCTGACGAGTACCTGGAGTTGTTCGAGTCGATCAAGTCGGTGCATGGTCTTCAGCCCGGGATCGACGCCAAGTCCTTCTTCACCTTCGCCGATCAGCCGCACCGCTTCGACTGGAACGACCTGCTGCGTCCGGGAGCGCATCGGCCGGCCGAGAGTTCACAGCCGTTGCCGACCCGAAGGTATGTGATACCCGACGCTGCCGAGGGTCGGTCGCTGGTGGTCGGGTGGCGCCTCGACCTGTCGGGCGCAGTGCGTCCCCAGGACCAGATCGGTTGGCAGGACGAGGGCCATGACGACCGGCCGACCAGCACCGCGGGGTCCGTCGTTTGAGACCTGAGGATCCGTTCTGCTCGGCTTCAGACGATGAGGGTCGCGACGATCCGTTCACCGAGCCGGACGGTTTCTTCTCGGCTTCAGACGATGAGGGTGGCGATGGCCGGTTCACCGAGCCGGACGGTTTCTTCTCGGCTTCAGACGATGAGGGTGGCGACGACCGGTTCTCCGAGCCGGACGGTTTCTTCTCGGTTTCAGACGATGAGGGTGGCGATGGCCGGTTCTCCGAGCCGGACGGTTTCTTCTCGGCTTCAGACGATGAGGGTGGCGATGACCGGTTCTCCGAGCCGGACGCTTTTGACCCCGACGTGTGCAGTCGGAGCGGCGCGGGCCGAGCCGCTGGGTCCTTTGCACACGGTCGACGGGTCGATCGGAGGTTGGTTGATCTGAGGCTGTTGGTCGCGGGCGCGGCGCTGGTCGCGGCCGTTGTCGCCGCTGGTGTCGTCGCATCGCTGAGCAACGGCGGCGAGGTGTCAACAACTCCCGACGCTTCCCCGGTGCCTACAGCGGTGCCCTCAACGGTGCCTCCCACGACGCTTGGGGGGCCCGCAGAACCGGCGCCGACCAGCATCGCCGCGAACGGGGCCGACGCACCCCGAGTGCCGGACCCGGCACCGGACGCACCGGACGCGCTGCTTGGATGCGACGACCGGAGCGGCGACGATCCTCATGGTCTGGTCAGGGTCGACGAGATCACCGAGCGGCTCAGTTTCTGTGGTGAGGAGACCTGGCAAGTGTTCGTTTGCAGTGCGCGGGAATCGGACCGAGCAGATCGGGTCGCCTATGTTGATGACGTATTGGGGGAGGCGGCCGAGTGGTTCGAGTGGGCCAGCGCCGGCCAATACGACATCGACTTCTCCGCCGGAGACGACACCAGGGCGGTGTCCGGCGGCACCGCCGGCCCGCAGGAGTGTTTCGAGGAGGTTCTGCAAAATCAGTGGAGTGAATCGCGCAGCGGAGCGCTGGTCCTCGTCGATGAGGCCGCGCTCGATCCGCTGGGGGGATGGGCCGGAGTCGGCACCTGCGGATACATAGGCTCCACAAGCGCCCGCGAGTTCGGCGAGAGTGGCAGGATGGTCGCCATCGCGGTGCATGCACGAGGTGACCAGAGTGCGATTGCGGTACACGAGCTGGGGCATGCCCAATGTTGGCCGCACTCGTACTCCGGTGAGACCGGCTCGGAGTACGACAATCCCGCAGACGTCTTGTCCTCAGGCCAGAACTGGCCCGTGGGAACGATTGCGGTGAACCGCTATGCGTCGGGCTGGATACACCCCGACGCAGTCCGCGTCCATCGCAGCTCCACCGGTGCCTACACGCTGTCGCCATGCTGCAGCGGGGGAGTGCAGATGCTTGCCCTCCTCCCACAAGAAGCGTCCGAGCAGCCAGTTGATTTCAACCGGCGATGGTGGCACCTCGAAGTGCGCGACCCCCAAGACGACTGGGAACGGGGTCTCGCAGACACTGAGGTCGGGACACAACTCGGGGTCTCGGTCCACTGGATCGACCAGAGCGTCGGGTTGGGCCCCGAACGGCGCCAGGCTCAAGTCGGCAATCAGGCCGGCTTTGAGTTCGGCGTTCCTGTGCGTTTCGGTCGATTGAGGGCCGTCGGCAGCGAGTTCTGCCTGCATTCCGACCAACCGAGGGCGTTGCTCGACTGCAGCAGTGCTCACCACTGGCGGGTCGAGGTGAGTGCTTCGCAGGCCGGGGGCCTGAGCCTCACGCTGACTCCAGGCTCGTAACCGTCGTCGTTGTGGCCGTGCCGGACTGCTCGGAGTGCCAACGTTCGCCGGGGTCGTAGTGATCCATGTCCTGCTTTGTGGCCGTGCCGGACTGCTCGGAGTGCCAACTGCAGCGAACCGACGCTACGGTCACCCGAATGCCTGAAGGCCAACAAGGCATCCTGGAGCCTGTTCAACTCAATGGGGCGCTGCGCGAGTTGATAGAGGTGGTCCGCACCGCCGACCTCGACGGGGTGGACCTCACCGCTGCGATCGCTCGGGTCCGCGCGCTGCGCGACGATCTCGCGCCGTTGGTCGTGCCGGGAATCCGGATGCAGTCCTGTCTGGTCTTTGACGACGCGGCCGTAGAGCAGGCCCAAGGCGGGGCCGACGGGCCAGCACCACCCGCAGAGCCCAGGTCAGAAAACCCTTCGGAGTTCTTCCCCTACAGCCCGCTGGTCGGCCCGCTGAACCCGGTCTCGCCGCCCGCGACGATGAGAAGGGTCGCCGTCGACGACCGTTTCGAGATCCACGGGGAGGCGACTTTCACGTCAGCCTTCAACGGGCCGCCGGACTGCGTCCATGGGGGAGTGGTCGCGGCCCTGTTCGACGAGCTCCTAGGGTGTGCCTGCGTCGTCAACGGCATCGGCGGCTACACCGGCACGCTGACCGTCGTCTATCGCACACCGACACCTCTGGGCACTGCGCTGACGCTGCGGGGCTGGGTCGACCGCCGCGAACGCCGCAAAGTGTTCGCTGCGGGCACGATCCACTCCGGTGACACGCTGTGCGCACAGGCCGAAGGGATCTTCGTGCAGTCCGAGAACCTTCGCAACCCGACCGATCAGCCGGGGTTGACGACGACTTCGTAACCGGGCTGTTCGGGTTCCTCGTCGATCAACTCGGGCGGGAATCCGGGAGCGCGGAAATCGGATCCGGCAGCTTCCTCAGAGCGCTGCACGACCCGCGGGCTCAGTGCACGGGGCCCGTACCTTGCGGCTGCATCGTCGAACATCGCCGCTACGACGGGCGCTACCTCGAGCGCCAGGTCGGCACGCTCGGCTAGGCCCAGGAACAGGCTCATGTCCTTTTGCACCAGATCAAGGGTGAAGCCGATGTCGTAGGAACCGTTCAAGATCACCTGACCCTCGGTCTCGTGCACGAACGAAGTGCCCGAGGAGATGCGGATCGCCTCATACGTGGTGGCAAGGTCGATTCCCGACTGCTGTGCTGCCGCGAAGGCCTCACCGATCGACGCCAGGTTGACCGAGGCGAGATAGTTGGTCACGACCTTGAGGATCGAGGCCGACCCCAGCGGACCCGTATGGAGGATCTTCCGGCCCATCATCGCCAGAATCGGCAGCGCCAGATCGAACGCTTCCCTGGAACCGCCACAGAAGATCGAGATGTTCCCCGTAGCAGCACGATGGCAGCCCCCCGACACCGGGCACTCGACCGGGGTGGCCCGGCGTGCTTCAGCGAGACCCGCAAGACGGCGGACCTCGGCGGAGTCGGTGGTCGACATCTCCAACCAGAGCTTGCCCTCGCCGAGCCCCGCGAGCACTCCGTCGTCTGCCTCCATGACCTCGGCGCAGACTGTCGGCGACGGCAGGCAGGTGATCACCGCGTCGCAGCGTTCGGCGAGTTCTTTGGGCGACGAGGCTCGGCTCGCGCCGCGGTCGGTGAAGGACCGCACCACGGCCTCGTCGAGGTCGCGCACCACGAGGTCGACTCCGTTGCGCAAGAGGCTTCCGGCGAGCTTGCTGCCGAGGTTGCCCAGTCCTGCAAATCCGATCCTCATGATGCACTCCGTTCGCGGCTGGGCGCGTCAACGTGGGCAGGTCCACGCTAGCTTACGCCGAAACCCACAACAGTTGGTGGTTGAAGAGACGATGTTGACCACCTTGACTGAATGTGTTGCATTATTGGTGGTCTGATCCGTACGATGGTCATATGCCTACCGCCACCTCCCAATCACGGGCATGGCTCGACGATCTGCCCGGCGGTGAGTTCTTCTTCGCATCGGAGGTGCCCGGACGGTCCAGCGTCGTGCGTCCGCTGCTCAGCCGGCTGTCAGCAGACGAGAGGAGCCCGATCCACCGCGAGATGCAAGGTTTCTATTCGAAACTGTGGCACGAGGCCGACGAGCCGCGAGTGCCGTACGCGGATCGCGTCTACGGATCGTTGAAGCTCGCCGGCCCGGGTGGTGGTGGTGCATCAGGTTTTGCCCTCAACTGGCTCGGCTGGACGCTCCAGCATCCCTGCAGGTACGACTTCGCCGTTGTGGGGCGGCCCCCGACGTCGCCATGGAAGTTCGCTCGCTTCCATCGTCGCAGCAATAAGTCTCGACTTGGATTGTCTTGGGCCGAAGTGACGCTCGTCGAAGCGGTCCGTGCGTTCGGAATTCTGGAGTGCCTTCCATGGGATGCCGCAATGGACATGCTGCGCTCGGGTGTGTCGCAGCATCGGCTCGGCGTCGGCGCTGTCCTCCGCCAAGATGCCCTGCTGGCGGCAGCGGCCGATGAGCGTTCGCAGCCGCGAGAATTTCATGTGAGGCTCGGTGATGCAGTTCAAGCGCTTCCCGGGCCAGTTGCCATTGCGTCCTCGGCGGCATGAGCCGTCGACGCGCGCTGTGCGGTTCTAACGACACGTCGAGCGGCAAGCCTTGCAAGAACCTCAAGGATGCGTGCCCGCACGCTGGCCATCGCCGTGCTGAGGACGGTGGGCGCACGTTGCCGGCAGGACGCGCCGCTCTCGAGTCGGCTACAGATGATGCTCGGCACCGAGAACGTGCCGCTGCTCGCCGAGCATTGACCCCGCCGACCGCGGGTTCGGGTCCGGCGGCAGACCGGGCAACGTTCAGCGCGGCCGTCCGTTCCGCCGCGGATGCTCTCGGCTTGCCCGAACGACAGGTCGTCCACGACTATTGGCTTGTCCGTGCTTTGCATGGATTGCGGAAAGTTCTGCCCGAAGACGGCGAAGTTCTGGTGCCGGCTCAAAAGGCGAGGCATTCTGATCGCCGGGTAGGCCGCTGGGCGTTCGGTGGCGGCACATCTCTGACTGCGGCGTGGCGTGTGGCGGAGCGCTATTCCGAAGACATCGACGGGAACCTGTTTGCGGACGAGCAGATGTCACCGAGTGCGTTCGCTGCTGTTCATCGGCGTATCAGCAACGCGATGTGCGAAGCCGTCGAGGCAAACGACCACAAGACACTCGGACGCAATGTGAGAACCACCACAGTCGACCTGGAGGGCCACCCGGGGTTCTTGAGGGTGGAGACCGCGCTGCAAGGATCTGATGACGGCCTTGTGGTGGCTCAGGAGGTGAACTCGCTCATCGCCGTTCACTCCGGCATGGATCTCACAGGCAAGTACTCGGAGGTTGGAGGGTTCCGTATTCCGTGCGTGCGTCCCGAATGGACGGCGGTCAACAAGTTCGACGCGATGCACCGACGATCTGTTGCTGGTGATCTCGAAGGTCTGGTCGACAGAGGTCGTGACCTGTACGACCTGTGGGCACTCGCGGGCTCCGAGCACGCGACCGTGATTCGCCAACGGACATCAGAGTTGTGGGAACGAGCGACGAGTGGGATGCGCACACCGGTGCCGCGGCCCGATGGCGGATACGGGCAGAGTCCTGCTCTCGAGTTCGGCTCAGCTGCCAACGACGCCCTCAGGGAGGGCTTCGGGAACGCAATCGCGTTGACGGTCTGGGGCCAAGCTCCCGCATTCGAGGAAGCCGTTGAGTCTGCGAGGTTGCTCGACCGCTAGACGCTGCCGGTCAGCCGGGTGCCTTTTCGCGACTCGAAGCATTGAAGCCCGCCCCCCTTCAATCGACCGCTCCGGGTTTCAGTTGTGTCGAGGATCGTGGGGGTAGTGCGCCAAATGGCGAATCGAGGACCGCTGGCGGGCGCACACTTCCCACCAGAGCTCCCCCGGGTTGGCGGTGCGGACATCGTCGGGTTCGGCGTCGACGACGAACCAGCTGCCGGTGACCAGTTCGGCCTCGAGTTGGCCTCCGGTCCAACCTGCGTAACCGGCGAACATCCTCACGCCGCCCAGTCCAGGCACCTGCTCGGGAGGCACTTCAAGGTCGACCGTCCCGATGCTGCCCAGAATCTGATTCCAGCGCTCGCCGGCTGTGGCGAGATCGAACGATGCCAGGGCGATGACCGAGGAGGGCGAGACGGGACCACCGAGGAACACGACTGCGGGTTCGGTCGCCTGTTCGGACCAACCCTCGATGGCTGTGGAGACGGGCAGTTCGCTCGGCCGGTTCAGGACCACCCCGATCGCCCCCTCCTCGTTGTGCTCGAGAATGAACACGACAGACCGGTAGAAGTTGCGGTCAACAAGTGTCGGTGCCGCCACCAGCAGTCGTCCTCGGGTCGAATCGTGCATCGCCCCCAGTCTCGCGTGATCCAGCGGCGTCTGTCACCCGCAAACGACGTTCATTGCGCGCTTGCGCGTTTGTCAGACGCTCGGCATCTAGGGGGTGTCGGACCAGTCCTCGCCGTAGTCGAAGAGCAGTTCCTCGCCGGGGCTGACATCGCGCAGTGCATAGAGGTCCGGTCCATCGAATACGACGTTGGGGGAGCGGCTGTGGTTCAAGAAGCGCAGGTCGCCGGTGCCGTCGATCCCTTCCCATGAGCCGTCGTCACCCTCCACCCACAAGACATATCTTCCGTTGATTTTGGTGGGAGCGCCGGTATAGCGGCCAATCAGGGAGTCCTGTCCAAGTTCCACCAGAGCGAACACACCGGTCCCGTGAACTGGTGACGGTCTGAGCTCCACGAGCCCACGGTCATCGGGTTGGATCGACATGACCTCGGCCCGCTCGCCGACTGTGGGCGCGGGTCGGTACCTGCTGTCGGTGATCAGCGAGTGGGTGACGGCGCGCTGCGCTAGGTCCTCGAGCTCCTCGCGAAGCGGGTCTCGCAACCAGCCGTCCACCGAGGCGCCGTCTGGAAACGAGACGACCAGAACTGCGTCGGGGACCGCGGACTCTACGTCTGTGTCGGCGATCCTGCGTTCGAGGATTCCGCTGGTACGCGGCAGGAGTCCGATCAGCGCGCCGATGTACTCCTCGAAGGCTTCTGTGTCGCCACGGCTCCGGAGTCGCAGGGTCAGCTCGATGCGTCCGTCTTTGTCCACTTGTCGCACAATACTCAAGGGCCGCATCCCCAATCGATTGGCACTCGGCGAGCGGTATTCCGCAGAGATAGCGCGTCAACTTTACATAACGATGATTTCCGGCGGTCAAGCCGAAAAGAACCGCCGCTTTCCTCGGGCAGTCGGCCACCTGTGCGGCGGTTGCACGGGTCTGCCATACCTCCGCACGCAACACATCCTCAGAAGACACCACGACACAAGGCCGACGTGCAACCAACCACCCACCGCCACCGGCCGTTGGACAATACGGTTGGGCAGGGATCGATGCCGCGGCGAGTGCCAGCCCGTCTTTTGAAAGTGGTTGATAGCGAACTGGCCGATACGGTTCTTGGGCGTGGCTCGAAGGCTGGAAATCGAACTGACCTCAAATCGCTCCGACGGCAAGTGGACTTGGCGTGCCGCAGGCGCGAAGCAACCGAAGGGAACTCTCGACGGTTCGCTGCTCCCAGAAGGGACCGAGGTCGGCGATGTCTTGAAGGTGGAGGCCGACGCGACTCTCGATGGACTCGAGATCACCGCTGTGCTTCCCACCCGGTCTCCGAGAGCTGAAGTTGAGATACTGCCGCTGCTCGGTTCGGGTCGAAAGCAGCCGCTGGTCACTTCACAACTGGCACCCAAGATCCGCTCCCGGGCACGCGGCGCCGACAGGGATCGGCCCGGCACCGCGCCAACCCGCCGCAAACGCGCAGACCGCGGCGAACGGCGCAGAAACGACGACAACCGAACTTCAAGATCCGCCACGAAACAGGATCGCCGCCGCCCCGGCGAGGATGCCCGCTCCCGTGATCAGAAGCGGGCCGACCGCCCCGAGGGCCGCCCCAAGACCCGCGACAAAAACCGTGGCGGTACCGACAAGGGGGCCTCGCGGGACCAGCAAGGCAAGCGAAACAGTCGGGCCAGCTCCCAGAGGCGGCCGAAACCACGCTCTACGCCTAGGGCTCACCGCCTTCGTCCCCGCACCAATAACCGTCGTGCCGCTCTCGCAAAATTGCCGGAGATCCAACATCCGCTCGCCGAGGAGGTTATCAAGGGAGGTGTCCCCGGTCTGCGCAAGACGATCGACCGGATGAACAAGATGGCTCAGGCCGAAGGTATCCCCAAGGTCTCCTCGGAACCGCTGGTTGCCTTGGCAGAGAAGCTGACACCTGATTTGAACGCAGCTCTCTGGCGCGACCGGGCTGAAGCCGCCATCGCGGGAATCGACAAGGTCGACCTGCGCGACATCCGCAGCGTGGTTGTGGCCGCTGACAGCGGTGCTCGCGACGAAGAGTCCCGTGAACTTGCAGAGCAACTGCGCGAGGGACTGTCGGCCCGGGTCGAGAACGAGCATCGATCCTGGCTCAACGAGATCGCCGAGCATCTCGCCGATGGGCGGACAGTGCGTGCTCTGCGGCTCAGCAGTCACCCCCCGAAGGCCGGGGCCCCGCTGCCCTTCGACGTGGCGGATCGCCTGACCAGTGCGGCCTCGGAATCGTTGAGCAGTGACATCGCTCCCCAGCGCTGGGCGACGGTATTGGACGCAGTGGCCTTCTCCCCTGTCCGCTCCCAGGTGACTCCCCAGGGCTGCCCCCCCAATCCCAATGAGCAGTTGCTCACCACCGTGCGCAGGTTGGCTTCGAAAGTCCCCGACATTGCAGCCTTGTTCGGGATAACGCCCTCGGGCCCCCCAAAACGCTCAGCGACGAAGCGGCGACCCACACCCCCTCCCCCGCCGACCCCGCCCCCCCCGCGCCCCCCCAAACCCGCTCAGCGCCGAAGCGGCGCCCCCCCCCCCCCCCCCCGCCGCCCCCGCCCCCCGCCGAGCCCGTGGCGGCCGACTTGGCGACCGCTGAACCAGCGGCCGCAGAGTCTCCAGTTGACCCCGTGGCCGAGGAGCCTTCGGTTGAACCCGTCGCCGCTGGATCCGTGACCGCTGAACCGGCGGCCGCAGAGTCTCCGGTTGACCCCGTGGCCGAGGAGCCTCCGGTTGATCCCGTGGCCGAGCAGCCGGTGGCCGCAGAGCCTTCGGTTGACTCCGTGACCGCTGAACCGGTGGCCGAGGAGCCTGCGGTTGATCCCGTGGCCGAGCAGCCGGTGGCCGTAGAGTCTCCGGTTGATCCCGGGGCCGAGGAGCCCGTGGCCGCAGAGCCTGTGGTGGTGCCGGTGGCCGTAGAGTCTCCGGTTGATCCCGTGGCCGAGCAGCCGGTGGCCGCAGAGCCTGTGGTGGTGCCGGTGGCCGTAGAGTCTCCGGTTGATCCCGGGGCCGAGGAGCCCGTGGCCGATGAGGTGGCGGTCGAGGAGGGACCCACTCCCCCGCCACCGTCCGCAGGCCTCGACCCGACCGAAAGGGTCGACAAATGATCGAGTTCGACATCGAGGGCCGAATCGCGGTCATCAGACTTGATCGGGTGGAGGCTCGCAACGCCATCAACCCGGCGATGGCCCAAGCAATCGAATCGGCGATCGACCGCCTCGAGGAGGATGACGACCTGTGGATCGGGATACTCGCCCACAACGGGCCGGTGTTCTGCGCGGGAGCCGATCTCAAGGAGATAGCCGCCGGCAACGGCGCGGGTCTGGGAACGAAGCGTGGAGGGTTCGGAGGGATAGTCATGCGCGAGCGGACCAAGCCTCTCATCGCCGCGGTCAACGGGCATGCTGTCGCCGGCGGCACTGAGATCGTCCTGTCCTGTGATCTGGTTGTCGCTTCAACCATCGCCAAGTTCGGGATACCGGAGGTGAAGCGCTCGCTGGTCGCAGCCGCGGGCGGTCTGGTGCGGCTGCCCCGAGTGCTCCCCCCCAACATCGCCATGGAGCTCGCGATAACGGGCGACACGCTCAGTGCCGAACGGGCGCACCACTTCGGTCTGGTGAACGAACTGTGTCCCCCGGGCGAAGTCGTCGCCACCGCCTCCGCACTCGCTGAACGGGTCGCCGCCAATGCTCCGATAGCGGTCCGTGAGAGTCGTCGCCTGATCCTCGAAGCCCCGACCCAGACTGACTCCGAAGGGATCGTCGAAGGCGGCAGGACGATCGCCGCGCTGGCTTCGACGGAGGACTTCGCGGAAGGCCCCAGGGCCTTCATCGAGAAGCGTCCCCCGGTCTGGAAGGGCCGCTGACAAACCCGTCTGCCAACGGCACCGCTGGCCACCGGCAGCGCTGCCGATGCCGCTGCCCGCCGTCAGTCCTGCAGTGATCGATGGACCCGCAGGGCGCGGGCGGTGAGGCCGAACGTCTCAAAGAAGTTCTTCGTCTCCCGGTCCCCGGGAAGGGCGATCGAGTCGATGCCGATGCAGCCCTGCTCGGTGCACCAGCCCTCCACGAGCCCCAGCAGCGCCTCACCGCATCCCACACCGCGGGCGTCGGGGGCGACGTAGATGTCAGTGACTTGGCCGAGGACGCTGCCATCGTGCAGTTCAACGAGATCAACCCCTGCGTAACCGACGGTCGTGCCGTCGATGCAGACGACCGCGAGCAGTCCTGCATCCATCGTTTCGCGCAGGCTGGCATCCAAGGGTTCAGCACGGGCTTCGCGTTGGGACCAGACCGCGCCGCCGCGTCGAGGACGCAGCTCATCAATCGCTTCAGCGCACAACCGGGTGACTTCCCCCAGATCAGCCACCCCAGCCGGGCGTGCGTTGATTTCCACGGTCACTCTCTCAAAGAACTGTTGGCAGCAAGCAGTTGCTTGATCCGGTTGGTGACGGTCTGGCGGTTCCGGTGGGTCTTCTCGTAGGCGAGAATCTCGGTGAGCTGAGCCTCAGACAGCGCTTCGAGTTTCGCCAAAAGCTGCGGCGCCGAGAAGGAGCCGTAGTCCTCGATCGGCAAGGAAGCGGCGTCCCCGTTCGGTCCACCCTGGTCGTCGTGGGCATCGTGGTCGTCGGGTTCATCGGCTAGCTCGTGATCAGTTGCCCGACGCTGACTCTCGGCGACCTTGCGGGCAAGTCGGGCGAGTGCTACCTGACCGCGTCCGCGGTCGGCCAGCTTGGGGATCAGGTCGCGGGCCTCCAACAGCAGGCCGATCGGCGCATAGACGAGCAGGTCGAGCAGTTGCTCGCCGAGGTTCGCCTCGTCGTTCACGAGACGCCTACCGGCCCACCACAATGCGGGCATTCATCGTCGACTACCGCGGCGCTGTTCACCAACAAGAAGCAGTGCGGACACGAGAACTCGTTGTCTCCGCGGGCGACGACCTGTTCAGCCACACCCGATCCGCCGGAAGCGGACCTCACTGTCGACGTCTCCTCCTCGTCCTCCTCGGCCTGGTCGTCCCCCGCGGCGATGCGTTCCTTCAAGATGGCGTCGAGGTCGGCCTCCACCTCGTCGTCCTCGTCGTCATCCTCGTCGTCATCGTCGTCGTCATCGTCGTCCTCGTCATCATCTTCCTCGTCGTCGTCCTCGTCTTCGTCCTCAAGATCATCGTCGTCATCGTCGTCGAGATCATCGTCGTCATCGTCGTCGAGATCATCGTCGTCGGGATCGTCGTCGAGATCATCCTCGTCGTCATCGTCGTCGAGGTCGTCGTCGTCTGGGTCAGCGTCTAGGTCGGCCTCGTCGGGATCGTCGTCTAGGTCGTCCTCGTCGATTTCGGGATCGAACTCGTCGTCGAGAACGCCTTCGTCGTCAAGGTCGCCGCCTTCGTCTTCAGGTTCGGAGGGGTTGTCGTTCACGGTCGGTCCCGGAGCCGGAAATGTTGACGCGGAGCATAGACAATGCGAGACACGACGCAACCTCGGGGAACGGATTAACCCAGATCGCGTTCTCGGCGGCGCTTCTCCGCACGCTGTTCTGCAGAGAGGCGTCCCAAGGCCGTGTCGGTTGAATGGTCCACGAAGCGCATGGCCTCGGCCAGCGCGATATGGCCCGCCTTCTCGGCGATCTGGGTGTGCATTCGCTGGCAGATTCGACGGTACGCCTCATGTCCCTGCGGCGTGGTGCGCAACTCGAGCATGTGCATGGCCTCGCGGGCGTTGAACTGCATCGAGTAGCGGATCCGGTAGGCCAAGGCCACCGCGTAGCGGGCGCTGTCGCGATGGTCCGCGGCGAGTGCGTTGTAGAGCGACGCAGAACGCGCCATCGCCGAGCGGTAGTCCTCGGAGACGCCAGCGGCATCGACCGCGTCCGGAACTGCGTATCCGTGGCGGGGCGACAGCGGCTGCCAGTCGATGGTGAGCATCCGATGACGCTGCAGGTCCCTGAAAGCGCCGTAGTCCGACAGGACGTCGAAGCGGTACCCGGTCCGCTCGAAGGCTCGACCGGGGCGGTGGCGGCGATTGCTGCGGTAGCCGACATAGGCCTTGATCACGTCGATCCGCTCCTCCACCGACATCTGCTGCACCCGGGCCTCGATCATCCGCTCGGAGAGCGAGGTGTGGGGATAGAGGCAGGCGGTCACGACCTTCAGTTCACCCTCGGGGTCGAAATCGACCAGGTCGACTACGTCGTCGTCGACCACTCCCCCGGTCTCGTAGCCGAATATCCGATCGCTGACCGCCTCCATGGAGTCACGGGCGTCGGTCAAGTAGCTCGTTGCCCGCACCCCGCGATCGGGCAGATCAACACGCTTGAGAAACGAGGGGATCACCTTGCGCAGTTCGGTCAGCATCAGTTCCGCGTAGGCACGTGACTCCGGCAACGGGTGGCTTCTCATTCGCAGCAGCAGGGCCTCGTATGCCTGTCCGGTGCCGTATATCCCGACATTGGACAGCGAAGCGGCCGGCAGCATGCCGCGGACCGCGTCGAGCGCACGGGCCTTGACGGCGATCCGGTAGGCGAAATCGCTGTCACCGTCTTTCTTCGGGACGACCTCGCGAAAGAAGGTCTGCATCTGCGGGATCAGTTGCGAGTAGCCCTCGAAGATCCGGTCCATGTCTGCCACATAGCGCGTGCCGAGCGGAGAACTCATGATCTGGGGATCGCGGTAGTAGCGGTAACGCCCCCCCAATCGTTGGTCATAGGCGATGTAGCGGGTGCTCTGCTCGAGGTAGGCCATCAGGCGGCCCCATTCGAGGATCTTGGTCAAGACGTTGGAGGCCTGCTCGCAGGCGAGGTGGACGCCGCCGAGCTGGGCCACACTGTCGTCGCCGTACTCGAAGAAGACCCGGTCGTAGAGCTCTTCGGCGCGGCGCAACCCCACGGTTGCGTCGATCGTCTGGTCGCCCTCGATGTCGAGGTCTCCGACGAACTCCTGGAGGAACAACCGCCGCAGGCTCAGCGGTGAACGGGAGTACCTGGCAAAGAGCGCTCCCTTCACGACTTCGGGAAGGTTGACCAACGCGAACACGGGCTGGTCGAGGTTCGTGAAATAGCGGCGGAGGACATCGGCCTCGTCGGCGGTGAAGTCCTCGGCGGTGTAGACCGTCATTCGTGCGGAGCTTATTCGCTCGGCTTGAACGAGCCGCGGATGGCGGGCAACGCCTCGGGGTCGCCCCAACAGTCGACGATGGTCATCGCCATGTTTATTGCACCGTCGATGACTGCTCGGTCCGCCGCGTCGGAACGCGCGTGGACGGCGAACTCCGGCGTGTGGATCGCAACACCCTCGGGTGCCACCTTGATCATCGGATGGATCGAGGGAACCGCGTGGCTGACGTTGCCCATGTCGGTGCTGCCGACGACGATTCGTTTGTCGTCCTGGGGGTCGACGACCCGGCCGTTGGCTGCTGAGTTGTTGACGTAGAGATCGAGCAGCGGCTCGCTGTCAACCATGTTGTAGAAGGGCGGGTCCTTCCAGACACTGTGCATCTCGCAGCCCGCCGCAGTCGCCCCGGCCTCGAGGCAGGCACTGAAACGCGCCTTGAGGCGTTCGAGGCTGTCGACATCGCCGGAGCGCACGTACCACTGGGCTGCCGCAGCGGACGGGACGATATTGGGTTTCGTGCCGGCCTCGGTGAAGATGCCGTGGATGCGCTCGTCGGGTGCGATGTGCTGGCGGAGCGCCGCGACCGCGTTGTAGCCGAGCACGGCTGCGTCGAGCGCGTTGCGCCCCAGATGCGGGGCGGCGGCTGCGTGGGACGCTCTCCCGGCATAGCTGACGTCGACGGTGTGGACCGCGATCACCTCCATCTTGTTGATGTCGTGGTCTGCCGGGTGGACCATCATGGCCGCGTCGACGTCGTCGAAGGCGCCCTTGCGGATCATGAACTCCTTGCCTCCGCCGCCCTCCTCGGCCGGTGTGCCGAGAATGGCGACACGTCCGCCCAGCGCTTCGGCCACAGTGGCCGCCGCGAGTCCGGCGCCGAGCCCCGCAGCGGCGATCACATTGTGGCCGCAGGCGTGACCGATCCCGGGGAGTGCGTCGTACTCGCAGCACACCGCGATGGTCGGGCCCGAGGTTCCGACTCGGGCATCGAACGCAGTCGACATGTCGTATGCCCCGCGGTCAACTGGCAGTCCCTCGCTTTCGATGGCATCGGTCAGGACCTCGTGGGCGTGATGCTCCTCGAACCCGAGCTCCGGGTTTGCATGCAGCGAGTGCGAGATCTCCAGCAGCTTCGGAGTCAGACGCTCAACTTCGGCTCGGACCGACTTCTTCGCCTCGATGACGTCCATCCGCCGATTCTAGGACCACGCTGTCGGTGCCGGGTGTTCAGGCCGGAGAAATCTGTGGATGACCGGCGCGGCCGCAGAGTTCGTCTTCCAAGTGCGCCCATGCGTCTTCGCCGAGGTAGGCACTGCCACCGTGCTGACGAAATGTCCTTGCGAGTTCGGACAACTTGGAGTTTTCGGTTCCGTCGAGCACTAGGAGCACGGGTGTGAATCCACTAGCTTTGCAGTCGGCGGGAAAAGAGAGTTCCTCTCCCCAGCGGCCTTGGCCCGACGCGGCGATAGTAACACGAATCTTGATTTCGTATGCCTCTCCACCGCGTAAACAGTCCACTTGACGGCCCCGACCTGTGCCGCCTCTTCGGACAGGGCTAGAAGCAGCCGGTATCGGCGATCCTCCGATAGCGCCAGCCATGATGGGCTCGAACAGATATCCTGTTTCCTGCGCAGCTCGATTATCGATGTCGTACATCCACTTGCGCAAGATCAGGAGCGCACCGAGCGCTTCGGCGCTCAAATCACCGTATTGAAGCAGTCCTCGCGGTCCGACTTGCTCCAGCGAGGGGGTCGCTTGAAAGCGGAGTATATTGGCGAACTTGAGTCGTGCGCGGTGAAGAACTGCGAGCGACAAGAAATACATGTCGGTGTCAGGCAGGCCGATTTGAACCAGAGCCTCGTACGCATCGAGTCCAGCGGTTTCACCTTCAAGTGACAGTTCGTGTGGTGCGAACTCGTAGAACTCTCTCGAGTCCATCGTGCCGAGTCCAGTGAGCGACGGCAAGCTGAGATCCCGGACGGTGACAGCTACGAGGGCTCGCACCACGCTGTCAGTCAACGAGACCGCTTGGCCTCCCGCACCCGTGGCCCGAGCTTTCTCGAACGCCGCGGACTGCGGTTTGTTCAGCACCACAACGGCACGCTACCGATTTTGTACCGGGCGTTCACGCGTTCGGCGACCCGACGCAGGGCCGGGCTCAATCCGCTGCCATTGCTGACGTGGAACTCGTACAATCGCGGTGACTCATCGGCGTGCGAAGGCGCAGACAACTCGCGGCCAGCTACCCACCGGCCGAACAATTCAGCGAAGGGCGGTGGTATAGCATTGCCAATTAGGGTGGCCTGGTCGGAGCGGCTACCAGAAAACTCGAAACTATCCGGGAAGCCCTGAAGTCGGGCGCATTCTCGCAGCGTCAAGCAGCGGTCTTGAACGGGATGGACGAACTCTCGGCTCGCCGCGCTGGTGATTGCCTTGGATGGTTCTTCAGCCAGCAATCGGCGAATCCCCGCTGGTGCGCCGCCACGCTTTTCTGAGGGCATCCCGTCCGATACGCGCCGGTTGGCGCGTCGGGTGTAGCTGTGGTGCCGAAGTTCCTCAGGCAAGTCGCGCATGGTCTGGCCCGGCCCTAGGAGGCTGAAGCGACGGGTATCGAATTCTGAGGCACAAGCCATAAAATGGCCCTGAACAGTCGCTTGGTCCTCGCTGCCAGCAGGCTCACCTATGCCCTCCAAGGCCTCGATGACAGTCGGTGCCGGCGGGAGCATCGCCGTGTTGATGGTCTGCGTACCCGGCGCGCCATACGCTCGATGCGACGGGGTCGGGAAGCCCGGATCCGAACCGCGAGTCCCAATCGCGATAACTCTCTTGCGTAGCTGAGACACACCATAATTCGCGACGTTGACCTTCCGGAGCCGCACCGAATATCCGCCATCTCGCACGCCGTCGAGCAAGTCGATCACAAAATCGCCGCCCGACGCGGTCAGCATGCCCTCGACGTTCTCGAACAGGAACCACTGAGGTTGCACCTCAACCACCAAACGAGCGAACTGGCCCACCAGCGTGTTACGAAGATCGTCAGAACGCCGAGCGCCAGCGGAAGTGAAGCCCTGACATGGCGGTCCCCCGGCTACCAGCGATGGCATCGTACCACCCACGCGCTCCAGCAGCCAAGCGCCCGTGAGTTCTCGGACACAGCCAGCCTCAACCACCGTGTCACCGAAATTGCTCCGCAGCGTGTCTAGGGCCGGTCGCCAGTTGTCGTTAGCCAGAAGCGTGTCGAATCCAGCCCGCTGCAGACCCAACGTCAAGCCCCCAGCGCCCGCAAACAGATCCACACTTGACAGCCGCGTAGCGCCGCTCATGGCATCACTGACCAGTGCAGTTGCATCGTCAAATCATAGCGGACAGCAGTCAGATCATTAGGGAATACAGCATCTTCGCGTTTGAGGATGTCTGGTATGACAGTGACGGCAACTTCAGCTGTCCGCTTCGTGTCGATATCTGGAGCAAGACTCTGGCTGGACGCGAGGGAGCTGTGATTCACGACGGCCAAGCCAAACCGCCTGGGTCACTGGATGTCGTCGAACGCGCCTCTGCGGATCATGAACTCCTTGCCTCCGCCGCCCTCCTCGGCCGGTGTGCCGAGAATGGCGACACGTCCGCCCAGCGCTTCGGCCACACTGGCCGCCGCGAGTCCGGCGCCGAGCCCCGCAGCGGCGATCACATTGTGGCCGCAGGCGTGGCCGATCCCGGGGAGTGCGTCGTACTCGCAGCACACCGCGATGGTCGGGCCCGAGGTTCCGACTCGGGCATCGAACGCAGTTGACATGTCGTATGCCCCGCGGTCGACTGGCAGTCCCTCGCTTTCGATGGCATCGGTGTAGGTCACGGCACTGTCGCACCCACCGTGTAAGCTGAGCATTACCTGCATCAACACTGTCAGGGTCCCGAGAATCGGGGGCAAGCTCTATCGGTGGTTGCGACAGAGTGTAGCGTAGATGTGTTGTGCGGGGTTCCAGTTGTGGAGTTTGCGGGGCATGTGGTTGAGGCCGTCTCAGATGGGCGCGAGGTGTTTGGGGTTCAAGTTGATGCTGGTGAACACTAACGCGACGGGTTTGACGCGTTCGTCGAGGTTGCTGGCGGTTGGTGTGGCTGCGTTCGTGGCTTTGGCGGAGTGCTGGTGCGAGGTCTGGGTGCGCCAGCGCCGGTTGATCTCTTCGGGCAGTCAGGCGTCTTGGAAATCATCAGCGAGTTGTTCGACCGTCTCGACGCCGGTTTCGGTGCCGGTGATGTCATAGACGCCGCGCAGAGTCTGGTGGGCATGCCAGGCGTTGGGGCCTCTCCGCGGAGGTCGCCAGCAGCGAGGCGACCTCACAGTTTGGTCCGGCCGTTGCCGGTGACCCGCTCAGAGGCTGACACCAACAGTTCACAGACCCGACACAGCGGGTCGTCTTCGCGGCAGCAGTGTCGCAGTGACTGGTCTTGGACCCGGCCGCGGGCACCGTCCCTGTTTACGCGCAGGCTCATTTTGCCTCGTTTCGCGTTCTTGCAGGTTATGGAACGGGTCCGCGACCTGCTCGGCGGCACCGCGCCGCATCCAACGCGGACCGGCACGGCCCTTCGAGGTCAAGCACCGGCTCCGACAGTTCCGCACCCGACCCGCCCCGGACAACCGCATCCCACCGACCCCGAGACGTGTCAAGCCTTCGGAATTGTTGGAGTTGCGTTCGTCGGTCGTGTGTCGTAGCGTGCCGGTGGCCGCGGCTGCGGTCTTTGTTCGCTGGAGGAGCTGTCTTGAACTTTCACATCAACCCCCCCCCCCCCCCGCTGAAGCGTTTTGTGGTTGACTCGTCTAAGCGGTGCAACAGCCGCCGGTGGGTGTCGTTGTGGTGTGTTGTGGTGGTTTCGCTGCTGACATCAGCGTCACCGGCAGGGGCGGTAGCCGGGTACGGCGATGTCGCCGACGGCCAGTATTACACCGAGCCTGTGCAATGGTCTGCCGACAACGACATCACAGGTATCGACGGGAACTGCTTCAGACCCGACGCGGTCGTCACCCGCGGTGAAGCTTCAGTCTATTTCTGGAACATGGAGAACCGGCCAACCGCGCCCGATCACGGCTTCGGTGATGTCACCGCCGAAACCCAGAACGCGGCAGTATCGTGGATGGTTCACAACAACATCACCACCGGCACGACACCAACAACTTTCGGTCCTGACACGCCGTTGACCCGCGTCCAGCTCGTCACATTCCTGTGGCGTCTGGCTGACCAACCGCCAGCACCAGACCACGGATTCGACGACGTAAAAGCAACCTGGCAACAAGGCAGCGTCTCTTGGGCTGCTGACCGTGGAATCACCACCGGCACGTCACCAACTACGTTCTCGCCTGACCTGGAGTTGACGAGGGCGCAGCTCGTCACGTTCTTGTGGCGATACCAAAACAAACCCGCAGTCACCATCGACCCATCCTCCCCCCAATGCGGCGACGAATCCGTCCCCACCGACGAACAAACCAACACGTCCGGCAACGAAGTCGAAACGGTCACCACCGATGAGCAGGCCGACTCGCCCGGCGGTGAGTTCACATCCGTCTCCGTCGGCGGCTCGCATTCGTGTGGCATCAAGACTGACAACACCGTCACCTGCTGGGGCTACAACGGAGATGGGCGCGCCGATCCGCCTGACGGTGAATTTACGACAGTTTCCGCCGGCGACGAGCATACGTGCGGTGTCAAGACCGACAACACCGTGATCTGCTGGGGGAACAACGATTACCGGCAGGCCGACGCGCCTACCAGTGCGTTCAGAACTGTCTCCGCCGGCGACGAGCATTCGTGTGGGGTCAAGACTGACAACACCGTGATCTGCTGGGGGAACAACGGATTCGGGTTGGCCGACGCGCCCGACGGAACTTTCGACACCGTCTCCGCCGGTCGGTTGCATTCGTGTGGGGTCAAGACTGACAACACCGTCGCATGCTGGAGCAACAGCGGAGATGGGCAGGCCGACGCGCCCGACGGAACGTTCGACACCGTCTCCGTCGGTGGGTCAGATTCGTGTGGGCTCAAAACGGACGCTACCGTCACCTGCTGGAGCCATGGGTGGGAAGAGGGGCACGATTACTACACCTTGTACGGGCCCAGCGGAGTTTTCAGCGCCGTCTCGGTAGGCGGCAGCCATGCGTGCGGAGTCAAGACTGACAAGACTGTGACTTGCTGGGGCTCCGACTCATTTGGGGAAACCTTCGCGCCCTACAGTGAATTCAAGACCGTCTCGGTCGGTGCATACCATTCGTGTGGGGTCAAGACTGACAACACTGTCATCTGCTGGGGTTTCATGAGGTGGGGGCAAGCGCCCAGCGGAGCTTTCAGCGCCGTCTCGGTAGGCGGCAGCCATGCGTGTGGGGTCAAGACTGATAACACTGTCGTCTGCTGGGGCAGCAACGGATCCAGTTCGGCGGTTGCCGCGCCTACTGGTGAGTTCAAAACGGTCTCTGCTGGTGGCCACCTTTCGTGTGGGGTCCAAACTGACAACACCGTCATCTGCTGGGGGATTTCCAACGGTGCGCATGCCCCCGACGGCGAATTCAAAACTGTCTCCGCTGGCCTCGAGTACGGGTGTGGGGCCAAACGCGATGCCACAGTCGCCTGCTGGGGCCGCAACTGGTGGGGGGAGGCTGACGCGCCCGACGGAGAATTCATAACCGTCTCCGCCGGCAACGGGCACTCGTGTGGGGTCAAGACTGACAACACGATCACCTGCTGGGGCAACAACGAATTTGGGCAGGCCGACGCGCCCGACGGAACTTTCAGCGCCGTCTCTGCTGGCCCGGAGGGCACAGGTTTTGTGCAGGGTTCTGAGTGGGGAGACGGTGCCTCACATTCGTGTGGGCTCAAAACGGACGCAACCGTCACGTGCTGGGGCAACAACGAATTTGGGCAGGCCGACGCGCCCGACGGAACGTTCGACGCCGTCTCCGCCGGTCGGTCACATTCGTGTGGGCTCAAAACGGACGCTACCGTCACCTGCTGGGGCGACAACAGAGATGGGCAGACCGACGCGCCTGCTGGTGAGTTCAGAACTGTCTCCGCGGGCGGAGACCTTTCGTGTGGGGTTAGGACTGATGCCACCATCACCTGCTGGGGTTCCGACGTATTGCAGCCCCCCAACACGTCCGACGGCGAAGTCGAAACCGTCCCCACCGATCAGCAAACCGGCGTGTCAGGCGAAGTCGTCACCGTGACCTCCGATGAGCAAACCGACACCTCCGACGGCGAATTTACGACGGTCTCCGCCGGGCTCCGCCACTCGTGTGGTGTCAAGACCGACAACACGATGATCTGCTGGGGCTACAACGAAGACGGCCGGGCCAACGCGCCTGACGGCGAATTTACGACGGTCTCCGCCGGCGAGTGGCATTCGTGTGGTGTCAAGACCGACAACACGATCATCTGCTGGGGCTACAACGAAAATGGGCAGGCCAACGCTCCTGCTGGTGAATTTACGACGGTCTCCGTCGGCCTCTGGCATTCGTGTGGGGTCCAGACCGACAACACGATCATCTGCTGGGGCGACAACCAACGAACCGACGCGCCCGCTGGTGAATTCAGAACTGTCTCCGCCAGTCGCAGGCATTCGTGTGGCATCAAGACCGATAACACTGTCACTTGCTGGGGCGGCAACAGTTTTGGGGAAGCCGACGCGCCCGGCAGTGAATTTGCGGCGGTCTCCGCTGGCATCGGGTATTCGTGTGGGGTGAAAACTGATAACACTATCACTTGCTGGGGTAACTATTATGGGCAGGTCGACCCGCCTGCGGGTGCGTTCAGAACTGTCTCCGTCGGCGACTCGGCTCCGTGTGGCGTCAAGACTGACAACACGGTCGTCTGCTGGGACGCAGCCGGAGGTGGGCGGACCGACGCGCCTGACGGGGAATTTACGACGGTCTCTACCGGTAACCGGCATTCGTGTGGGCTCAAGACCGACAACACGATCATCTGCTGGGGCTACAACGAAGATGGCCGGGCCAACGCGCCCGGCAGTAGGTTCAAGAACTTCTCCGCCGGCATCGGGTATTCGTGTGGGGTCAAGACCGACAACACGATCATCTGCTGGGGCAACAACGACCATGGACAGGCCGATCCGCCTGCTGGTGAATTTACGACGGTCTCTACCGGCAACGGGCATTCGTGTGGGGTCAAGACCGACAACACGATCATCTGCTGGGGCTACAACAAATTTGGGCAGGCCGATCCGCCTGACGGTGAATTTACAACGGTCACCGCCGGTTACTGGTATTCGTGTGGGCTGAAAACTGATAACACTGTCACTTGCTGGGGCTACAGTAATCTTGGACAGACCGACCCGCCTGCCGGTGAATTCAGAAATATCTCCGCCGGCAACCGACATTCGTGTGGGGTCAAGACCGACAACACGATCATCTGCTGGGGCAACAAATACTATGGGTGGATCGATGCGCCTGTTGGCGATTTCAGTACTGTCTCCGCCGGCAACCGGCATTCGTGTGGGGTCAAGACTGATAACACTGTCACTTGCTGGGGCTACAACGACCGTCGGCCGACCGGTGCGTTCAGAACTGTCTCCGCTGGCGGCAGCCATTCGTGTGGGATCAAGACTGATAACACTGTCACTTGCTGGGGCTACAACGAATTTGGGCAGGCCGATCCGCCTGACAGCAAATTTACAACGGTCACCGCTGCTTACGGGTATTCGTGTGGGATCAAGATTGACAACACAGTCACCTGCTGGGGCAAACATCGCTCTGGGGAGGTTGATGCGACTAGTGGTGGACCGGTCGTTGTTGTTGCTAGGGGCGGTTTGGGCCCGTCTGCGGTTGGTTCCGGGCAGGGCGTGGCGTGCGCGGCGAACACGCCGACATGCCGCTACATCAATATCGAGTTGAGCGGCTTCGACGCGGGCACCTACACGGTATCTTGCGCTCACGATGGCTGGGGCGATGTCGGGCCCTCGACGTTTTGGACATTCTCGGTTGCAGTTGACCAGAGCGGTTCAGCGTCGCTCAACGGGCCTTGTTTCTTGAATTTTGCGAGGTTGACGGGTAACGGCGCGTATGTGACGGTGAGCGGGTTGGATGTGGATGCTGTGAGGTCCAACTGGCTTGGCGGGTCGGTTGGTCCGGTGGTGGTGCCGGTTGAGGAACCGGTGGTGGTGCCGGTGGAGGAATCGGTGCCGGCTGCATTGGCTGTGTCGTTGACTAGGACTACGGTTGCTGAGGATGCCGGGGCTGTGACGGTGACGGCGGCGTTTGACAGTCCTGTGGAAACTGCCACGACGGTTACGTTCACCGCTTCGGGTGGAACGGCTGTCGGCGGCGTTGATTTCACGGTGCCAGCGGTGTTTACTGCGGTGGTGGGTGCGGGTTCTTTGTCGGTTGCGGCAACGTTGATTATCACCGACGACGATATTGCTGAGGGCAGCGAGACGTTCACGTTGGGTGCAGTGAGTGGCGATTCGGTGGCCCCCGGGGTGTCAGTGACGATCACCGATAATGATGATGCTCGGGTGCGGATACTCGACGACAGCGACTATGGTTTGGAAACCGTGACTGTTTTATCGTCAGAGTCAGCGTCGTATTCGGTGTTGTTGAGTTCGGAGCCGACTTCGATGGTGACGATCACCGCTGAGAGCGATTCTTCGGAGGTTGCGACGGTCGCGCCGTCGGCGCTTACGTTCACGCCGAGCAATTGGGACACGGCGCAGTCTTTTACGGTGACTGGTCGCGATGATGGTGGTACGTGGGTGAGGCACACATTGTTGAGCAGCGACGGTGAATACAACAAATGGGGGGTTGACCCGATTTTCGTTGATGTGGCCAAACCTCGGCCTGTTGTTGTGTGTGCTGCCAAAGAAGGCGAGTCAGTTGACAAATACGAAATAAGACGGCATGGTCTAAATAAGCGTGTGCATGCGCTTCGAAGCTTTTCGATCCCGCGGTGGGGGGAACAAGTTCAAGTTGGCGAAGAGGGCGGGAAGGTGGCTGGCGACCTCAGCCTTTCGCAGTTCGGGTGCGCGTGGGTGGAGAAGAACGCGGTTATTGGCAAAAGAGCCAGGGTGTTGATCAATGCGCTGCTTAAAGACAATGCCCTCGCTACCGGCAACGCGATAGTTTTTGGCCGTGCATTAATCTACGGCCAAGCCCAGGTTTACGATGACGCTTGGGTTTATGGCAACGCCGAAGTGTCAGGCAAGGCCAGGGTCTACGGCGACGCCAGAGTTCACGGCGACGCCGAAGTGTCAGGTGACGCCAGGGTCTACGGCGATGCCAAAGTTCACGGAGATGCCGAAGTGTCAGGCGATGCCAGGATTTCCGGTTACGTAGAGGTTCGCGGCAAAGCTCGATTGGGTTTCGGCGATGATGTAACCTGCTCTGAGGCCATGAAGGGCAATGACGCATGCATCTACGACGGCAAGACTGAATATGAATATGCGGCCGAGCAGTATATGGCCAAACTCAAGCAAGAGCTAAAGGCTGATCTTGGAACCTGTCCTTTTCGAGACGAAAACGCACTAAACGACTTTGTCGATAAGCTCTTAGATCCGTCAATATCAATACATGGCACCGTTAACGAGGCGACAGAAATCGGTTGTGCGCTAAAGAAAACCTGGCTCAATATCATCGAAGCGTTGACACCGGGCTCAGTTGAATTGGTTTTTGGTCTAGGTCTTTCGTATCTTGGCGCTTTCAGGGAAATCAAATTCGCGCCTACCCTCATGAAAACGATCGGCACAATTGCCGACATCAACACGGTGCTAGGTGCAGGTCAACAGTTGGCAACAATCGCGGAAATCGCCGAAACGTTCAAAGCAACACACCATTGCACGATTGAAGAACAACCGCTCGAAACCTGCATCAAAACTAAGCTCAGATGAAACGCGAAACCAAATCTACCGGGATTCTTGGCTTTGGTGGGTGTGGAGCATTTCGGGTTCAGATCCAGATGTCGAGGGCTTCGGGCTCGACTCGGATGCTCAGGGTCTGGGCATTGCCGATGCTGATTCCGTCGAGAACCACCGGCGTTGGCCTCGTGAGTTCCAGTTGGGCCGCGCGGCAGCGGCGGACCTTGATCTGCGGGTGGGGCACATGGGTGCCTGAGCGCAGTCTGGAGCGGGCCTTGAGGCGCTCGGAGAAACTCGGGTCGGCCTCGATGAGGTCGAGTCGGCCGTCACCGGGGTGCGCTTTGGGAGCGACGTTGTAGTCACCGATGAATGCCGCGTTGGCGGCGACCACGATCGGGCCCCGCCACCACCAGCGGCGTGCCAGCAGATGCGACACGAACCAGACCAGACGTCCGTCAACCAGCGCCATCCCCAAATCGATCTTCAGGTGGGTCCCCTCCCCCGCCCGCAACGAACCCTCGTTGTCGGCAACGCCGAGCGTGCGCGCCAAGTCACCGCCGAGCAGGCACAACGGCGGAACGGGCCGGCGCGCCCGTCGTGAAACGCTGACTGCTTCATTGGCCTCGGCATCGTTGTTGACGAAGATGGCACCGTCGGGAACCGCCCCGGGTCTCCCCCAGTCGGTCCCCTTGCGAATGCTCACTGCGGCGCGGCCCGCTTGGCGGCTCTTCGATTCCGCAACCGACCGAACAGGATGGCGATCTCATAGAAGATGTACATGGGTACAGACAGCACGCCGAGGGTGAACGGGTCTCCGCTGGGCGTGATGATCGCCACGAGCACGACGATGCCGACGACGGCATAGCGCCGACCGCGGCGCAGCGTCTGGTTGTCGACGATGTCGAGCACCTGCAGGAAGATCAGGATGATCGGGAACTCGAACCCTATCCCGAACGCCAGGATCATCTTGATCACGAAGCCCAGGTACTCATTGGGTGCGTACCATTCGACGAGGTCTTCGCCGCCCAACTCGGAGAGAAACTCGAGAGCCCGCGGGATGGTCCAGTAGGCGAGGCCCGTGCCCGCGAAGAAGAGCGCCACGCCACTGACCATGAAGGCGACGGCGAATCGTTTCTCGTGCGAGAACAGTCCCGGGGCCACGAACCGCCAGGTCTGCCACAACAGCACGGGGATCGCGGCGATGAACCCGCCGTATCCGGCGACCGAGATTCGCACACTGAAAGGCTCGAAGGGATTGCGGGCATACAGTTGGCATCCCGAGCCGAACACTTCGGTTGCGCTGCGATCAGCCTCAGGCAGCGAGCGACAGTACGGTTCGAGCAGGAAGTCTAGGATCCACGGATAGGCGATCCAGCAGGCGACGGCGCCGACGGCGATGGCGATGAGCGAGATGACGATCCGGCGGCGGAGCTCCGTCAGGTGCTCCATGAGCGTCATCGGTGCTTCTTCTGTTGTGCTCATGAAGTGGACGCTTGAGCGTTGGCCTCGGTCGCGGCTTCAGTGCTGTCGGCTGCTGCGTCGCCGGCTGCTGCGTCGCCGGTTGCCGTGTCGCCGGTTGCCGTGTCGCCGGTTGCCGTGTCGCCGGTTGCCGTGTCGCCGGTTGCCGTGTCAACTGCTGCCGTGTTATCGGTTGCTGTGTCGGCTGTTGCCGTGTCGGGGACGGCGTTGGAGTCGTCTGCGGCGGCGGTGTCGGCTGGTGTGGCGACCGATTCCGAAGCGACCACGCGCGCGCCCTTGGCCCGGGCCTCGGCTTCAACGATCGGGTCCTGCATCGCTTCGCGCATCTCCTTTTGGAATCCGCCGGAGATCCGCTTCAACTCGGTGAGCGCCCGCCCGACCTGACGAGCGGCTTCTGGCAGTTTCTTGGGTCCGAGCACCACCAGCGCCACCAGCAGGATGACGACCACTTCCATACCGCCCAGATTTCCCATGCACAGAGCCTAGCGAGCCGCGTATCCGCGCCGCGAACGGAGCCGCCGGAGCGTCGCGGCGGCTTCGAGTCGCTGCATTCGAGCAGCCAAGGCACCGCTGAGATGCGCCAGGTCGTCGTTGGCCACTCCCGCCGCGCGGGCGCGCCGCATCGAGTGGCGCAACAGTGCCATCTCGGTGGCGACCCTTTGCAGTGAGACTGCCAGCACCACCACAGACACGATCACTGCTGCGGCCACCAGCATCAAGCTCCAACTCATGGGGCGAGCCGAACGCGACGATGCCCGCACCCGTACCCGTAGCAAGCGGCCACCAGCATCAAGTTCCAACTCATGGGGCGAGCCGAACGCGTCGATGCCTGCACCCGTACCCGTAGCAAGCGGCCACCAGCATCAAGCTCCAACTCATGGGGCGAGCGTATCGCAGTCGCTGTCGTGGTTCTCAGTGGCTGCGCGCGCATACTGGCAGACGTGAAGACGCGTTATGCGCCCCTGGGAGACCCGGCGATCCTCTTCGCGCACCGGGGGGCGAAAACCATGGAGAGGGAGAACACGCTTGCCGCGTTCAGTCGCGCCGCGCAGCTCGGCGCGACCGGACTCGAGAGCGATGCCTGGCTGAGCCGCGACGGCCAGGTCGTGTTGGACCACGACGGTTGCCACCGAAGGTTCCCCCGAAAGTGGATCAGAGACACCGCCAGAGCCGATTTGGCCGCACACATCCCCACCCTGGGCGAGTTCTACGACTGTGTGGGCACTGACCTTCCGCTGAGCCTCGACCTGAAGGACCCGGCAGCTTTCACTCCGACCGTTTCCACAGCTCGGGAGTTCGGCGCGCAGCAGCGGTTGTGGATCTGCCACTCTGACCTTGAACTGTTGTCGCAGTGGCGCCGAGCCGCTCCTGACGTGCGCCTCGTCAACTCGACCGCCACCAGACGGCTGCCGCACGGCCCCGAACGTCGCGCCGCCGAACTCAGTTCCGCGGGCGTCGACGCAGTCAACCTGCGCCAAGGTGAATGGACCGCTGGACTGGTTGTGCTCTTCCACCGGTTCAAGGTGCTCGCCTTTGCTTGGGACGCACAGCACGAACGCCAGCTGGCGTCGCTCATCGACATGGGAGTCGACGCGGTCTACAGCGACGACGTGGAGCGAATGGTGGCAGTGGCGGCAACTTTCGCCTGAACGGCACCGTGCCCGCTCACCTGAAGCCTGGGGTCACAAGAAGCCTGGGGTCACCTGAAGCCCGGGTCACCAAGAAACCTCGGGTCACAAGAAACCTATGTCTCCGAGGGGCCAGAGCTTGATGAAGGCCCGACCGACGATCGAGTCGATGTCGATCGGGCCGAAGACACGGGAATCAGTGCTGCCCTCGCGGTTGTCGCCCATCACGAACACCATCCCCTCCGGCACGAGGCAGCGGTCTGCCGCGGGCGGATTGTTGGCGCAGTTAAGCAACTGCCCGTTGGCGAACGTCAGGTTGCTGCCCACGTACGGCTCGGTTTGCAACTCACCGTCGATAAGGACCTGGCCAGCGGCGAATGAGATGGTCTCGCCGGGCAGGGCGATGACCCGCTTGATGAAATCGTTGATCACACCGGGCGCATTGTCGGGCTTGGAGAAGACGATCACGTCGCCGCGCCCGACCTCGCCGAAGCGGTAGCTGAGCTTATTGACCATCACCCGGTCATCCTCATGGAGCGTGTCTGCCATGGAACTCGACGGAATGTAGTAGGCCTGTACCAGGAACGTCCGGATCAACAACGCCAGAGCCAGCGCGAAGCCGGCCACGACAACCCATTCGACCATTGTTCGAGCAAGCTGAGGTGGGGGCTGGGCCTCGCCCGGCAGCGCCTGCGTCCCGTCGGCATCGTGACCATCGTCGAGCTCGGCCCAGCGCGGGTCAGAGGAGTCGTCGGACAGCCCGCTCAATGTTGGTACGTCGTCGGCGCCGGTGCGCCCGGCTGCTGACGTGGGCGGAACCCCGAAGTCACTCACAACCCACGACGATACCGCCGTGCTGAACCGAAGCCGTGGGACCGCCTCGAAGCGGCAGCCCTCAGCGGTAGCGCTCCAAGACCCGGTTCGCGGCCTCAGAAACGAGATCGGGCGACAACGGCGCGTCGATCGCGACGATCTCCGCTGAAGGTCCGAGTCGCAGCATCAGGCGCTCCAGCCAGCCGACGGACGACACGGCCATGCTGACAGTCGAGTAGCTGGCCTCGTCGGTCTTTGCCGACTCCGTCGGGTACTGCTCGGCAACCCAGGCACTGTCAGGGTGCAGGCGCAGCACCACCCGCGGATCGTTCTCGCCGGGGGTGAAGGTCCCCGCCGGGTCGGTCGGCCGCTGCTCGACAACGTCGCCGGTGAGTCGGACTGAACGGATCCGGTCCACGCGGAACACCCGTTGCGCTCCGGCCCGCTGACACCAGGCGTCGAGGTACCAGTTGCCGTTGTCGCTGAACACCCTCGACGGCTCGACGATGCGTTGAGTGAGCTCGTCGCGCCCGTAGGTGTAGTACTCGATGTCGACCTGCTCTTGTCGGCTGACAGCCGACCTCAGAGGCACCAGCGTCTCGCGGCCGGCATCGCCGAGCCGCACCTCCACAGCCCCCTCGGCCGCCTCGCCCAGCGCCATGGACAGCTTGGTGAGCGCCCGCAGCAGCGGGCCGGCCTCCTCGTCGTCCCCGCCCGCCCAGGATTGATCGCCGAGCAGCGAGTGTGCGGCGGTCAGCAGGCGCGCCCCCTCGCTTCCGGTGAGGCGCAGCGGTCGCGAGAACCAGTCCGCGTAGCTGATCTGCACCTCGTCGTCGGAGATGTCGACCTCGATCATCGAGTCCGGTGTGAACGGATGCACGCCGACGAAGAACACGACCCCGGTGAGGTCTTCAACGAGCTGCGACCTCGGGTAGTCGAAACGGGCGACTATCTCGTCGATGGGAGCGCCCTGCTGCTGAACGACCCAGGGGATCACCGCCAAGAGCCGGGTCATCCGTTCAGCGGCAGTCAGCCTAGGGCTCATGTGAGCGCCTCGAGCCAGTCGACTATGTCGTCTCTGGCCTGTTGCGGCGCCAACACCTCGGCGTGTTCAAGGAAGGTGAGGATGAACGACCGGAAACCTTCGCGGTTGCGCACCTCGAAGGTGACAACCCCAGTCGGAGTTCCGGTTTCGTCGTGCGGCTCGGCATCCTCGCCGAGCAGATGGTGCAGATAGGCGGCCTGGTCTTCATCGACGGCCACCCGCACAGTGACGGGACGTTCATCGCCCAGTTCCCAACCCTTCAGCCTGGTCGGGTCGGTCGGCGTGCCCAGCGGTTGCACGGCGCCGTCGAGCGGTTCGACCGCGCCGCTGATCCGGTCGGTCCGGTAGAGGCGCTGATCGTCACGTCGCCGGTCCCAGCCCGCCAGGTACCAGTGCCCCCGCGAGAACGACAGGCGCCACGGTTCGACCTGGCGCGCAACGCCTCCGTAGCTGAACCCGACCGCCCGACGCTCGGCGGCCGCGGCGATCAGCGTCGCCAGGTTGTCGTTGAAGGGAACATGGCCGACTTCGGCGGCTTCGACGCTGCTTGAAGCGCCACCGAGTTTGTGCAGGCCCGTCTCGCCGCCGTCGAGCCGGACGATGCTGGTTGCGAGGTGCAGCGCCGCCAACTCGTCGGGTTCGAGTCGCAGGTCCCGCCCGGCGTATTCGGAGCGGAGGATCCGGTAACCGTCGATCGGGGGATCGGACCCCGCAATGCTCTCAACCCGCAGCGGTATGCCCATGTTGCGAAGGTCTTCCTTGTCACGCTCGAAGGTCCGTCGAAACGATGCTTTGGCTTGCGGGTAGCCGCCGATCCGTCGGCGCAGCTCCTCCGCGGAGAGGAACCGGTCGGTGTCGAGGAGCGCTGCGGTCAGGTTCAGGAGGCGTTCGAGTTTGTCCATTGGCGCTGGGTTCTGTCTCCTACAACGAAGCGATCAGCTTGTCAACACGGTCGTCTTGGGCTTTGAAGGGGTCTTTGCACAGCACGGTCCGCTGTGCTTGATCGTTCAGCTTCAGGTGTACCCAGTCGACTGTATAGTCTCGCCTCTGCTCCTTGGCCCTGCGGATGAACTCGCCGCGCAGGCGTGCCCGGGTCGTCTCCGGAGGATTCTCGACGGCTTGGGAGATCTGTCTGTCGGTGACTATGCGCTCGACCATCCGGCGTTTCTGCATGCGGTAGTAGAGCCCGCGGTCGCGGTTCACGTCGTGGTACTGGAGGTCGAGCAGAGCCACCTTGGGATCGGACAGTTCGAGCTGCTTGCGGGCCCGGTAGCCCTCGATCAACTTGTACTTGATGACCCAGTCGACCTCTCGGTCCAGCGTCAGCGGGTCGTCCTCGATCGCCGAGAGGCAGTGCTCCCACATTGTGAGCGCGAGTTGCTCCTGCTCGCTGAGATCATGGTGGTCGGCGAAGCGGATGGCTCGTTGCAGGTACTCGCTCTGGATGTCGAGGGCGGAGACCTCCCGCCCGTTGGCGAGGCGGATGCGTCGCCGACAGGTCATGTCGTGGCTGATCTCGCGGATGGCGCGGATGGGGTTCTCGAGTGTCATGGCGCGCAGCACCACATTGGGCTCCTCTAGCATCCGCAGCATCAACGAGGCGGCCCCGACCTTCAAGAAGGTGGTGTACTCGCTCATGTTCGAGTCGCCCACGATCACGTGCAGCCGACGGTACCGCTCAGCGTCTGCGTGCGGTTCGTCGCGGGTGTTGATGATCGGCCGCGAGCGGGTGGTCGCGGAGGACACCCCCTCCCAGATGTGCTCGGCCCGCTGGCTCACGCAGTACCTCGCACCCCGCGCGGTCTGGAGGATCTTGCCTGCTCCGGCATAGATCTGGCGGCTCACCAGAAACGGGATCAGCACCTCGCTGTAGGCGGTCAGGTCGTCGCTGCGGGTGATGCAGTAGTTCTCGTGACAGCCGTAACTGTTGCCAGCAGAGTCGGTGTTGTTCTTGAACAGATAGATGTCACCGTGGATGCCCTCTTCAGACAGCCGTTCCTCGGCGCTCATCAGGAGCTGCTCCAGGATGCGCTCCCCGGCCTTGTCGTGGGCGGTCAGGTCGCGGACCGAGTCGCACTCGGGGGTGGCGTATTCGGGATGGCTGCCGACGTCGAGGTACAGGCGCGCCCCGTTCCCTAAGAAGACATTGCTCGAGCGTCCCCAGGACACGACCCGCCGGAACAGGTAGCGCGCCACCTCGTCGGGGCTGAGGCGCCGCTGGCCGCGCAGTGTGCAGGTCACGCCGTACTCGTTCTCGATCCCAAAGATGCGGCGCTGCACTCCGAACAACCTAGACCCCGGCTTGCGCCAGCGGCAGGTCAGTGCTCGACAAGGCTCGCCACCTCCGCATCGTCAAGCCGGCGGAAGGCCCTTCGCCCGGTGTCTCGCTGGAGCACCGCGATCTCCAGTTCGGCGGGACCCAGGGCTCGGTCGGGACCGCTGAGCGCCGAGACGGCACGGCGCAGGCCGTCGGCGAGCTCCGGTGCCTCGGCGAGTTCGCCGAAGCGGTCCGAGATGGCCTCGGTCTCGCCGCCGAGCACCACCGACATATCCTCGTCCACCACTGTTCCGTCGTAGAGGATGTGGAACAGCTGGTCACCGCCGCCGTCGTCCTCGTCTATCTCGGCCACGAGGATCTCCACCTCCATCGGTTTCATCTCGTGAGTGAAGATCTGGCCGAGGATCTGGGCGTACTGGTTGGCGAGGCTGCGCGCATCGACGTCGCCGCGGCTGAACGCGTATCCCTTCAGGTCTGCGTGGCGCACGCCAGCTATCCGCAGCTGGTCGAACTCGTTGTACTTGCCGACCCCGGCGAAGGCGATCCGATCGTAGATCTCGCTGACCTTGCGCAGCGTCGAGGACTTGTTCTCGGCACAGATGGCAATACCGTCGACGAAGCAGAAGGCGATGAGGCTGCGGCCGCGGGCGATGCCCTTGCGCGCGTAGTCGGCACGGTCCTTCATGATCTGTTCGGGGGCCACATAGAAGGGCATGTTCATGACGGGTCCCTCACTGCGCTCGGCGACGCGCGATCAGCGCGTCGGTACGTTCGGCCAGTTCGTCATCGTCGAGGCGCCGATAACCCTGCGCGGTGATCGTGGCGACCATCGGATAGATGCCCCGGATCGGATCGGGGCCCCCTGTCGCGGAGTCTTCGTCGGCAGCCTCGAAGAGCGCGGCGATGGCCAGGTCGGTCACGGCGCCTGAGTCCATTTCGGCTCGATACCCCAACTTCAACACGGTTCCTGCGTGAAGGCTGCCCGAGCCTGTGCAGGCATGCTCGGCCTCCTCGTAGCGTCCGCCGGTCACGTCATACTCGAACAGGCGCCCCTCGTTGAGTTTCACGTCGTAGCCAGCGAAGATCGGAACGACCACCAGTCCCTGCATCGCTGCGGGCAGGTTTTGGCGGACCATCTGCCCGAGTTGGTTGGCCTTGCCCTCAAGGCTCAACGCCTCACCCTCGACCTTCTCATAATGTTCCAGCTGCAGCTGGAACAGCCGCACCATCTCGACGGCCGGGCCCGCTGCGCCGGCGATGGCGACTCCGCTGTGCCGGTCGGCCGCAAAGACCTTCTCGATGCTGCGATGGCTGATCAGGTTCCCCGAGGTGGCCCGGCGATCACCTGCGAGCAGCACACCGTCGGTGTAGCGCAGCGCAACACAGGTGGTGCCGTGCCGATAGTCCACAGCTGGGATCTTGGCATCCGCGCAGGAGCCTCCGGTCGAAGCCTGGTTCTCGAAGCCGCTCCGCCTCAGCAGTTCCGCGAAGTTGGGGCCGGGATCGTCGGGTGGTCGAAACAGCGGCAGGTTCACCTTGCGCTGCTCCAGTTCGTCGAGACCCCGAATCGCCTGCTGGGCTGCGTCGCAGAGCTTGGACGCCTCACTGGCCGCCCTTTTGGATGTAGCTCTTCACGAAGTCCTCGGCATTGGACTCGAGCACCTCGTCTATCTCGTTGAGAAGGTCGTCGAGCTCCGCCTTGATCTCCTCGCTCCGTTCGGTCGCGGCGGGTGATGCCTGCTCGGCAGGTTCGCGTTCGACCGGCGCAGGCTTGCGCCTCTGTTCGCGTTCAGCCATTCACATCTCCCTTCATCAGGACCCCAACCGCCGGAGGAGCTCCGTGGCTGAGTCGCAGTCTTCGAACAAGCTACCCACATGGGCCTCGGTACCGCGCAACGGTTCCATCATCGGCACCCTGCGGAGGGCGTCTGAGCCCACGTCGAAGACGAGCGAGTCCCAGTTGGCGGCCACCACAGCAGCGGAGAACTGCTGGAGGCAGCGGCCGCGGAAATAGGCGCGGGTGTCGACCGGCGGTTCGCTCATCGCCGTGACCGCCTGGGAGTCATCGACGATCGTCTCCAAACCGACCCGCGCGGCCAGGGAGCGCTCCGGGCGCATGTCGTGGTACTGGATGTCGAGCGCCCGCAGCCGGGGATTCCCCCAGTCGAGCCCGTGGCGTTCCCGGTAACCCTCGATGAGACGGTACTTTGCGACCCAGTCCAGTTGCGATGCGAGGCTCATGGGGTCGACTTCGAGACCTGCGAGCACGGACTCCCAGCGGTCGAGGACCTCCGTGGCGACCGTTCCACCAAGATTGTCCGAACCGTTGGTCTCCACGTACTTGCGGCACTGTCCATGGAGTTCCCATTGGATCTCCAGCGCGGTCGCGGTCTTGCCGTTGACCAACTCGAGGGGCGTAGAGAGGGTTGGATCGTGAGACACCGCGCGGATCGCGGCCACCGGAGCAGCGAAGAGGAACTCACGGCCGAAAGCGTCGTCTTCAATCAGGGCCAGCACCAGGGCGGTGGTACCGACCTTGAGGAACGTCGACACCTGTGAGGGGTTCGAGTCGCCCACGATCACATGGAGTCGACGGTACTTGCGGGCATCAGCGTGGGGCTCATCGCGGGTGTTGATGATCGGGCGCTTCAAGGTGGTCTCCAGGCCGACCTCCTCCTCGAAGAAGTCGGCGCGCTGGGTGAGTTGGTAGGGCACTTCGTCGGTGCTCTGGCCGGGCGCCTCGGAACCGACCTTGCCCGCTCCAGTGAAGATCTGCCGGGTTGTGAAATGGCTGGTGCAGCCGCTCACGATGCGCCCGAAGGGGGTTGCCCGGTCGACCAGATAGTTCTCATGGCAGCCGTAGCTGTTGCCCTTCCCGTCGCTGTTGTTCTTGTAGAGCACGATCTCCTGGTCGGGTGGCAGGATCGCCTTGGCCGCGGCCATCGAGCGTTGGGCGATCAACTCGGCGGCCCGGTCATACAGGACCGCACTGCGGGCGTCTGCACATTCGGGTGTGGAGATCTCGGGGTGGGCATGGTCGACGTAGTAGCGGGCGCCGTTGGTCAGCACCGCGTTGACAAGGTGGGTCTCGACGTCGGGAGGCATTGAGGCGGTCGAGGCGCAGCCCCTGGCATCTAGACCCGGCGTCTCATCGGTGAAGTCCCAGTGGACTGTGTCGCTGCCGCCTTCGCTGCGGTATCCCGCGTCGCGGAGGTAGGCGTTGATGAGCACCGAGGAGGCCGCGATCGGGTTGGGGTCGCCGCTGCAGCGGTGGACTATCCCGTATTCGGTCTCGATGCCGATGGTCTTTGGTATCGACATTGAGCCGACCCTACCGGTCCCGCCTCCTATTCGGCCCGCTGGCAGGCACAGCCCCGCTGGCCGGCACAGCCCCGCTGGTCAACACAGCCCCGCTGGCCGGCACAGCCCCGCTCGTCAACATAGCAACGACGGTACCTGGTCCCGAGCGCGGCGAGGACCTCGTGGGGGATCGTGCCGGCCCGCTGCGCGACCTCGTCGATCGGGGCCCTGTCGCCGATCAGTTCGACCTCGGCGCCGCATCGGAGCTCCGACTCGGCGACAGCGCTGACGTCGAGTGTGATCAGGTCCATGGAGACGCGGCCGACGACCGGCACCGGCACTGAGCCGAGGTAGGCGACCCCGGCATTGGAGGCGGCACGAAAGTAGCCGTCCGCGTAGCCGACCGGGACCGTGGCGACCCGGCCGGGCCGGTCGAAGCTGCGGGTGGCGCCGTAGCCGACGGCATCGCCGGGGCCCACACTGCGGACCTGCAGGATAGGCGCTGTGACTGAGACCACCTGACGCATCGGGTTGCCGCTGCCGGCGCAGGGGTTGCCGCCGTAGAGCGCGACCCCGGGACGGGCGAGGTCGAAGTGGTAGGCCGGACCCAGAAAGATCCCGGCCGAGTTGGCCAGCGACGCGGTGCCCGTCGACAGGCACCTGCGGTGAGCCTCGAACCGTCTCAACTGCTGTGCGCTCTGGGGGCTGTCGGCGATGTCTGCCGACGCGAGGTGACTCATCACATGCACCACCTCGAGCGGGTCGAGCCGCCAGGGTTCGTCGAGCAGCACCGCCGTCTCGTTTGCGCCGAGGCCGGTCCGGTTCATGCCGGTGTCGAGGTGGATCGTCGCTCGCAGCTTCTGCTGACGCTGCTTCGCGGCACCGGCCCAGCGGTCGATCTGTTCGAGGCTGTTGAGCACCGGGATCACCGAGAGCTCGATCAAGTCGTCGGTCGTGCCATCCAGCGCGCCGCTGAGCACCTGGATCTCAATGTCTTCGAGAGCTTGACGGTCTCCTGGAAAGCGACGGCCTTGCGGAGCGTGGCGGTCTCCCAGAGCTTGACGCAACTGTTCGGCCTCGGCGAGCTGTGCGACGAAGAAACGGCGGCAACCCTGTTCTGTGAGCGCTCTCGACACCTCGACGGCGCCCAGGCCGTAGCCGTCGGCTTTCACCACCGCCGCGGCCTCGACTCCGTTGAGCTGCTCGCAGATGACCCGGTAGTTGGTCTTGAGTCTCCCGAGGTCGATGGTGAGGTTCACGGGAATATGCCGCGCAGCCGGTAGACCTTCTGCAGCAGGGTCGCAGCCTCGATGTAGGCGGCACGTCGCCAACTGCACCCCTGTACTTTGCGGACTGCCCCGACGCGGTCCGAGGCATCCCAGATGGCGTCGCGGAGGCGGGAGTCTATGTCGTGGGCCGTCCAGCGGCTGCTCGTCTTGTTCTGGACCCACTCGTAGTAGGAGACGACCACCCCGCCGGCGTTGGCGAGGATGTCTGGAATCACGTTCACACCGGCTTGCTCGAGAAGGTCTGAGGCCTCGTTGGTCACGGGGCCGTTGGCCGCCTCCACGATGGTGCGGGCGCGGATGCTTCCGACGTTGTCAGTGGTGATCTGCGATTCCAGCGCGGCGGGAACCAGGACATCGACATCGAGTGCGAAGAACTCCTCGCTGGAGATCGTGTCGCATTCGGTGAATCCCGCGATTGTGCGGTGACGCGATGCGTGGTGCATCAGCGCTGCGACGTCGAGCCCCTCGGGGTGGTAGACCGCGCCGCTCTTGTCGGCTACGGCGACGACGTCCATGTTGAGCTCGGCAAGCGCCTCGGCCGCGTGCGACCCGACATTGCCGAATCCCTGGATGGCAGCGCTCTGGTGGCGCAGGGAGCGGTCGAGCTGGCCGTAGAGGTGGCGCAGCGCGTAGGCCGCGCCGCGCCCGGTCGCGGCCTCGCGGCCGAGGCTCCCTCCCAACTCCACAGGCTTGCCCGTCACCACGCGGCGGGCGTTCTGCCTCTCGCCCGGGCCGCGCGAGTTGAGGTAGGTGTCCATCATCCAGCCCATGGTCTGGGCGTCGGTTCCCATGTCGGGGGCGGGGATGTCGAACTCGGGACCGATGTTCTCGCCGAGCGCGTGGGTGAAGCGCCTGACCACCCTCTCAAGTTCAGCGTGGCTGAATCTCTTCGGGTCGATGGAGACGCCGCCCTTGGCCCCGCCGAAAGGCAGATTGAGCAGCGCGCACTTGAAGGTCATCCAGGTGGCGAGCGCCCGCGACTCGTTGAGGTCCATGCCCTGATGGAATCGCATTCCTCCTTTGAATGGCCCGAGCACGTTGTTGTGCTGGATGCGGTACCCCTGAAGAACCACATGTTCGCCGTCGTCACGCTCGATCGGGAAGTTGACGATGAGCTCGTTCATCGGCCGCAGCAGGACGCGACGAACCTTCTGGTCCATGTCGATCGCCGTGGCAGCATCCTCGACGTTTGCCGTCGCCTCCCGGTAGAGGCGGGTTGAACTCGCGGAGACGGTCACGCACTTCCCTTCTGTTCGGGTCCTTGGCTGTCGGACGGGGTTACAGGTACTGCCCCGGCGTCACCGAGTCGATCGACTTGCCGCCCGTGCTCACTTCATTGGAGTGGGCCAGCGTGCGCACATAGACGATCGGCTCGCCCTTCTTGCCGGAGATCTTGGCCCAGTCGTCGGGGTTGGTGGTGTTGGGGAGGTCCTCATGCTCCCTGAACTCCTGGCGGATCGAGGCCAACAGGTCTTCTGTGCGGACTCCGCGGGTGCCGCCGGAGATCTCCCGCTTGATGGCGAGCTTCTTGGCTCGACGCACCACGTTCTCGATCATCGCCCCAGAGGAGAAGTCCTTGAAGTACATGACCTCCTTGTCGCCGTTCTGGTAGGTGACCTCCAAGAACCGGTTCTCGGCGTCGGTATTGTACATCTCGCGCACCGTCTCCTCGATCATGGCCTGGATCGCCTTGTCGATCTCGCCCCCGCCCCGGGCCTCGATCGCAGCCTCGTCGATGGGCACATCGGCTGTGAGGTACCGCGAGAAGATCGGCACTGCGGCCTCGGCGTCGGGGCGTTCGATCTTGATCTTCACGTCGAGGCGTCCGGGACGCAGGATCGCAGGGTCGATCAGGTCCTCGCGGTTCGACGCGCCGATCACGATCACGTTGCGCAGAGCCTCCACGCCGTCGATCTCGGCAAGCAGCTGGGGAACGATTGTGGACTCGATGTCGGAGCTGATACCGCTGCCGCGGGTTCGGAACAGCGACTCCATCTCGTCGAAGAAGACGATCACCGGCCAGCCCTGTTCGCTCTTCTCTCGGGCACGTTGGAACACCAGCCGGATCTGGCGCTCGGTCTCGCCCACGTACTTGTTGAGCAGTTCGGGGCCCTTGATGTTCAAGAAGAAGCTGCGTGCCTCGCTGTCGCCGGACACTTCAGCGACCTTGGTGGCCAGACTGTTGGCGACCGCTTTGGCGATCAGCGTCTTGCCGCAGCCGGGAGGGCCGTAGAGCAGTATCCCCTTGGGGGCCGGGAGGTCGTAGTCCGCGAACAGCGCGGCGTGGACGAACGGCAACTCGACCGCGTCGGTGATCTCCTCGATCTGCGCGTCGAGCCCGCCGACGTCCGCGTAGGACACGTCTGGCACCTCTTCGAGGATCAGATTCTCAACTTCGGGCCGGGGCAGCCGTTCCAGCACGATGCCGGCGCGAGGATCGATGAGGAGGGTGTCGCCGCTGCGCAGCGGCGCTTGGCGGACCGCGTCGCCCAACTCGACCACACGCTCCTCATCGGCGCGTCCGATTATCAACGCTCGCGTGTCGCCGTCGAGCAGTTCCTTGAGGATGGCCACCTCGCCTGAACGGTCGGGCCCGCATGCGAGGACCACGTTGAGCGACTCGTTGAGCACTACTTCTTGACCTCGGGCCAGTTCCCCTGAGAGTTCTGGCTTCACCGCCACCCGCATCTTGCGGCCACCGGCATGCACATCTACGGTGCCGTCGTCGTTGACGTTGAGCACGGTCCCGTAACCCGACGGCGGCTGGCTCAACTTGGAGACTTCGTCGCGCAGCTTGGCGATGTGCTCGCGGGCCTCGCGCAGCGTGTAGGCGAGCTTCTCGTTGTGCGACACGGCTGCTTCGAGCTGTGAGCGGGTCTTCTTCAGACGCGCCTCGAGCCCGGCGACCAGATCGTGCCGCGCCCGCGAGCCGGAGGCATCGAGCGGGTAGGCGTCGGGCCCGCGGCTGTGGGTTGCCTCTCGGAGCTGCCGCCGCAGTTCGGTGAGTTCGTCCTCGAGTTCGGCCAAGCGCATCCGGAGTCGATTGGTCTCAGCCTCCGGCTCTGAGTTCTCCACGCTTCCTCCTGGTTCGCCTCGGCGCCACCCTAGACGCTGGTGCGGCGCTCGTGCGGTTGCATCTGCGCCAGTCGACGGGAGCACTGTCGCCCCGCCTCGAAAAAATACTGCAGATCCGGGTCGAAGGCGGGGCATTGGGCCGATATGCTCTGTCCAGTGAAACTCACCAGCGCGGGTTGCACCCGCGTCTACACACGAGGTCGCGACGAGTAATGAAGGTTTGGATCGATCAGGATCTGTGCACTGGAGACGGTCTTTGTGAAGAGATCGCACCCGACGTCTTCACGCTTCTAGACGACGGTCTCGCCTACGTCAGGGAAGGCGACACGATCTTCTCAGACCCCGGTGGCCCCGACGGTCTTGCTGTGGTTCCAGCGGGCCAGGAGGAGGCGACCATCGAGTCCGCCGAGGAGTGCCCCGGCGAGTGCATATTCATCGAGGTCTGATTTTCATCGAGGTCTGATTTTCGCTGCTCGACTCCTCAGCGGGGGTTCTGCTCGCTCAGGAGTCTGGCGCTGGTCAAGAACCCGGTGTGGGCGACCATGCGATGGTCGGGCCGCACGGCCCGGTCCTCGACATGCCAGCCGCGGTTGAGCACCTCCATCGTCTGGGCCAAACCGAACCGTGACCGCTCGAGGCAGGCGCGCAACTGCGCGACCTGCATCATGCTCGGCGTGTAGGCCACGAAGATCCCGCCCGGACGCAACGCCTCCTGTGCGTGGGGCACCACCTGCCATGGTTCGGGAAGGTCGAGGACCACACGGTCGAGGCCTGTTTCGCTGATGCCCTCATAGACGTCGCGGACGCTGGTGTCGTAGCGGTCGAGCACGCCGGGCCCGAGGAATCGGCTGACGTTGGTGATTGCTCGGTGGCGGAAGTCCTCACGGATCTCGTAACCGGTGATGTGGGCGCCCGCGCGCAGCATCGCGGTGGACAGTGCTCCGCTCCCCAGGCCCGACTCCAGCACGCGGGCACCAGCAAACACGTCGGCCAGGATCAGGATCGGGCCGATGTCCTTGGGATAGATGACCTGCGCGCCGCGCGGCATCTTCAACACGAAGTCGGTGATCGTCGGTCTGAGCGCTATGAAGCTCATCCCCCTCGTCGACCGGAAGCGGCCGCCCTCGTCGGAACCGATGAGCTGATCGTGGCTCAGTACTCCGCTGTGGGAGTGGAACTCCCCTCCGGCCTCGAGGTCGATGAGGTAGCGGCGCTGCTTACGGTCGATCAGCAGCACCGGTTCGCCTGCGGCGAGCGGCCCGCGTGCAGTCACTCGGCGGGCCGCTTCAGCTCGGCTCGACGTGGCGCACAACGAGCGTCTCGCCCGGTGCCAGCTGCTCGGAGAACTTCACTGGCAGGTCTCCCTTTTTCAGGACTCGCAGCAGCCATCGCCCCACGAGGCGAGCGACGAAGACCGTCGTCCAGAAGCGGGAGCCGCCGAGCAGACCTTTGCGAAAGCTCTTGACCGCGACGGTCTCCAACAGAGTGCTCAAACCGAATCGGCCCACGGGATCAGATCCTTCGGATCTCAACTACCGTCGAGCGGGCGGTTCCGACCCGCCGCCCCAGAAAGTAGGCGATAACGAGCAGCACGACCCCGGCGCCGACTGCCGCGGGCAGCAGGCGCCGGGCGCTGTCTGCGGCTTTCTGCTCGACTTGCCCGACCACCGAACGCAGGGTGGCGTCGATGTCGTCGCGAGTGATCTTGTCTTGCGACGCGGCTGCATCTGACATCAGAGTGTCCTCTTTCGTATCTGTCGAACCAGTGCCGCAAGGATCACGATCAAGCCGAGCAGGGTGATCCCGTGAGGCACCCAACTCAGGTTGCCGCTGAAGACGGTCCCGGTTTCTTCTTGCAGCACCCTCAATGTCGCGATGGTCAGCGAGATCCCGGCGACCATCAACAGAGTGGAACCGAGTACGCCGAAGGCGATCCATCGGGGGATGGGTCGAAGCGGTTCAAGGAGTTCCTGGCGCGCGTACTCCTTGACAAGATCGTAGAAGTCGCCCGGTCCCAATCGTTGTGCCATCGGTGCGTAGCCTACGCGCCGCAACCACATCCTGAAACCACACCCCCGTTTCGCCTCTCTCAGACCGCCCACGCGCCGCCCGCAGCGCCGGCAACACCAGCGACGCCTCCACGCTGCCGGCGGTGCTCGACGATCTCGCCAGAAGGTTCGCGGTCGGGAGGATCTGCGTGGTCGCTGACCGGGGCCTCATCTCAGCGGCCAACGTCGCCGCAGTGGCCGCCGCCGGGTTCGACCAGGTGCTCGCGACCAGGCTGCGCCGCGACCGCACCACCGCGCAGGCCCTCGAAACCCTCACCCCGACCTAAAACGCGAAGCCACACATAACGAGGGAAGTCTCCTTCCCACGGCGCACCTGTCGAACCATCACGTATTGCAGCGCGCAACCAGCGAGTGACGAGTTCTGCGTCGTCCTTATATTCTCGCGGGCAGATTGAGGCATCGCCGCGCGGCTTGGGCGGTCCAGCGAATGAGGGCGTGTCCTTAGCAGGCTCGTCGATTCCGCGGCCGGGAGCGATCTGCCGGGCAGCGTCAGAAATCCGCTTCAGTAGGGCGCGCAGCTGATCGATCCTCTCCGGATCGATGTCGGCGTCGGAGTCGGGCCAGTCGGTCACCCGTGCTCTGGGATACGGATCGTCTCTCAACCAGCGGTCCACTCGGATCCGGCGCGTGGCGATTGCGACGATCCCCCAGCGGCCGTCGGGCAACTCCTGTGACCCGACGATACGAGCGACGACCCCCACCTCAGAGCGCAGGTCGTCTCCGCCGACTTCGCGTCCCCGTTCGATCATGGTGGTCCCGAACTCGGGCTCATCGAGTGCTGCCACGTGGCGTGCAAGCGCCCGGTAGCGCTCCTCAAATATATGCAGTGGCACCACGGCACTCGGCAGAACCGTCTGTTCAAGGGGGAACATCGGCATTTCGAGCACGTTCAGCCCACTGTGTCGGAAGCGGGCGCCACCGCGAGCGGGCTGATGGCGTCGAGTTCGGGCCCGTATCCGTAGGGATAGCGCGCGACCGCCTCGAGGAGGTTCGTCTGGATGGTGTTGCATGGCCCGAGCGCACCGGGCGCGGCGGGGTCCGCGTTGGCGACCTGCACGAAGGTGATCGCCTCGCCGTTGTCAGCGACCATCTCTCCGACCAGCGCGGTGACCTGTCCGCGGTCTGCGCTGATGACGCGCATCGCCGGCCCGTCGGAAGGCGCGCACGGCGCCAACGCGCCCTCGCCGATGTCGTGGAGCGCCGCGTCGACGATCCCACCGGCGCTCCGCTGCTCGAGGATCGCCATCAGCAGGTCGCAGGTGACGCGGTTCGCGCTGGACAGGCCTGAGCCGTCGAGGGGGAGGCTGCCCTCTACGGGAAGTCCCCGCTCAACGAGAGTGACGAGCATCCCGAAGGCGGCATCGTTGGAGGCCGACGACAGGCCGTTGACGCGGCCCACCTCCTTGAACAGCATCTCCGCGGTGGTTCCGTCGATCAGCGCCCGCTGTGCGATCTCGGCGATCGGGGGAGACTCGATCGAGGCGAGCAGTTGCTGTTGTGCTGAGGGGGGTTGTTCCCCGGTGGTCGCTGGAGCGCCCAAGGCGATCCCGCGCCGGACCAGCAGGTCGCTCAGTGTCGCCGCGGCCATCGCCGCCGGATCTTCTGACCGGGTGACCGTTGCGGTCTCACTGTCCCAGATGAACCCGTCGTTGACCAACAGGCCCGACAACGGACCCACCACGTTGTCGGCGTTGTCGGTCTCGCTCCAGACAGTGCCCACATAGTCGGTTTCGCTGGGCGAGAAGCGGAACTCGTCGCCCACCACGCCCCCAGCGATCTCCGATATGCCTCTGCGGCGCAGCTCGGCGGCCAGGTTCGCAGCCAGCTGGTCCAGGCTCGTTGCCGCTCTCTGATCGCTGAAGCGGGTCAGGTACTGGTCGGTGGACAGCACCGGGTCTCCGCCGCCGACCAGCCAGATGTCGCCCTCGAGGATGCCGTCTGAGACCTCGTTCGCCGAGTTTCCGACGACCTTGGTCACAAACGTGGTGTCTTCGCCGAGGCCCTCGACCGCGGCGATGGTCACGAGTCGCTGGAGCTCAGCGGGGACCAGCCGGAGCGTCGGCGCCTCGACGGCGATCTCGATGCCGTTGCGGTGAACCCGCAGACAGCGCGCGGCAGCAACCTCCGGGGGATCCAGGATGCTCATCAGGGCCGCCTCGAATTCTCGGTTCGAGGTGGGACGCCTGAGCCATTCCGGAGCCCGTCTGGCATTGATGATCGGGGTGGTGAGCGAATCGTCCGCCCCGGTCGCGACGGCATCGCCGGGGTCAGCGGAGCGGCTGGCGCGCTCGGCGAGAACGCCGGCGGCGATGACCACGGCCAGCAACAGCACGGGAAGAATCAAGCGACGCATCTAACCGGAAGGCTAGGCGGTCGCAGTGCCGGTTGGTGACGACGGCCCGCTCAGGCGGTGCTCGGTTCGAGGGCGGCCCGAAACAGGTTCCTGACATGCTGCAGGCGTGCGTTCAGCGCCTCGTCGCCGAGCGGGTCCCGCCTGAGCAGGTCGGCAATGAACGGGGCGTCGCTGAAATACGACAGGAGCGCCCCATAACCGGTGATGAGGAGTTGTTCGGCGTCGTGGCGGCGGAACCTGCCTGCGTCCATCTCCCGCTCGAAGTACGCAGCGGCGCGCTCGAACAGCGGCTTGAGGGCCAAGCCGAGCTCGATATGGCCTGTGCCCCCCTCTGCCAACGCCTCGCGGCGCACGATCCTGACAAAATCCGGGTTGTGCATGAAAAACTCGAAGCCGGCGGTGAGCACGAAGTCGACCAGTTCCCAACCGTCGGCGGAGGTCTGGGAGATCGCGCTCTCCACCCGGTCGTGCCATTCGGCCAGCGCAAGTTCGAAGACCTCGCGGTACATCGCTTCCTTGGACGGAAAGTAGTGGAGCAGGCTCTGTCTGCGGACACCGACGACCGCGGCGATGTCGTTCAGCGAGGTACCTTCGAAACCCCTCTCGGCGAACAGCCGGCGGGTGGCTCCTATGATTGCCTCGCGTGTCGGCGTCTCCCCCACGCCCTAGAGCGTAGTGCGGCGGCGGTCGTCCTCAGTGCTAGCGTGAGGCGATGGAGATCGTTGCGGCGCTGTTCATCGATGAGATCGACCTCCGCTCGGCACCGGGCCCGGCCACCAGGATCGACCTCAAGGGGATCCAGTTCAGCGCCGCCGCGCCGACGCCCGTGCCTCTGGTCTGGGCCCCCCACCTCGTTGTGATCATCCGCTGCCCCCCAGACGGCAGCGGTCAGGGGGTCCTCGAGGTGACCTACCACCGCGGTGACACTCAGATCGCGCGGAGCGTGCAGCCCTTCGATGTGGCACCGGGAAAGTTCACCTATCGTTTGGTTCGGGCAGAACTGGAGTTCGAGGACTACGGAACGGTCGAGGCGCGCTGTCGGCTGGGGCGGGGCGAGCCGGTCACCGTCCCCTACACGCTTCTGCCGCCAGTCGATCCGACGTAGACGCATGGGCTTGGGAGGAGATATGGACGATTTCGACCGGCGCGCCGTCTCGATCATCAGGGGCATCGCCATGGATGCACCCCATGGCGCGCGTTCGGGCCACCAGGGAACGGCCATGTCGTTGGCGCCGCTCGGCCATGTGCTGTTCAGTCGAATCATGGACTTCGACGCCGAGTACCCACACTGGCCGGATCGGGACCGTTTCGTGCTCTCCGCTGGCCATGCGTCGATCCTGCAGTACGCGTTGCTCCATCTCGCCGGTTTCGATCTCACCGTTGATGATCTGAGGAACTTCCGTCAGTGGGGCTCGGCCACGCCGGGGCATCCTGAGGTCGGTCACACCGCGGGAGTGGAGGTGACCACCGGCCCGCTGGGCCAGGGCATGGGCAATATGGTCGGCATGGCGATCGCCGAGGCCCAACTGCGTGCCACCTACGGTGCCGGGTTGTTCGACCACCACGTCTTTGGGATATGCGGTGACGGAGACTTGAGCGAAGGCGTCAGCCATGAGGTTGCCTCGCTGGCAGGCCATCTGGGGTTGGGGAAGATCGTCCTGTGCTACGACGACAACCGCATCACTATCGACGGGGAGACCGAGCTTGCGTTGAGCGACGATGCCGCGGCCCGTTTCCGTGCCTACGGCTGGGACGTGATCGAGCTCGGCGACGCGGCAGAGGACCTCGACGAACTCGAAGCGGCCGTGCGCAGGGCGATGTCGGTCGAGGACCGTCCCAGCCTCGTCATCGTCCGCACCGTCATCGGTACGCCGGCGCCTGATTCCGCCGATACCCCGGACGCCCACGGTTATGCCATCTTCGCTGAGGAGATCGCCGCCACCAAAGAACTGATGGGGCTGCCCCCGGGCGAGGACTTCTACATCGAACCGTCCGTCGCAGCCCGGTATCGGGAGCTGGGAGTGCGGGGCCGGCACCTCCGCGAGGCGTGGGAGAGACGCGTCGCCGACTTCGACGGTGACAGAGCCGCCTTGGAATCGCAATTGAGCGGTACGGGCCTGCCGGGCTGGGAGGAGTCGCTGCCCGTCTTCGAGGCGGGTGAGTCCATCGCCACCCGCAAGGCATCGAATCTCACCTTGCAGGCGCTGTCGGAGGTCGTTCCCGGACTCTCTGGCGGCGGGGCTGACCTCACCGGCAACACCGGGACTGTGATCAAGGACCACGGTGTCTTCTCGCCGGCGGATCCGACAGGCAGGCAGATCTACTTCGGAGTCCGCGAGCACGGTATGGGCGCAATCGCCAACGGCATGGCACTGCACGGCGGCTCAATCCCCGTCGTCGGGACGTTCCTGGTCTTCGCGGACTACATGCGCGCCGCGGTGCGGCTCGCGGCAATCTCGCAGGCCCACACGATCTTTGTCTGGAGCCACGACTCTGTGGGCGTTGGTGAGGACGGGCCGACCCATCAGCCGGTGGAGCAGGTGGCGTCTCTGCGGGCTGTTCCGGGGCTGCGGATCATCCGCCCCGCCGACGCCAACGAGACCGCCGCGGCGTGGGGGCTGGCCGTCGCCTCGGGTGGGCCGACCGCGCTGATCCTCACCCGCCAGAACGTACCGGTGCTCGGGGCGACGTCGGCAGAAGGCGTTGCCGCCGGCGCCTACGTGCTCGCAGACGCCGACGATGCGGCGATCACGCTGGTCGGGACCGGCAGTGAGGTCTCGGTCTGTCTCGATGCTGCGGAGAGGCTCGCGACCGCCGGGTTCGCCGCGAGGGTCGTGTCGATGCCCTGTTGGGAGCTCTTCGAGCGGATGCCCAGCGATTATCGGGCCCGGGTGATCCCCGACGGCGTGGCGTCGCTCGCCGTTGAGGCCGGGTCTTCGCTGGGATGGCATCGCTGGGTCGACGACGTGGTCGCTATCGACCGTTTCGGTTCTTCTGCACCCGGCGATGTGGTCATGCGCGAGTACGGGATCAACCCCGACAACGTCGCGGCCCGAGCGCAGGACTTGATAACTCGAAGAGCCCCCCAACGACCGCCATCGACAACGGAGGCACCATGACCCGTCTGCAGCAACTGTTCACCGAGCAGGGTCAGAGTCCCTGGCTCGACAACCTTCGGCGCGGCTGGATCACCAGTGGAGAACTGGAGCGCCGGGTCGATCGGGGCGTGCGCGGGCTGACCTCGAACCCGTCGATCTTCACCAACGCGATCCTCGGTTCAGAGGACTACGACGAAGAGTTCTCCGGCGCTGTCGGCGCGGGCTCGGGTGTCGAGGATGCGTATTGGCAACTCGTCACTTCCGACATCCGCGCGGCGCTCGACATTCTTCGGCCCGTGTACGACGAGTCGGACGGCCTCGACGGATACGTCTCGGTCGAGGTCGATCCGAAACTTGCTCGTGACAGCGCCAGAACCTGCGAGGCGGCGCGTCGACTGCACCGGCAGATCAATGCCCCCAACCTCTATGTCAAGATTCCCGGCACTGCTGAGGGCCTCCAACCGATCCGCACGATGATCGCCGAGCACCGCAGCATCAATGTCACCCTGATCTTCTCTCTGGACCGCTACGCCGAGGTCATGGAGAGCTATCTCTGCGGACTCGAGGCGGCGCAGGGCGATCTGAGCGACATTTCGAGCGTGGCGTCGTTCTTCGTGAGCCGGCTGGACACCGAGGTTGACCGGCGCCTCGAGGTCATCGGCACACCGAGCGCCTCCGAGCTCAAGGGCAAAGCCGCGCTCGCCAGTGCGAAGTTGGCCTACGAACTGTTCCAACGAACGTTCTCGGGACCGCGCTGGGAAGCACTGGCGGCGCGCGGAGCACGAGTTCAGCGTCCGCTGTGGGCATCGACCTCAACGAAGAACCCTGATTATCCAGACACGCTGTATGTGGACGGGCTGATCGGGCCCGACACGGTCAATACGCTGCCCGACAGCACGATGGCAGCATTCGAGGACCACGGCACTGTGGCACACACGATCGATGTCGGCACCGACGAGGCACGCGCGCTGCTCGACGAACTGGCCCGGATCGGAGTCGACATCGACGAGGTCGCCGCGCAGCTCGAGGCAGAGGGTGTGGCGTCGTTCGAGAAGAGCTTCGATGAACTGTTGGACGCGCTGAACGCGAAGGTCGATTCGGTCAGCTAGCAACTCCGGCCCAGCGGCCGCCGCGGGACGGGCCCAGCGGACCGGCGCAGCGGGCAACAGAGGTTGAAATCCGCTTCGCCGGGTTTAGACTCGGCTCGGAACCGCAGCAGCCGGCAAGGTCTCGCTGCGGGGTTGGCGCCGCTGACGGAGCGGGCGACAGCCGTTGCGCCGGGCGCTTCCCTATGCAGGCGGCGAAGGAGCAACGGGTGCCGCGACGGCGCTGAACACGGACGCACGCCACCAGCAAGCCCGTGGCGTCCCACACCGCAGGAGAGAACAGTTACCATCATCGAACGGACGGTCCCGACGTGGAGCCAACTCGACAGAATGGTCCAAGCCCACCTCGACGGTCTGTCGACCGAACAGGACCTCGCATACCTGAACGAACACAAAGACTCCTGGGTTGAGAGCCTGTGGCGCCTGCTCGACGATACCGACGGGCGGCTCGCTGCCGCTCGCCGGGAGTTGCGCGGCGCTGAGCGCAGTGTGGTGTCCGCAGACCTCGATGCCGAGTGCTGGCGCATTGATGCCGCCCTGACCGCGCTCGTCGGCCCCGCCGCTGAGCGGGAGCTGTCCGCCCCCTCAGACCAGGCGCCTGCTGGCGACGCCGCTGACGCCTCCGGCGGAACCGTCCAGCTCCAACTGTCGCGCGCCGACGGGCGGATCGTTGCCTGGGCCTCGGGCCATCGGCATCGCCCGGCGGACCACGAATCGGTGCGGGCCCGAATCAAGGCTCTCGGCGGGGTGCCCGCCGACTGGGACCAGCAGGCCACGGTCAAGATCCCCGGAAGCGGCCGGGCCAGCACTGTCTCAGCTCCAATCGAGAAGGTGATCGGTTGGCTGGCGCCGCTCGGACGCACCGCCGCGGACGAGGGCATCGGTACCAGCGTGACTTGGATGGGATACGCCACTGCTGTGGCCATCAGGATGGTCAAGGAAGGTCACTTCGTCCCCCAACTGGTCCAGTCGAAACGTCGGCGCAAGGATCCCAAGAGCGATCACGGAACGTTCCGGATCCGTTGGATGCCGGCCCTCATTGACCCCGACGTGCTGGCCGGTCTGGTTCGGTCGGTGCCAGGGGCTGCCATGTTGGGCAGCCGTGAACAGGAGAAGGAGAAGTTCACGCTCGCGGCCCTGGCCGATCTCACTGATGCCATCGTCGGCTTTGCAGCGGGCCAGTTGGACACTCCAGCGGCACCGCCGGAGATCAACACCCGCAACGACGTCTCAGAGGCGATGGTCGCGAACCTCCGCGGCGACATGTTCCAGGCGCCTACCAAGGTTGGAGCGGAACTGGTCCGTCGACTGAACCAGTGGGCCTTTCCAGTGCTGGGAGCGGCCGGTGTGCGCCTCGTGGTGCAACTCGACCCGCCCGACGATGCCGGCGCCTGGCATGTGGCTGTGCTGTGCGGAGACGAAGAGGGAAACCTGATCCCTGCCGAAGTGGCGATCACGCTGGCGTCGAAGTTGAACTCAAGGGTCATCGTGGCGCAGCTCTCGAGGCTCGAGCGCCTCTTCCCGGAGCTGATGCGTCTGGGCGGCCGTCGCCGCGGAGAGGTCTTCCTGTCCCAGGATGAAGCCTGGAGGCTGATGACCGAGTCCGGTGACCGGCTTCGCTCGGCTGGTTTCGAGGTGAGGGTCCCGCCGCTGCGGCGCCAGAAAGCGGTTGCCTCGCTGCGCCTTACCTCTGAGACTGACGAGACCGTCGTCGGGGCTCAACAACTTGCCAATGTTCGCTGGTCGGCAGTCTTCGACGAGGTGGAACTCAGCGCCGCTGAGATCGCCCAGTTGGCGGCCAAGGCCCGACCACTGGTGAAGTCGCGCGGCCAGTGGGTCGAGCTGGACAAGGCAGACTTGGCCGAGGCGGCGGCAGCCTTGGCTGAAAGGGCTGATAAGACCCGGCTGACCGGCGCTGACATGCTTCGGCATGCTCTCGGGCTGGAGGGCTCTCCGTTGGCGGGCGGCATCAACATCGTGGGTGAGGGCTGGGCCGCCGACCTGTTGCGCAGCGTCAAGAACCTCCCTGAGAACCCGACCACCAGACCCGACGGTTTCACCGGTGAGCTGCGCAGCTATCAAGCCGATGCGCTGGTCTGGCTCGACTTCTTGGACGAAGCGGGCCTGGGAGGGTGCCTGGCACTCGACATGGGCCTCGGCAAGACGCCGACGACACTGGCGAGCCTGGCGTCCTCTGAGGCGGGTACGGGCCTGGTGATCGCTCCCCCGGCGGTTGTCGGCAACTGGGCCAGCGAAGCTCGTGCCTTTGTGCCTCAGGTGAAGGTCTTGGTCCACCATGGCGCCAATCGCTCCAAGGGCGTGGCGCTGCGTGCAGCAGTCCGCGCGGCCGACGTGGTGATAACGACATACGGCACCGCGGTGCGCGACATGGACCAACTCTGCAAATTCAAATGGGGCAAGGTAGTGATCGATGAGGCTCAGGCCATCAAGAACCCCATGGCTGAGACGTCTCAACAGCTTCGTCGCTTGAACGCCGCCAGCCGGCTGGCGCTCACCGGAACGCCGATCGAGAACGGTCTTGGAGACCTCTGGTCCATCATGGACTGGGCAAATCCGAGCCTTCTCGGTCCGCGGGCGCAGTTCATCGCCCAGCTGACACCGGCCCGCAACGGCAACGGACGTGCCCACGGCAGCCGCTCCGAACAGGGAGGCGAAGAGGCGCTCAGAGCCCTCAACGGCATCCTCGTCTACCGGCGGACCAAGGCTGAGCCGGTGATCGCGGCCGAGCTCCCGGACCGGATCGACGAACTTGACCATTGTCCGATGACTCCCGAACAGATCGGGCTCTACCAGGCCGTCATCGACAGTCTGATCGTCAAGACGACTGCCCAGGAACCCGGAAGCCCCGAGCGCAAGGGCGCGGTGCTGGCCGCGATCACTGCGCTCAAGCAGATATGCAATCATCCGCTCAACTACCGGTTCGACGACAAGGGAGTCGAGGGTCGTTCGGGAAAGCTCGCTCGACTCTACGAGATCCTCTCGCATGTCTTCTCGGCCGATGAGAAGGTGCTGGTCTTCACTCACTTCGCAAGCTGGGGCGCGGTGATGGCGGAGCACCTCTCGCAGTGGAGCGGCCACGAGATCTCCTGTTACCACGGTGGGCTGGCCCGCGGCGCGCGGGACCGTCTCGTGGCTGAGTTCCAACAGTCCTCCGGCGCCGGCGCGATGGTTCTGTCGCTCAAGGCCGGGGGCACGGGCTTGAATCTGACCGCTGCCAACCATGTGGTCCTCTATGACCGCTGGTGGAATCCGGCCGTGGAGGACCAGGCGCGGGACCGCGTCTGGCGTATCGGACAGGAGAACACGGTGATCTGCCATCGCCTGGTCTGCCCGGGGACGATCGACGAGCGAGTCGAGGAAGTCGTCGCGGGCAAGCGCCAGATAGCTGATCTGACGTTGCCCAAGTCGAGCTCGATCGGCGACCTCGACGCCGACCAACTGCAAGCGGTGCTCGGGATAGACGACTCGGCTCTGCTCGACGTCGATTCTGATGCGGAGATCGCGTTCGCTGAGGCTGGCCGGTTCGCGGACGCTGGCCGGTTCGCGGAGGCCACCCCGTTCTCCGAGGTCGCCCCGTTCTCCGAGGCCGGCCGGGGTGACGGGATCGCCGAGCCTGGAGGATCCGACAGACAGGTCCCGCCCGGTCCGGCCGAGCCCCGCACCGTTGAACGAGAGGGTCAGAGGCCGTGACCGAGGACTCTGCCAAGGCGCCGCGCAAGCGCTCGCGGTCAAGCTACCGCAAGGGCAATTCGTCGAACGTCAACGCCGGTCGCAAGAATTCACAACCCCGCGGGCGCAAGGCCGCACCCAAGGTTGACCCGGTCGAATTCTGGGGAGACCCCGAGACGCTGCGGATCGCCGACGAGGCAGTGGAGCACTCGGGCGATGCGAGAGCCCTGATCGAGTCTTTGGGGAGACCTCCTGTGCCGGGCCAGGAGACCGCGGCGCAGCGTTGGTTCACCCTCGTCTATGAGCGGGCTGCTTTCCTTGCTGGCGCGCTGGCGGTTGCGGGAGAACTCGACGGGAGCGAGTAGCGTCTCAGGCCATGCCGCATGATGATCTTCTCTGTGTGCCGCTCGACGAGTTGATGGCGGCGGCGCGCCGCACACGCGACGAGGCCCAAGGGAAGATCGTGAGCTATTCGCCCAAGGTGTTCATCCCGCTGACGATGCTGTGTCGTGACAAGTGCGGGTACTGCACTTTCGCGCAGCCCCCGGCACGCCTCGACCAGCCTTACCTGGGCGCTGAGCAGGTCTTGGAGATCGCCCGGCGGGGGGCGGCGGCCGGCTGCCACGAGGCGCTGTTCACGCTCGGCGAACGGCCGGAACGACGCTACCCGGCGGCTCGGGACTGGCTCTTGCGCCACGGCTACGAATCCACAGTCGACTATGTGGTGGCGATGGCGCAGTTGGTCCTCGAGTCGACTGGGCTGTTGCCCCATGCCAACACCGGTGCCATGCACGCCGCTGAACTGGCGAAGCTGCGCACGGTCGCACCGAGCCAGGGCATGATGGTCGAGACCCTGCGGGACGACCTCGAGTGTCATCGAGGTGCACCCGACAAGGATCCGAAGCGCCGGCTCCAGACCCTTGAATGGGCCGGAGAACTGCGTATCCCCTACACGACTGGAATCCTCGTCGGAATCGGCGAGACCCGACAGGACCGGGTCACTGCCCTGGAGGCGATCGCTGCGGCCCACCTTCGCCACGGACATGTCCAAGAGGTGATCGTCCAGAACTTTCTGCCCAAGGCGGGCACCGCCATGCAGCGGGCCGAGCCGTGCGCTCCCGAGGCCCATCTCGAGGCGATCGCGCTGGCTCGGCTGATCCTGCCGCCTGATGTGGCCGTGCAGGCACCGCCGAACCTCACAGAGGACTTCGGCGACCTGCTCGCCGCGGGCGTCAGTGACTGGGGAGGGGTGTCGCCCGTCACCGCCGACCACGTCAACCCGGAACGCCCCTGGCCCGATCTTGAACGGCTGCGCGAGGTCACAGAGGCTGCCGGCCACACGCTGGTGCCGCGCCTGACCGCGCACCCGCGCTACGTCCGCTACCCCAACGCATGGTTCGACCCGGGCCTTCACTTCGCGGTCATGGACCGCAGCGACGCAGAGGGTTACGGGCGCGATGATCCGGGCTCTGTCTGGCCCGAGCGCACCATGGAGAGGGCCAAGGTCGACGATGGCGCAGAATTCGAACTCGTGGGAGAGCTCTCAACCCAGTGGTACGCGGGAGCGGGCGGAGACCCGGCCGTGCTGGTTCCCGCGCCCGGCAATACCGATGGGTTTGCGGTGACCGGCGGCGCTGTGGGCGAGGTCATCGACGGGGTGAGAGCCGGTGAGGATGTGGGGTTCGATGAGATCGTCACGCTCTTCAAGGCTCGCGGTCCCGAGGTGGCTGAGGTGGCACTCCTGGCGGATCAGCTGCGTTCTGAGATCGTCGGCGATGAGGTCACCTGGGTCGCCAACCGCAACATCAACTACACCAACGTATGCACTTTCCGCTGCAAGTTCTGCGGGTTCTCGAAGGGCCCGCTGTCACTGAACCTCAGGGGCAAGCCGTACCTGTTGACGCTCGACGAGATGGCCGAGCGCACCGTCGAGGCAGCGCAGCGGGGCGCCACCGAAGTCTGCCTCCAGGGTGGGATCCATCCCGACTTCGACGGCGACTACTACATCGACGTGGCACGGGCGGTCCATGAAGCGGTGCCGGGGATTCACATCCACGGGTTCACCGCCCTTGAGGTGACCGAGGGCGCCAGACGCAACCGGGAACCCCTGGCGGACTATCTGGTGCGGCTCCGAGACGCCGGCCAACGCTCGCTCCCCGGAACCGCGGCGGAGATCCTGCACGACGACGTGCGCGCGGCGCTCTGCCCGGACAAGATCGACACCGAGGAATGGCTGGAAGCGCACCGCACCGCCCACGCAGTCGGGTTGGCGTCCAACGTGACGATCATGTTCGGCTCGATAGAGCGACCCGAGCACTGGGCCGAGCACATCGTCCGGACGCGGGCGCTGGCTGCAGAGACCGGCGGTTTCACCGAATTCGTCGGCTTGCCGTTCGTCCACATGGCCTCTCCGATCTACCTTCGCCGCGGGGCCAGACGCGGGCCGACATGGCGTGAGGTGCTGTTGATGCACGCGATCGCCCGGATCGCCTACCGGGGTCGAATCGACAACATCCAGGGTTCCTGGGTCAAGCTCGGCTTCAACGCTGTCGGCCAGCTTCTGGCGGCCGGAGTGAACGACCTCGGTGGCACGCTGATGGACGAGAACATCTCCCGTGCAGCCGGCGCCTCCCACGGCACAACGGTGAGCGAGGCTGATTTTCGGGATCTGGTCGAGCCTCTGGGCCGGACCCTGGTGCAACGCAGCACCCTCTACGGGCGGGTTGACCCCGAAACGCTGCCGCTCGCGGCGGCGGTGCCGCGCCAGCGCGCCCCGATCCCGGTAGCGGCCTCAAGCGCTGCGCCTTGAAAGCCGCGCGATCAGGTCGGAGGGCGCGGCCCGCCCGCGGCCTAGCGGCTCATCAGGCGGTCTCGTCGCGTTCGGCGAGCAGGTGCGCGGCCTTGTCGACTGCCCTCCTCGCCCGGGTGATGCGCTTCTCGTGCGCCGGCAGCGCCTCACTGCCAGCGTCGACGGCTTCGCGCAGCGCCGTGATCGCCAGGTCGGCGAGCTCCTCAGAGATCGCCTCGAGCCGGTTGCAGATGTCGTCGAGATCAGAAGTCATCAGCGTCACCGTAGCGCCGCCACCGCGCCACCGTCATCTGTGTCACCGCCGCGCGGCAGCGGGGCTTCGAGGCCCTGGGCGGCTCGCGTTGAGCGTGACAGGCGTTAGCGTCGTGGTGATGGAGGACCCGGACCTTCGAGAGTGGATCAGCCTCGCTGATGCCGACGGTTCCACCTGGCACTTCGACGTGACCTTCCTGACCAGCAACTACGGCTGCGTCTATGGACGCGGCTGCCCCGGGGTGTTGACAGAACCGGCGCCTGAATATGAGCACGGGTGTTGCACCTACGGAGCGCACTTCGTCAGCGAAGCCGACCGCACTGCCGTCGAGTCCCAGATAACCCGCCTCACAGCCGATGAGTGGCAGTTCGCCGCCGAGGCCGCTCAGCTCGGCGGCGCGGTCCACACCGACGATGAAGGAGAAACGGTCACCCGGATGATCGACGATGCCTGCATCATGTTGAACCGCCCGGGTTTCGCCAAAGGCGCCGGCTGCGCGCTCCATCAAGGGGCTGTCGCGCGCGGCGAACGGCCGATGGACTGGAAGCCCGACGTCTGCTGGCAGGTGCCGCTGCGCTACGACGCGCACGTCGAGGCCGGAGGTCACGTCAACCACGTCCTGCGGGAATGGAAACGCCGTGACTGGGGCGAGGGCGGTTCGGAGTTCGCCTGGTGGTGTACCGACGATCCGTTGGCCTTCGCTGAGGACCGGCCGGTCTGGAAGACCCTGCGCAGTGAGATAGTCGAACTCGTCGGCGCAGAACAGTACGAAAGACTGGTTGACTACCTGATGGGCCGTGACGGCGCGAGCGAGGCGCCAAGCAATGGAACTGGAGTGTTCTTGGCTCACCCGCAAGTTCGCCGCCGCCGTGCGAGCGACGGAGAAACGCTTGGGCACGACCGGGAAATGAAAGGCAGTTCGTGAGGAGGTACCTGGGTTCTGTGGTCGGCGGGCAGGACCTCCGGCTGCTGGGCGCCTCGATCGCTATCGGCGTCGTGGTCGCCGCAGTGGTGGCGATGTTCGAGACGCTGACCGAGTCTGTGCTGCTCCACTGGCTGCTGAACCAGTCGCTGGTGGTTCTGGTGACCGCCCCCGCGGTCGGCATCCTTGCCGCGAACGGGCTGCTGCGTTGGCTGGGCCGCGGCGCGAGCGGGTCCACCTCCGACGAGTACATTCGGGCGTTCCACGAACGGCATCCCCGTTTGCCGATCCTCCAGGTGCCAGGCAAGCTGCTCGCCGGCGCGGCCACCATCGGCATGGGTGGTGCGGTGGGAATGGAAGGCCCCTCCATCTACGCAGGGTCTTCGATCGGGCTCTGGATGCACGAGAAGACCGGATCCTTCTTGCGGCGAGACAATGCTCGGCTGCTGCTCACCGCGGGCGCCGCGGCGGGCATCGCGGCGGTGTTCAAGGCACCCGCCACCGGCGTGATCTTCGCCATGGAGGCCCCCTACCGCGATGACGTGACCCCACAGGCTCTGCTGCCCTCGTTGCTGGCCTCGGCGGCGAGTTACGTGACCTTCGTCTCCATCGTGGGAACCGCGCCCGTTGTTCCTTTCCTGGCTGACAGCAGCGTTGCGTTCGGGTCGGGCATCGATGCGGAGGCCGGTCTCTCTGTGTTCGGGGTGGACCTGATCGATCTGGCGGGAGCGCTGCTGTTGGGGATCGCCGCAGGCCTCGGCGGGCGCGGCTTCGCCTGGCTGGTGCGCCGCAGCAAGGCAGGCGCCAAGCGCTACTCGCTGTCGAGGCGGTTGACAGTCGGTGGCATCGGTTTGGCGGTTCTCGCCTGGGCAGCGGAAGTGCTGTTCGAGTCCCCACTGACGCTCGGCCCCGGAACCGAGGCGATGGCGTGGGTGGTGGGTGACCGTGGCCTGGGATTGATCGCCCTGCTGTTCGGTCTGCGAATGGCCGCCACCATCACCACTGTCTTCGCTGGCGGGGTGGGTGGGCTGTTCATTCCGCTGGCGGCCCTAGGGGTGGTCCTGGGTGAGTTCGTGGGTCAGGTGATCGGTCAGGATGAGACCACCCTCTACCCGATTCTGGGTCTGGCCGCATTCTTGGGCGCCGGGTATCGGGCACCGATAGCCGCGGTGATGTTCGTGGCGGAGTCGACCGGCGGCGTGGGGAGCTTCGTGGTCCCGGCGCTAGTGGCGGCCGCGGTCAGCCAGGTGGTCGCCGGTCCCTCGTCGGTGGCCGACTACCAGCGCTCCGTGCGCCTCGGTCATCTTGAGAGACGATTCACGCTTCCGCTCACCTCGATCCTGTCGACCGACGTGATGACCGTTCCTCCTGATGCCACAGTCTCGGAGTTCGTCTATTTCCATGTGCTGGGGCGTCGTGAACGGATCGTCCCGGTTGTCGACGGGGAACAGTTCCTGGGGTTGGCACGCCTCGAGGACATCTCAGAATTGGACCGCGGTGAGTGGGAGTCGACCGCTGTCGGTGATCGGATGGCCACGGATCTGCCGGTGGCTCAACCTTCTTGGACGTTGCGCGACGCGGTTGCGGCCATGGGAGAGGCCCAGATAGACGTCTTGGCGGTGACAGATCCCGGTGGTGCCTTCATCGGTGTGGTCACCGAGGACGACATCTTGAAACTCGATGAGATCCTCGACGAGACAGGCAACTAGCAGCGAGGGCCGCGCGGAGGCTCTTCAGGTTATTCGCTGCTTGTCGTCGGGTCGCCGTCGACGGTGTCGTCGTCTTCGTCTGCGAACTCGTCGGCCCAAGCCAAGTGCTCGGGTTTCACCGGTTCTGCGCTGTCGTTGTTGAGATCTTCTAGTAGCCGGTCAAAGTTGCCATCGTGTGAGCGTTTCAACTCACGGGCTTCCTCGTAACGCCTGTGTCGCCCCTTTTTCACCTTGCGAGCTCCAGTTCGACGGTTCTGATGCTGTGCCGGGGAGTGTATCGGCTGTTCTCACGAATCGGAATGCGCCAGCCGCGATTGCCGCAACTGCGCGGGTCAGGCAGGCCTCTACCGGCAGCGTTGCTCGAGCACTACGATGTCGCCGTCGAAGGCCAGCGAGGCCTCACCGTCGACTAGGCGGCGAATGTTGTTGCCGACGAGTTCAGCGCGCCAGCCCCGGGCCAGCCGCGGATTGTCATCGCCGCGCAACAAGGATTCGATGTCGGAGCGTGTTGCCAGCAGCGCCGGATCGATTTCACGGGCCTTGGCGACTTGGGCGGTCCAGGCGCTGGCGAGCGTCACCGCGGGACGGTAGTCCCTGTCGTTTGCGGCGCGTCTGGGGCTTTGGGGTGGACGCCAGTTCGACTCGAGTCCCTCCTTGACCGCGGCGAGCACCTCAGAACCCCGCTTGCTCCTAGACATTCCACGGTCGATGCCGCGGATCCTGCCCAGGTCGTCCTGGTTGCGCGGCATCGCCTGAGCGATCGAGGCGACCGCCAGGTCCGAGAGCACGAACCGGACCGGCTGGTCCAGTGCTGCGGCGCGGCGCTCGCGCCACGCCGCGAGCGACCGGGCGACCGCCAGGGGCCGTCCCTTGAGATGGCGGGCCTCCTTGATTCTGCTCCATGCCTCATTGGGGTCGCGCGGGGCGAGGTCGCGGGTGCGCATCAGCTCACACTCGGCTCGCGCCCACTCCAGGCGGTCGCGGGCCTCGAGCTTCGAGACGAGCCGGTCGTGGATCTCGAGCAGGCGGGCGACGTCTGCGGCGGCGTAGTCGAGTTGGGCGGCGCCGAGCGGCCGTTTCAGCCAGTCCGTGAAGCGGCTCCCCTTGGGCAGCGACACGCCCAGTTCGCTCTCGTGGAGACGGGCCAGCGAGGGGCTCGACAAACCGAGGAACCCTGCGGCGATCTGAGTGTCGAACAGGCGGGAGGGCACCGCTCCGCATGCCAGTTGCAGTATCTCGAGGTCCTGTCTGGCGGCGTGGACCACTGCGAGGGCGCCCGATGCCATCAGTCTGTTGAGCGGCCCGAGGTCGACTGCGAGGGGATCGATCAGCACGGTCTGGTCGTCCCAGGCGATCTGCACAAGGGCGACCGCGGGCCAGTAGCTCCGTTCGCGGTGGAATTCGGTGTCGAGCGCGTAGCGGTCGGTCCGCACCAGGGCATCGACCGCGGCCTCCAAGTCTTCGGCCTGGTCGACGATCCGATAGTCGGGCATGGTGAATGCTAACGGGCACAATGCGCTGCTAGGGTCGTTCGCAGTGTCCGACATATCGACTGCTCCCCCGGACTGGTATCCCGACCCCGACGACCCGTCGCAGTACCGCTACTGGGACGGCTCGGTCTGGACCGAGCACCGGGCCCCGCGCCGCAGCGAAGGCCGGTCGCCGGCTCTGCGCAGTCCAGGCAGGTTGATCGGCGACTCGCTGCGGACGCTGCGCCAGCATTGGTCCGTACACCTGTTTGCCGCGGCATCGGCGATCGCAGCTCAGGTGCTGGCCGTGGTGCTGTTCAATTACAGCGCGGACCGGGTTGTTGTCGGCGGGTTGGACGAGTTCTTGGCTCGGCTCTCCGAACCCGACACTGCGGCGTCTGAACTGTACTTCGAATCTCTCGAGTTTGATCTCTCGACAATGAACGTGCTGCCGGGACTGGTCGGCGGAATCCTGTTTTGGTTAGCGAGCATCCTGTTGACGGCGGTGGGTTCGATAGCGACGGTCGAGGGTCTTCGCGGCGGGGACCTGAACGCGTCGGACGTGTATCGGCGGGCCTGGCGACGACTGCCCAGGATCTTCGGGGTCAGCCTTCAGGTGCTGGGGGCGTGGTTACTGCTTGCGGCGCTGCTTGTGACGCTGATCGTGTCGAGTTTCAGCTCCCCGCTGGCGCTGATGCTGATCATCCTGCTGTTGTTGTTGCCGGCGTTCGCGGTCGCGCTGCTGCTGTCGGTCACCGTAGTCCCGATAGGGTACGCGGTTGCCGCAACGGGCCCGGCCGAAGCGTCTCTGCCCCGCGCCGCGGGCCTGGTGCGGGGGCGGTTCTGGCGAGTGTCCGGGCGTTTGCTGCTCGTCTATGCACTCAGTGTGTGTGCAAGCTTCGCGGCCTCCATTGTGATGCCCTTGTTCGGGTCGTTGACGCTGCTCGGTGAGCTGTTCCGTGCAGCGATATCGGTAGCGCTGTCACTGACAATAATCATCGCTGCGGCGATCCTCTACTTCGAATTGGGCGGAGAGATCGACACCATGACCGAGTCCTCCTAGCTCAACCGGGCCGATCTGGGCAGTTCGTGGGGATGGTCGGCGTCGTGGAACCAGGCCGGGTCGCCGTCGGTGAACCAGCAGACCTGCAGTTCGCCCACGGCGTTCTTCGGCGCTCTGGCCCCGTTCGCGAATGAACGCTCGAGGGCGTCGAGTGAGCTTCGTCGCCAGACTGCGTGGAGCCATTCGGCCTGCCCCTGCGAGACTGGGACCGACACGTCGGCTGGGCCGATGGCGTCGCGCACCGCGCCGACCGCGGCCGCGCGGGGCTTCGTCAAGTCGCACGACAGCACGGCGACGGTCTCGGCCCGGGTGCTGCGCAGCGCGGTGATGATCCCGCCGAGCGGACCCTGCGAGGGCCAGGTGTCGGCTGCGTAGGCCAATCCCAGGTCTGTGACTGCGGAAGCGTTGCCACCGACCACCAAGACCGAGGCGGCGCCGGCGTCGTGCAGCGCAGCGGCCACCCTCTGCAGCAGGGTCAGGCCGTCGATCTCCACGAACGCCTTGTCTGTGCCCATCCGCCGACTGGCGCCGCCAGCGAGCACGGCGCCCTCGAAGTCGACGGCGCTTTCGGTTGGATCCACTATTGCGGCGGCCACTGCGGGTCGAGTTGACGCAACAAGAGGGCGCAACGTTGGTCCTCGTCGGTCTCGCCGATGAGTGCCGCCGTCGCCTGCAGACCGGCCAGTGAGCGCAGGAAACCCCGGTTGGTCTCGTGGCGCCACAGTACGTAGCCGCTCCCCCGCCAGCCGTTGGCCCTCAGGCGATCCAAGCCCCGGTGGTATCCCGTGCGGTAGGCGGCATAAGCCAGTGCCGGTTCGTCGAGCGCATCACCTAAAGATGCCCAGGCAGCGAGCATGCGCGGCCACCGCGCACAGACCTGCACAATAGCCGTGACCGGGTCGTCGGCGTTGTGGGCGGCCTGCAGAGCCTCGAGTGCATCACTGGGCTCGGGATCGAGAATCGTCTCCGACGGTCCCGGGGAAAGCTGGACGTCGCTCATGGCCCGAGCCTACCGGTGCGGGGCTCAAAGGCCGAGCGGATCGATCCCGCACACGGACGGGCCCGCAGCCGAACATGAGCGGAGGGCAACGGCTGTCGGGCCGGTTAGCATAGCCTCATGTCGGAGGCAGCCCTTCCCGATTGGCTCGACCCCGAGTTTCTGCGGTTGTTGATCGTGGCGGTGCTGGTGGTCGTGGCATTCCTGCTCTACATCGTGTTGCGCTTCGTGCGCCGCCTGGTGGCCAAGGTCGTGCTGCTCGTGCTCCTCGTCGGGTTGGGCGTGTCGCTGTGGGTCCAGCGCGCCGACTTGGAGGACTGCGCCCTAACCTGCGAATGCACCCTGTACGGCCAGGAGGTCGTGATCCCCGTCGAGCAGCTGCCGGAGAATCTGCGAACGATCGACGCGAACGGTGATGCGGGCTGCTCGATCGCCTCAGAGGTCCTGTCGATCGGCCCAGAGTTCCTGACCTGACGTTGAGCGTTGCAGGAGCGTTGCAGCCAGCTCGGCGACGGGCCCTACGGGACCCTCTCGATCCGCAGGACGTTGGTGGATCTGCTGCGGCTGTCTGAACCGGCGAGCACGCTCACCAGTTCGCCGGCCCTGACGTGACCGGCACCCTTGGCCAGACGGATCGCTTCTCTGACCATCTCCTCGTTGCTGCCACCCTTGGTGATCCGCATCGGTATGGTGCCCCAGCTCAGCGTCAGCTGCTGCACCGTGGGCTCGTTGATGGAGAAGCCGAGAATCGTGGCTTCGGGCCTGAAGCGGGCCATTGAACGCACAGTGAAGCCCGAGCCCGAGATGCAGATGACATGGTTGATCCCAAGTTCTTGAGTTGCCCGCCAAGCGGCCATGGTCATGGCGTCGGTAACCGATGCCGATCCCCCGGAGTTGTCGGTCATGCGCACTTCGGCGAGTTGCTTGGCCCAGCTCTCGTAGTCCATCTCCTCGTCGGCTCGCAGGGCGATCCGGCTCATTGTGCGGATCACGTTGACCGGATCGCTGCCTATTGCGGTCTCGCCGGAGAGCATGACCGCGGATGAACCGTCGAAGACCGCATTGGCGACGTCGCCGGCTTCGGCGCGGGTCGGTGCGGGGCTGGTGATCATCGATTCCAGCATCTGGGTCGCGGTGATCACTGGCCGACCACCGGCGATGCAGTCCTTGATGATCGCTTTCTGCAGGTGCGGCAGGTCCTCGAGGGAGCACTCGGTGCCGAGGTCTCCGCGGGCGACCATGATCGCTCCTGCCGCCTCGATGATTCCAGCGAGGTTCTCGACAGCGGCCCGTGTCTCGATCTTGGCGACCACCAGGGGGCCGCGCGGATGCGGTTCGACCCCGACGCGCCTTATGTCGTGGGCTGAGCGGACGAAGCTGACCGCCACCATGTCGACGCCCAGTTCCACGAAGGCGTCGAGGGCGCGGAAATCGCTCTCCGTCGGTGTCGGCATGCGCAGCCGTTGCGAGGGCAGGTGCACTCCCGGTCGCCCCACCACCTCGCCGCCGTGGATGGCAGTGACCAACAGCTTCTCGCTGGATATGTCGGTGATCTTGAGCACGGGGCCGCCGTCACCGATGGACAGTTGGTCGCCGACTTCGAGGTCGTTCAAGAGCCCTTCGTAGTCGACTTCGATCACTGACGCGTTTGAAGCGGTCTGCCCGACTCGAAGTTCGATGGTGCTGCCCGTTGTGATGTTGGTGCCTTGCGCATCGAACTTGGCGGCTCTTACTTTGGGGCCTGGGAGGTCTACGAGGATCCCGACCCGGGTCCCTTCGTCCTGTGCGATCGACCGGATTCGGTTGTATCGCTCGATGCCCTCGTCGAGGGTGCCGTGGGCGAGGCCGATCCGGGCGACGTCCATCCCCGAGCGGATCATCTCCCGCAGGGTCTGTTCGTCCTCTGAAGCCGGGCCGATCGTGGCAACGATTTTTGTACGTCGAGGCATCCACTGAACGCTACTGGCTCCACCGATAAGAACGCGTGACCCTTTTGTGCATCACATCGACCCCACCACCAGCAGGCCGCTCCCACCCGCTGGCATCGATAAGAACGCGTGACCGTTTTGTGCATCACATCGACCCCACCACCGGCGGGCCGCTCCCACCCGCTGGCATCGACAACGACCCGTCAGCTGTTCTGGGTATCGCGTTCGGGTGGTTGATCAAGGCGAGTAGGGTGGCCGGGTGGCGCAGGTGCATCCGTTTCTGGCGAGCAGGGGTCCGGTCGCGTTCGCCCATCGTGGCGGCACCAGCGTCTATCCGGAGAACTCGGAGCGCGCCTTTGGCCATGCCGTTGATCTGGGGTACAGCCACATCGAGACCGATGTGCAGGCGACCAGCGACGGTGTCGGCGTGATCTGCCACGATGATCGGCTCGACCGGACCACCGATCGCTCAGGTGACATCGCCGAGTTGCCATGGTCTGAGGTCCGCAGGGCGCGGCTGGGCGGCACTGAGCCGATCCTGAGAGTCGAGGAGCTGCTTGAAGCGTTCCCGGGCACCCGGATCAACTTCGACCCGAAACGCGATGGAGCGGTGGAGCCGTTGGCCCGGGCGATTCAGGCTGCCGGCGCGCTGGACCGTGTGCTTGTGGGTGCTTTCAGCGATCGGCGGGTGGATCATGCCAGGCGGCTGTTGGGGGACGGTCTGGCTGTCGCTGCCGGCAGCCGGAGAGTGATGGCACTGCTGCTGCGCGCCAACCGGATTCCGGTCCCCTTCGAGGGGGTGGATGCAGCCCAGGTGCCGGTGCGCATGGGTCGCATTGAGATTGTCACCGGGCGATTCGTCGAACACGCACACGAGGTCGGGGTCCATGTCCATGTCTGGGGAGTCGACGATCCCGGCGAGATTCATCGGCTCCTTGACCTCGGTGTCGACGGGCTGATGACCGATAGGCCCGAGGTGTTGAAGTCGGTCTTGTGCGACAGGGGTGTCTGGGACAACTAGCCCTGATCGTGCAGTAGAATTGTTTCGGGAGCGATCGATGGGCTGGCTGAACGGCCCACGCGACCGCTGGGTGTGACGCTGGGTTAGTTGTTGAGGTAGTGGCGGATGATGGCTAGGAGTTGTTGTCGGTTGATTTTGTTGTTTTGGTAGTCTTGTGCGGCTTGCAGGAGCTCGTTGAGGTCGATTTGGTCGTTGTTGTTGGTGTCGTATTCGTCTGCGCCGTCTGGTAGTGCGGAGGCATCTTGGTCGTTTTCGTCGTTTTCGTCGTCTTCGGATTCTGTGGGCGTGTTGGTTGTTGGTGTCGGGGTGCGGGTTGTTGGTGTGGTCGTGGTCGTTGGTTTCGGTGCTGGGATTACCGCGACTTTGAAGGTGTCGCTGGCGGTGCTGCCGTTGGGGTCTTGGGCGGTGACTGTGATGGTGGCGGTTCCTGCGACGACTCCGCTGAGTATGAGTTTGGAGTCGTCGGGTGCCACGGCCACGGTTACTCTGGCGTGGTTCGAAGATGATGCTCTGATGGTCAGGGTGTCTCCGTCGGTGTCGTTGAACACGCCTGACAGTGACACGTCTCGCGAGGTTCCTACTTCAAGGCCGCTGATGTTGGCGATGGGTGAGGCTACGGTGGGTGGGGTGTTGACCTTTACCGTGAACGCGGTCTCGACCGTGCTGCTGTTGGTGTCGGTTGCGGTGACCGTGATGGTTGCCGTTCCTCTGGACTGGGCCGCAACCGTGAGGTGGGAGTAGTCGGCGGCTACCGACACGGCAGCCACGCTGTCGTCTGAGGATCTCGCGGTGATGGTTAGGGGGTCTGCGTCGGTGTCGTTGAACACGCCTGACAGTGACGTGTCTCGCGTGGTGCCTACTTCCAGTGCGTTGATGTTGGCGATGGCGCGGGCTAC
>JAHQYN010000054.1 GCA_024421085.1 Acidimicrobiia bacterium
CCGACTACATCTTGGGTTGCTTACGTTGTTGCCGGAGACAACTTGATCGACCCACCCTTCGGCGCGTTTCTTCGGCGGCTCGACAGGCCGTCCGCTGATCCGACACGAGACGGAAAGACGATCTTGCTTGCGGGTACTGGCGGTGTATCGGGTCGGTTTCCGACGCATGGCACCGCCAGAACGAGGTGGGGGGTGAGGTGGAACAGGAAAAATAGTTAGAGCCCGAGGCCAAGACCTCGGGCTCTGAACTGGTGCTTAGTTGCAATTGCAGCTAAATAGCCGACGGCTCACTGGGCCCGGCGGAGAGCCCAGGAGCCAGCCGACTACATCTTGTGTTGCTTACGTGGTCGCCGGTGTCAGCGTGTGAGTACCTGTGGCGGGAGCACCAACCCCAATCTTGTTGACTGGGCTCACAATCACCGTAAACTGCTGGCCAATTGCGGTTAGGCCGGTGATGTCGAAGCTCCTTGCGTCAGCCGCAACCGTCGCATTGCCACGGTTACCAGCAACCGTCGATGATGTTGGGTACCAGGTAACCATGTAGCCGGTGATACCTGCAGCTTCAGCGATTGCGTCTGGCGCAGTTGGGGTCGGCACTGCCCATGTCACTCTCACCGTGGTCGTCTTCGACGGTTGTGCAAGAGCAACGGTAGCAGCCGTTCCATCGGTATGGGTCACGGCATTGGCAGGTGTAGCTTCTGCCTTGACTGGGGCGGAGAAGCCTGGCGTGCCTATGGTTGCGGAATTTTCACGCGCACCACCGACCAGTGGCTGTGTAACAGGCCGTACTCGGACCACATAGGTCGGTCTTGTGGTCGGTGTTCCTGCGACGACAGTGATAGTCGCCTCCCCAACCGATGGAGCAAAGAGACCTGTTTCGCTACCAATAGCACCAGCTAGTGCGATGGAAGTGCCATCTGGGGCGTTTCTGGCAGGAAGCTCGCCCGTTGTGGATGTTGCTGGCCACTGTGTCCAAGTTCCGGTCGGGTTGTTCTCAACGTCAAGATACTCAACTTTGAAAGCGGACACGTTGGGGACTGCCGACCACTTGACATCAATCAGTGTGGCACCGGTGTTGCCCGAGGTCGGGTTCGCCACCGCTGTCACGGTGGCCGGCCCAGCGACCGCACCGGCAGGCATGTCGTTCGTGATCGTCCGAATCTCTGGAGAAGAACCGACCGAGTTCCTTGCGGTGATTCCGATGACGTAAGGGTCGCCGTTCGTCAAACCGCTAAGGACGGTTGTCGGCAATGCCGATGCGGCCACTCTCTTGGAACTCCAAAGCTCGTTGCCTGTCCGGTTGACTGCCCACCGCACACTGTAGTCGATGATGTCTGCACCGTTGTCGACCGCCGGGGTCCAAGTCACTACGAGCGACCTAGAAGCCGCGATGACCTCGATATTGGCACCGAGTACCGCTTCCGGCAGATCCGCTGCAGTGCCCGAAGCGAAATCACTCCACGGGCCGTTACCGTTAGCGTTCGTAGCGCGTATCTGAAAATCGTACGAAACACCTAATTCGGTCGGATCGATTGTGCGATCGATTGGGTAGTTATACGGACTTGTAGCGGCAACCGGAGAACTCCACATTCCTGCGGGCGCTGCGGCAGTAGCAGGCATGGTGATGGCGGAAGTCCGGCGCTGTATCTCATAACCAGTCACGGCGGGGACGCCGGTCTGCGCCGCGGGAGCGGTCCAAGAGACAACCAAAGCGTTGCCTCTCTGATCGTCCGCACCGCTTGCGGGTACCGGCGGCTGAGCAACCCGCACATTGGTAGGTGCGCCGGGCAACAGCCCGGGGGTTCCTGCAACTAGAGGAGTTGTTTGGGTACTGCTGCCCCTAGCGTTGATCGCTTCAACCCCGACATGGTACGGGGTATTATTTTGCAAACCCGGGATGATGTAGGAATTCGCTGTGGCGGCCACAGTCTGGCTGGAAACCAGTTGAGTTGCCGGAGAATACCACGACACCTTGTACCCGGTTATCGGGCTGCCACCGTCATTCACCTTGACGTTGGGTGAAGCACCAATCATTGGCGTTGACCACGAAACGTGCAACGAGCCGTTGGCAGGGTCAACCACGATGGTTCCCACCGTCGAAGCGTTCGCGCCGCTTGTTGATGGTGTCCCTGGAGCACCCAGCGGCGTACCTGACCCGGTGACCCACGCCCCCACGAGTGTCGGCTCGGTAACAGTAGCACCATTGGTACCCGCCGTATCTTGGGTTCTGGCCGTGTTACCGCTAGCTGTGACATCCACATAGGTCTTGGCCCGGACACGGAAAGTACACTCCATTCCGTTCTCCAACGATCCAGGGTTTGCGTTACTATCCCCTCCCAGCAGGACGTTATTAGCGAGAATCTGAACCACAACGTTCAAGCTAGGCTGTGTATGCCCGCGGTTCGCGGCTACGGCCGCCGCATGGGTTGTAGGCCACACTTCCTTTCCGCACTTGCGTTGAATGTCGTACGTGTCTGTTGTGACAAGGTTCTCTGCGGGAGCCAGTCTGGGGGAGCGCCATGTGACGGACGCGAACCGTCCACCAGTGCGGACACCCATTGGGTCAGTTGCGCCAGGCAAAGTCACTGTGACTGCATCCGTCGAGAGCGACGTACTAGGAATGACAACGCTCTGGTTAGTATTGGCCGGAGCGGTAACCGGACCCATCCCTGCACCGTTCACTGCCCGAATTGATACGCGGTACGCAGAGCCGACCGTCAGACCGGTGATTGTGTGCGACGTGGCGGCACCATCGTCAATGTTTTGCGTTGTCGGCTCGACACGGCCAGAAACGTATTGGACCTGATATCCGGTGATGGGTGTGCCACCGTCGTCGGTTGGTGCTTTCCACGACAAGTTCAAAGTGCCCGACACATTGCCAGTGACCACAGCAAGGTCTCTTACCGAGCCTGGGGCGGTGCCTGGGGCGTTTTCGGCTTCGTCGGACCACTCGCTTTGACCATCGTCGCTGGTCGCGGCGACACGGAACGTGTAGGTCGTGGCCTTGGTCAGTGTGGCAGGGCTCGTCCAAGACGTACCGTCCTCGACAGAATCCTGGTTCTCGTCGGAGTACTCGTCCTCGCCTGACTTCCACTGCACGACATAGCTGGTCACGTCGCTAGTACCGGACTCCTCAGGAGCAGTCCACGAAACCCCAAGCTGGTTACCCGCGGTACCGCTCACCGCAACAGTCACCTCGGTCGGAGCACCCGGAGCCGCAGGGACAGTCGCAGAACCGCCATCAGACCACTCGCTTTGACCAGCGTCGTTCACCGCAGCGACACGGAACGTGTATTCAACACCCTCAGACAACCCAGGAGTCGTCCAAGAAGTACCGTCCTCGACAGACATCTGACGGTCCTCCGCGGAGTACTCCTCATCGCCTGACTTCCACTGCACGACATAGCTGGTCACGTCGCTAGAACCGGACTCGTCCGGAGCAGTCCAAGACACATCGAGCATCGTGGCATCATCAGCATTGACGGCAACCTCGACATCGGTCGGAGCACCCGGAGCCGCAGGCACAGTCGCAGAAGCGTCGTCAGACCAATCGCCTTGACCGGTGTCGTTCACCGCAGCGACACGGAACGTGTATTCAACACCCTCAGACAACCCAGGAGTCGTCCAAGAAGTACCGTCCTCGACAGACATCTGACGGTCCTCCGCGGAGTACTCCTCATCGCCTGACTTCCACTGCACGACATAACCAGTCACGTCGCTAGAACCGGTCTCCTCGGGTTCAGTCCAAGACACGTCGAGCATCGTGGCATCGTCAGCATTGACCGCAACCTCGACACCGGTCGGAGCACCTAGAGCCTGAGGCACAGTCGCAGAACCGTCATCAGACCACGCACCACCACCGAAACTGCTCACCGCGGCCACACGGAACGTGTATTCAACACCCTCAGACAACCCAGGAGTCGTCCAGGAAGCGTCGCCAGTAGAAGCCTGATTGTCCTCGGAGTAGTCATCATCGCCTGACTTCCACTGCACGACATAACCGATCACGTCGCTGGTACCAGCTTCTTCAGGAGCAGTCCAAGACACATCGAGCATCGTGGCATCATCAGCGTTGACCGCAACCTCGACACCGGTCGGAGCATCCGGCACCGCAGCACGCTCAACGATCGCACGATACATACGGCCAACAAACGCGGCCATCTCCTCGCGCGTCACGTTTCTGTCCGGCGCATAGGTGGTGTCCGAAGTGCCCGTCGTCACCCCCAGCGCCAAGAGCGAACCGATCGCGGCCTGCTCCTCAGCTCCACTCTCACCGATATCGGTGAACGGAGTGGCACCCTGCGGAGCGGGACTGCCTATCACCGCGCTGTAGAGACGCGTCAAGAACAGAGCCATATGCCCACGAATCACGGTATCGCCCGGCGCGTAGGTCGTCGGTGTCGTGCCTGTCGTGATCATCAGCCCATTGGGACTGATCCGAGCAATGTCGTCAGCGTTGGGATCACCCTCAACGTCGGTGAACATGTGATCCTCGACCGGTGCCTCCATCCCAGTGAGCGCCGCATAGGCGTTCGCCATGAACGCAGCCATCTCGGAACGAGTCATGTCGTCCTTGGGACGGTAAGTGTCGCCAGGCTCGGAGATTTCCAAGTCGCGCAGGCACCGACTGTCGTTGTAAGCGAAGCTGTCGTCGCCGACATCGGAGTAGGCCTCGGCATCATCAGCCGGGCACGCTCGAGGGGCCAACCGTAGCGGTGGCGCTTCGTCTTCGGACGGCGCATCGCCAGACGAGTCGGCAGGTGCCTCGTCTTCAGCAGGCGCATCGGCGGCAGGTGCCTCGTCTTCAACAGGCGCCTCGTCTTCAACAGGTGCCTCGTCGGCCGGCGCTTCGTCTTCAGCAGGCGCATCCGCCGCATCCGCATCGTCAGCAGGCGCAGTGGCATCGTCAGCAGGCGCGTCGTCGGGCGAAGGAACGTTGCCGTCGGACATCTCGGAACCGGCGTCCATGTCATCTGCGGCATCCATGTCGCCGTCGGTGTCCATGTCATCTGCGGCATCCATGTCACCGGCATCCATGTCGCCGTCGGTGTCCATGTCGCCGTCGGTGTCCATGTCGCCGTCGGCGTCCATGTCACCGGCATCCATGTCACCGGCATCCATGTCGGCGTCGGCCATGTCATCGGCGTCGGCCATGTCATCGGCATCGGCGGGGGGCGCCGTCTCCTCCGTCTCCTCCGTGTTTTCCGTCATATCGGACTGCGCGGACACTGTGGCCGTAGCCAAACCGAGGCTGCCCGCGACGACGACAAAGGCCACCGCCATGCGCACTAGCCGAAGGACGCTCCACCGATTCAATCGGTTCGGCACCTTCACCGGCACTCCCTTTCCCGTTACTGCTGAACTCATTGCTGCTCCATTCTTGGTTGGATTGTCTGGCTCTTTGCAGACGCCAGTCGAAATCTAGCGGCTAACTGCACCCGGCACCTTGCCGGACACAGAAAAACACCAATCACGATCGGCACGCAAAGGTTAGCGCACACCGATTTCTAACACAACCCAACCCCCGAGTCAACGACACGGGGACCGGAAGATGCGTCAGAGCCGCTTGGCGTCGGTCTAGAACCGCACATGTTTTCAAGGTCGGCAGCATACCGCAACATTTGGCAACGCGCCATGTTTTCGCGGATTGTTCGGCTGGCGGCACCTTTTCTCGGGTCCGCGGGCCGGGGGCGACACGCCACCAGCCTCCCACAAACGCCTCCCGTGGGTTCTCGGGTCCGCGGGCCCGGGGCGACAACCACCGCAGCAACGCGTCGTGCTCCATAGGTCTGCTCGGGTCCGCGGGCCCGGGGCGACAGCTCCACTCGGAGAACCGCTACGCTGGACGTGCGGCCCCGGCCGCCTCGGGGCACCCGGATCGGGTCCCCGCTCCCCGCTCCCGGCATGTCTGCAGGACCGCAGACAGGCCCACCCCCATGGAAGCATTGTGATCGAACTCCCGCCCCTGCCCTACCCCCAAGACGCCCTTGCCCCGCACATCAGCGAACGGACCATCAGCTACCACTACGGAAAACACCACGCCGGCTACGTCGCCAACCTCAACAAGCTCCTTGCCGGGGGTGGGGCTTCGGTTGGTGCTGGTGCGGGTTCGGACGGCTCCCTCGAAGCGCTCATCGTCGGTGCCGGGGCCGGAGCGGTGTTCAACAACGCGGCCCAAGTCTGGAACCACACGTGCTACTGGCAGTCGATGAGCCCAGACGGCGGGGGTGACCCCAGCGGGGAACTCGCCGCGGCCATCGTCGACAGCTTCGGATCAGTCGACGCGCTGCGTGCCGAGCTGACTGCCAAGGCGACCGGCAACTTCGGATCCGGCTGGACCTGGCTGGTGCGCCTCGGTTCCAGCGACAGCGATGCCGCTGAAGGCGGGGGCGGGGGCGGGTTGGCCGTCGTCAACACCGACGACGGCGACAACCCGCTCACGGTCGGACAACAGCCACTGCTCACGATCGATGTCTGGGAACACGCCTACTACCTCGACTACCAGAACGCCCGGCCCGCCTACATCGCCACTTTCCTCGAGCGCCTCATCAACTGGGACTTCGCCGCAGCCAACTACGCCCGCGCCCTGCAAGGCTGAGCCGTCCGCTGAGAACAGCTTGATTGAGCCGGCACGGAACCGGTTTGTGTAGCGGACACGCTCCGCCGCGCTTCGACGGGCGCGTTCCGGATTTTTCCGCCGCGATCGTGTGGACGGGGCAAGGTCTCGTGTCCGGCGGGCAGCCTTGGCGCGGCTCAACCGCCCACGCTGGCCTAGGGTCCTGACTGTTGACACTGTTGACCGTTGCACCGTCGGCCTTGCTCGCGCGGTCCTCAGCGGTGGCCTCGAGCGGTTGGGTCGAGGGCTACAACGACCGTCGAGCAAAGCATCACCGCAAATCAGATGATGTGGTGATGTTTCATGATCTGCCATGCGATAGCGTTGGACGAATCGACAAACAGTCCTAGCTGTGACGTCTCGGTGGGGGCGTGTTAGGATCGACGAAAGGAAAGACAATGGAGACACCGGTGATTCAAACGATCAGCATTCTCGGCGGAGCAGTGCTCCTCCTGTTCGGCTGGTTCATCAGAATCGTGATCACGAAGATTGACCAGATCAACACAAGGATCGACAGGCTCGAAGACAAAATCGACAGGCTCGAAGACAAGTTCGAGGCGAAGTTCGACGGGCTCGAAGACAAATTCGAGGCGAAGTTCGACAGGCTCGACGAGAAGTTCGCCGCCTTGACTTCGACGGTCGCGGCGATCGCGGCGACGCAGGCGGAGCACGGCGCGATACTCGAGCACATGATGGGGCACGGGGAGCGCATCAGCGCACTCGAAGGCGCCATCTTCAAAACTGCCGGAACTTGACCGAGCGCCGCACCCGAAGGCTAAGAGGCTAACCGGGCGAGCCTGCACGACTCAGCTCAGCCAGGACTTGACCTTACTGATAAGGGGCAGCGGGTTGCCGCCTACCGGTGTGACCTGCAGACGGGTCACGCCGGCGTCGGCATACGCCGCCACGCGCTCCCGCACCCAGCCCTCGTCGCCGACCATCGCCGTGGCATCGAGGAAGTCCTGGGGGACCGCAGCCATCGCCTCGTCCTTGCGGCCCGCAAGGTACAGGTCCTGAATCTGGCGGGCCTCCCGCTCATAGCCGTACTGGCAGAAGAGGTTGTTGTAGAAGTTCTGGTCCCTCGAGCCCATGCCTCCCACATACAACGCCACCATGAAACGGGCACCGTCACGAATCTTGGCCGCCTGCGGCTCATCGCAGATCGCGATCGTGCCGCCAGCCACCACCTCCAACGGCCCGAGAGACGGATCACGCTTGGCGGCGCCCTTGGCCAGGACGTCGCCCCAGACCGATTGCGCCTTGTCGGGATGGAAGAACACCGGGATCCAGCCGTCGGCGACCTCGGCGGTCACCGCAACATTGGTCGGGCCGAGCGACGCTATATATATAGGTATGTCCGCACGCTTCGGATGGTTGATCAGCTTGAGGGGCTTGCCCAGGCCCGTTCCCTGGTCGGGCGGGAGCGGCAACTGGTAGCTCGGGCCGTCATGCACCACCACCTCACGGCGCCACACCTTGCGACAGATCTCGATCAGCTCACGCTGGCGGCCGACCGGGCGGTCATAGGGAACGCCATGCCAACCCTCGATCACCTGCGGGCCCGAGGCGCCGATGCCGAGGATGAAACGGCCGTCGGAGACCGCATCGAGACCCGCCGCGGTCATGGCCGTGAGCGTCGGCGTGCGCGAGTAGATCGGCAGGATGGCCGACCCGAGCTCCATGGTCTCGGTCTTGGCGGCCAGATAGCCGAGGATGCTGACGGCGTCGAAGCTGTAGAGCTCCGCCACCCAGCCGACATCGATCCCGGCCCGCTCAAGATCAGCGGCCTGCGCGGCCGCAGCCCTCGGATCGCCGGTGTAGTTGAGTGTCATCGACAGCTTCATGGGACGCACCTCTATATCTGTTGGTCTTGCGGACGGATGGGGGCCAGCAACTATTGTCAGTGTTGGCGACAATAGATTACGATTCGTAGTGTCACACCATTGTTGGTGGGGGCGGCTATCGGGTGTAGGCGAGGTTGCGGGCTGCGGTCTCGCCCCAATGAGCATCGCCGGACCAGGCGATCTTGCTGGCGTCGATCTGCAGCTGAGGGTCGATACGGCCCGCGGCGAGCATCACGAAGGTCGAGACATCGGCGAACACCTCGACATCGGGGTCGTCGAGTTCGAAGACCCGGCTGGCACGGCCGTCTACACGCACCAGGATGTCGCGGTCGACTGCGCCGCGAATCCGAAAGGCAATACTCATCTGATCGGGCAGACCGATCTTCTTGCCCACGATGTAGCCGATCGAATCATCGACCTCCTGCAGCGAGTTCTCGGCAGGGAAGCCCGAATCGTCGAGAGACTCACCCAGCGGAATCGCGATGTCACGGGCGTGAACCCACATGTCGAACACTCGAACCTGCAGGAAGCGGCCGTAGCTGGAAATACCGACAGGCGTGAACGACGGGCGCTCCAGCGCGGCCGGTCCCATCGCGGTAAGATCATCGAGCCGTGAAGCGGTCGTCTCAGCCACAACCCGGGCGAACTCAGACCTGCTCGAACCCTCCACACGGGCCGCAAACTCGGCCATGCGCTCAAAGGGCGGCGGGGCCGTGTCCGACGGCGCCCACCCAGTCAGCCAATACTCAGCCCCGACGGCGTGGGTGATGACCCCGCGCACATCCCAGTCGGGACACAGCGACTGCACAGCCATCTGCTCGTCGCTCAGACGACCGGCAAGATCGTTGTAGTGGGCGAACATCTCTCGGTGGGCGGAAAAATACTCGTCAAAGGTGCTCATGGCCTCGCAACCTACCAGCGGGTTGGCAACAAGAGAATCTGTCAGGCAAACTGACACTATGAGCGACAGCGAAGTCACCGCAATCAACGAAGCCCTCGATGCCCTGCTGGCCGAGCACGACCCGTCACAAGAGTCGTACCACGAGTTTCGAGGTCACCAGTTCGACGCCGGACTCGCCTGGGTCCAGTTCCCCAAGGGCCACGGCGGCCTCGAAGTGCGGCCCCAACTGCAGCGCCAAGTCAACCGCCGGTTGGCGCAAGCCGGCGCCGACCCAATGGACACCAGCCAATTCTTCATGGCGCTGGCAGCACCCACCATCCTCGCCCACGGCACCGAAGAACAGAAACGCCGCTTCTTCCGGCCCATGTTCACCGGCGAACAACGGTGGTGTCAGCTCTTCTCGGAACCGGGCGCCGGATCAGACTTCGCCGGCCTCGCCACCAAAGCAGAACTCGACGGCGACGAATGGACCGTCAACGGACAGAAAGTCTGGAACACGATCGCCCACATCGCCGACTGGGGAATGCTCGTCACCCGCACCGACCCGCAACTCCCCAAACACAAGGGCATGACCTACTTCGCGCTCGACATGCACGCCGAGGGAGTCGAGGTCCGGCCGCTGCGGCAGATCACCGGCGAAGCCGAGTTCAACGAGGTCTACATGACCGATGTGCGCGTGCCTGACGCCAACCGCATCGGCGCCAGAGGTGAAGGCTGGCGGGCGTCGATCACCACCCTGATGAACGAACGCACCGTTATCGGAGGAGCGGGCGGTACAGGCACGCCACCCCGAGGCAGCGGTCCCATCGCTGAACTCGTCAAGACCTGGGACTCGCTGCCGGACCATGAGCGCACCGGCCCGCGGCGCGACAGCCTGATGAAGCTTTGGAACCGGGCCGAAGTGCTCCGACTCACCAACATGCGAGCCGCGCAGAACGCCAAACGCGGCCAACCAGGCCCCGAAGGATCCGTGGCCAAGCTGGCAGGCGCCGAACTCCACAAAGATATCTACAGCGAAGGGATCAACCTGGCCGGCATGGCCTCCCAGGTCGACTTCGACTACACGTTTCGGCGGCCGACCAGCGTCGTGCTCCCGGGGGAGGGCGGCAGCCTCGGGTACCTCTTCTTGCGGGCACGGGCCAACTCGATCGAGGGCGGCACCTCTGAGATCCTCCGCAACATCATGGGGGAGCAGATGCTCGGCCTGCCCGGCGAGCCACGGGCCGACAAGGGAATCCCCTGGGCCGACGTCCCCAAGAACTGACCCGAGCCAGCACCGACCGGGGCCGTGCAGAACTCAACCGCCCGCCTGCACTTACCCCAGACGACCAGGCCGATTGGATCGAATCCGAGCGAACCAACCCAGATCCGTGCTGAGTTGACTCGGCTGTCGTGGGCAGTCCCGGCCGAAACAGTACCGGCCGGCAATTTGGGTCGACTCGGGCCGAATCAAGGGCCGGGCCGAATCAAGCACCGAGTCGAATCAAGGGCTGCATAGAGCGGGGCCGGGTAGATCTCAGCCCGTGCCGAGAAGGTCGACGACCGACCGGTGCAGTTGCTGCTTGATCTTCTGGAGGTTCGCACCGGCGTTGGCGGCGTGTGCATGGCCGTACGCCGAAGCCGCGGCCCTCAGGTGGTCGAGGCCGACCGCCTCATTCACGAACCCCGCCAAAACCGCATCCGGACCGCCGTAGCGACGACCGGTCGTCAGGGCCTCACGAGCGGTCACCGCAGTCAGAAGGCCCTGGATCATCGCCATCAAACCAGGCGAGAAAGTCATCTGCAGATGCACCTCGGGCCAGCAGACGAACCCCCGATCTGCACGCATCACCGCATGGTCGTGCGCTAGGACCGCGAAAGCGCCTGCGCCGAAGGCGTGGCCGTTGACAGCAGCAACCGTCGGCGCCGGGAACGTCAGAATACGACCGAGTACCCCCTCGACCGAGTCAACGTAAGCCTTGATCTGCGCGCCCGAAAGCGTCGCCATGTGCTCCACGTCGAGGCCGTTGGAGTAGTGCTTCGCCGAGCCGGTCGTGATCAACGCGGCCGGGCCGCTGAGGGCCTGCGCCTCAGCCTCGTCGAGCAGCCTGTTCATGGCCTCAACCCAGGCCACGCTGGTGCGGTTGTCGTCGTCGCCGAAATCGATGATCAGCAACTCCCCGTCGTGGCTCAGACTTGGTATCGACACGGCTTCTCTCCATTCTCAGAAGGCGACTCAGCCCCGCATCGCAGCAGGGCCGGGCCGAGTGCTCACGAGACCTCCAGGGTACAACAGACCACCGCGCCAAGCCTCGCCCGACCTCGACTTAACCCGCCTTCGACCCGACTCGACCCGCCTCAGCCAGCCCTGGCCCCGGCCCGACTCGACTCAGCCCCCCTTGACCCGGCCCGAACCGGCCCGAACCCCCCTTGACCCGGCCCGCACCGACGCAGTCCGGCCTCGAACCGGACCGGTCTAACCCTGGATCAGGCTGGCCAGCGCCCATAGCGCGGCCACTAGGCCGACCACGATGAACACAATGCTCCGCAGCAGCGGCGCCCGCTCCAAGTCACCCTCACGATGCGGGCTCGACACCGGACGCAGCAACGCCAACAGATTCCCGACCGCCATCGCAGCACCGAGCGCCAACACCAGCCAGACAATCAGGTCTTCGCCGAAGAGCACTCAGATCACCTGGCGTGACAGGTTTCGGAACGACGTGTACCTGGGAACGAAATTGAGCTCGACGGTCCCGATCGGCCCGTTGCGATGCTTGGCGATGATCACCTCGGCGATGCCTTCGTTCTGCCGTGCTCCACCCTCATCGGAACCGCTCTGGTAAACCTCGTCGCGATAAAGGAACAGCACCACATCGGCATCCTGCTCAATAGAACCCGACTCCCGAAGATCAGAGAGCATCGGTCGCTTGTCGGTACGGGACTCAAGCGCTCGCGACAGCTGCGAAACCCCGATCACTGGGCACCTGAGCTCCCGGGCCAGGATCTTCAAGCCGCGGCTGATCTCAGCAACCTCGACCTGACGGCTCTCAGCACGGTCACGACCGGTCATCAACTGCAGATAGTCGACCACCACCAGCCCGAGGTCGCCCACGCTGCTCTTCAACCGCCGGGCTCTCGAGCGAATGTCGAGAATCGACGGGTTCGGGTTGTCGTCGACCCAGAACGGCACGTTCACGAGACTGGCTACCGCGTTGGACATCTGCGGCCACTCATCCTTCTTGAGGCGTCCGGTGCTCATGGCGCTGCTGTCGATGCGCGTCTCAGCCGCAAGAATGCGCTGGGTGATCTCCAAGTGCCCCATCTCCAGGCTGAACACGAGCACCGGCTGCTGTTCGCGGATCGCAGCATGGGCCGCGATATTGAGTGTGAACGACGTCTTGCCCATGGCCGGTCGAGCCCCGACCACGATGAAGGCGTTGGGCTGAAGCCCCGAGAGCTTCTCGTCGAGATCAATGAACCCGGTGGGCGTGCCGACAATGCCCTTCCCCGACTCACTACGCGCCTCCATCTGCTCCAGAGCCTCGCGGGCCAAAGAGCTGATCTTGCTCATCGACTCGGCGTCTTGCCCGTCTGCGATCTGGAACACCATGTTCTCGGCCTCATCGACCGCCGCGGCAGCATCCTCGGGCCCGCTGTAGCCGATCTCGGCGATCTCTCCGGCAACACTGATCAGCTTGCGGAGCATGAAGCGCTCACGCACGATGCTTGCATACTTCGTCGCGTTCGAAGACGCCGGCGTGTTCATTTGAAGGCGGTGCAGCCCCTCCAGCCCGCCCACAGACTCCGACACGCCGAGCCGCTCGAGCTCGACCGCCACCGTGACCGGATCAACCGGGTCGCCCGATGCGTACAACGCCGCTATGGCGTCGAAGACATGGGCGTGCGCGGGACGATAGAACTGCTCGGCGCTGACGAGCTCAATCGAGTCTGCTATGGCGCTGCTCGCAAGGAGCATGGCACCCAGCAACGACTCCTCGGCTTCAATATTGTGGGGAGGCACGCGGCCATCGCGGCGTGCGCTGGTCTGAGCCGTCACCATCTGTGCGTCACCATCTTTACTCTGCCACAACCTCCACCGTGACTAAAAACTCCACCCCGTCGTGAGGGCTGCAGACCACCGACACCCGGCCGAGTTCCTTCAGCGGCGCATCGAGAACAAGAGCACGGCGGTCGATCACGACACCAGCCTGAGCCTCAACGGCTTCAGCAAGTTCGCTTGCGCCCACCGAACCGAAGAGGCGCCCGCCCTCGCCGGCACGAGCGCTGACCGTGATCACCATGGGAGCCAACCGGGCAGCCATCTCCTCCGCCTCGGCCCGACTCTTGGCATCACGGAGCACCGCGGCGCGGCGCATCGACTCAGCCTGGCCCTCGATGCCCTTAGTCGCCTTGATTGCCAGGCCGCGGGGAGACAGCAGGTTGCGGAAATAGCCGTCGGCCACCTCGCAGACCTCCCCCTTGCGGCCGAGGCCCTCGACGTCTTGGCGCAGAACAACCCTCATCGGCCGCTCGCCTCAAAAGACGCGTCGCCCGAACCGCGCTTTGCCGCGCCGGGACCCGCGGCAACCGCCCGAGACCCGCCCGAGACAGTACCGGAGGAGACGGAACCAGCATCGTCGGAGACCGACTGGTCGTCCTCACGGGAAGCTGGCGGCGGGGCGCTCGGACGCGGCGCCGGACCATCGGCACGACCGCCGCGGTCACGGTCGCCGCGCCCGCTGCGCTGAGTAGTGACACGGTTGGCATAGGGGACCAGCGCCATCTCACGAGCAATCTTGATGGCGTCGGCGACCATCTTCTGCTGCTGGGAGTTGTTGCCGGTCACACGGCGAGCACGGATCTTGGACCGTTCCGAGAGGAACCGCCGAAGCAGGCCAGCGTCCTTCCAATCGACGTACTCGATCTTCTCACTGTTGAGGACCGAGACCCTCTTCTTGATCCTGCGGCCCGAGTCTTTGGGTTTGCTCCGCTTCTTTGCCTTGGCCATAGCCTGTCAACTTCTCCGGTTCTGTCTTGGATGATTCTTGTGATGCAGTTCTCGTTCGACGGTGGGCGACCTCAGCCGACGCCGCCCAGCGGGCTCAGAACGGCTCCTCGTCGAGGTTGTAGGTCGGTTGGGGTTGCGCCGGCGCAGGGCTCTGGGGCTTCGCGGCGGCAGCGCCCTGACCGCCCGAACCGCCGCCGTCGGATCCTCCGCGGAACTCGTTGCGGGTGACCTCAGCCGACGCCCACTTCAGGCTCGGCGCCACGTCGTCGGCAAGTATCTCCACCTTCGTACGGCGCTCGCCCTGCTGGTTCTCCCAGCTCCGCTGCGAGAGCGTGCCGTAGATCACGACCCGCGCCCCCTTGGAAACCGAGTCAGCAACATTCTCAGCGAGTTGACGGAAGCAGGTCACGTCGAAGAACGAGACTTCGTCCTCGCCGTCGTTACGCCGCTTGTTCCAGGCCACGCCAAAATTGACGACCGCCATACCGCCCTGAGTAAAGCGCAATTCGGGATCGCGGGTCACGTTGCCCACGACTGTCACAGTGTTGTCAAATCCCATATGGGTATCTCCTGTTCGACCGGCCTAGGCCGGTACCGCCTCCCCGAACAGGCCGCGGCGCGCCGCTTCCTTGCCCGGCAGGCGGAAAAGCTTGTGGCGGACTATGTCGTCCGCGAGACGCAACTGTCGTTCGGTGTCGGGAAGGCCCGCCGATTCGGTGACGACCTCCCAAACAACGTAAATGCCCTCCAACTTGTGGTTGATCTCATAAGCGAACCTGCGACGGCCCCAATTGTCGGTCGAAGCGATCCTGCCGCCCTCCCTGACAATCAGACCCTCGATGCGATCGATCACCGCCGCAAGGTCGCCATCGTCGACATCGGAGTCGACGATGACCATCAATTCGTAGGCTCGAAGGGTATCCACGAGCACTCACCTCCTACGGACCCGGAAGGACCGGGGCCCCTCTCCCGGGGCAGGGGTTGACTGCTTAAGTTGTTTCTTCCGGAGTTGCTCCCGTCGGAAACTCCCCTTGGGGGAACCACCGGAGACTACCAGCGCATTTCCCGCGATGACACCTGCCTGTCGCAGAGATCCAGTTCCCCGGCCTCGGCGTCGGTCATGCGGTAACTCTCGGCGGCGCTCGGAAACGCCCCGGAACGCACATCGGCGGCATACGCAGACACCGCCGACACCGAGACAGCCCTCAAATCGGCGTAGCGCCGGACGAACCTCGGCACGAGACGGTCCTCAATGCCCAGAAGGTCGTGGTAGACGAGCACCTGGCCGTCACAGCGAGACCCCGCCCCGATCCCGATAGTGGGAATATCGACCTCGTCGGTCACCATCGCCGCAACCCGGTCGGGCACGCACTCGAGCACCAACGCAAAGCAGCCCGCAGAAGCAAGCGACTTCGCCGCCGCCAGCAGCTTGCGGGCATGCTCGGCGTGCTTGGCCTGCACCTTGAAACCGCCCATCGCGTGAACCGACTGCGGAGTCAGACCGATATGGCCCATCACCGGAATCTCCGCGGAGATGATCCGGTCGATCATCGGCAGCCGCTTGCGACCGCCCTCCAACTTGATCGAGTGAGCGCCCGCGCGGATCAGCCGGGCCGCGTTCTGAACCGTCTCCTCGGGAGAGACGTGATAACTCATCCACGGCATGTCGGCCACGATGTGGCAGCCAGGTTCGGCGCGGGCCACCGCCGCGGTGTGGTGGCACATGTCGTCGACCGTCACCTGGAGCGTGTCGTCATAGCCGAGCACAACCATGGCGACGCTGTCGCCCACCAGGATGACATCGGCGCCGGCCTCCGAAGCAATGCGCGCACCGGGCGCATCGTAAGCCGTGACCATCACCAACGGATCGTCGCCGGCGCGAACCTTCTTGGACGCAATCGCAGGGGCTGTGAGCCTGCCCATGTCTGACTCCTTCCCCGTCCAGCGCCCTTCGGCTGCCGGCGGTTGCCAAAACGCTAGCGGATCAATCCGAGAAACTCCAGGCCCGCCCCGATTCCGGCCCCGCCCAACCCGCCGCCCCCCTTGGGCCTCCGGGCGTTCGCAAAACCGCTAGCGAATCACTCCGAGAACCCCCGGCCCCGCCCCGATTCGGGCCCCGCCGAACCCGCCGCGCTCAACCGACCACGGACCGCACGCTCAGCCGCCGACTCCCTCCACGTCGTTTGCGGCCAGCGCCGAGCGTCCGCCGAGCGAGCGGCTCCTAGTCAAGTGATTCCAGCCGCAGTCGGTACACACCTCGACCACGTACCCCCGCAACTCCTGCTTGCGGGCATCGAGACGGGCTATCTCCTTGTCGCTCGTGACACAGCGGCCGTGCCCCGGCAGACGCGGACCGAACACATAGGTCACCTCCACCAGCCCGTCGGACTCACAGACCGGGCAGGGCGACTCCAGCGACCGTCCGCAGAACTCCGCATTGCGGCGCAGTTCCGGTTGAGCGTCGCAGAGCTCAGCGACGCTGACCCTGCCGTTCCGCCACGACGCCAGAATGGTCTCGCGCATCAACCGATAGTCGATGCCGGCGCGACCGCCGACAGCTTGAGAAAGTCCCATCTTCACAGACCCAACAGTAACCATCCACACACACAGCATGCACAAAGGCAAGAATCAGCACCATGAAACTGCACGACACAAGAACCCCGACAGACCGACCAATCGACTATGTGGACCTCGGCGCCGGCGTGGAGCCGGGACTCGACCGGCGGCTGATCGGACACGCCTCGGGACGGCGCATCCTCGAACTCGGGTGCGGCGGGGGACATGCTGCGGTGGGACTGGCGCTGCGGGGGGCGCGGGTAACCGCCATAGACGACGTCACCGAGATCACGGCCGGACGAGAACTGGCGATCCGCCATGAGACCACCGTCGAGTTCCACCAGACCCACTTGGCAGACCTGGCCTTCCTGACCGCCGACCAGATCGACCTGGCGTTCTCGGTGACCGCGCTGTCGTTCGTCGAGGACCTCGACCGGGTGGTACGTCAGGTCCACCGGGTCATCAAGCCGGGCGGCCACCTGCTCATATCGCTCCCCCACCCCGCAGCACTGTGCGCCGACCAACACGACCCGGCACTGACCATCAGACCCTGGAACGGCAACCGCCCGGTCGGCGAGCGCTACATCCACAACGTTGAATCCATCGTGTCGTCGATGTGTCGAGCGAAATTCGTTGTGGACACCGTCCTAGAGCGGCACGCAGACGACGACATGCTGCCCTCGACACTCGTAGTCCGAGCCCGCAAGACCTGACCGCCCCGCCTCGCCACGGGACCGAACAGCCCCACCCGCGCCCCCAACGGATGCCAGGCCACGCGATTGCCGGACCCACCAACAGACCACCCGACCACCCGACCAACGGACCACCCGATTACCAGACCCGCCAACCGATTACCAGGCCACCCGATTGCCAGGCCACCCGATTGCCAGGCCACCCGATTACCGGACCCGCCAACCGACCACCAGGCCACCCGATTACCGACGGACCTCCTAGAACCGTCGCGTGGGGATCAGGAACTCTGATTCTCAGACCACCAGGCCCGCAACCGTCGGGCAGCCGCCTCGGTGCCGAGGGGGCCCTCAGCGACACGCAGTTCCGCCAGGAATTTCATCGCCTCGCCGAGCACCGGAGACGGCTCGATCCCGAGCAGGTCCGCGACCTCCAGACCAGCGAAGACGGGGACCGGATCATCCAGGTCGGGCTCACGGCGCCGCAGCCGCGCCAACCGCGCCGAAGCCGCTTCGACATCATCGACCGCGCGGCCATCGCCGACACGGAGCCCCGCCACGAACGCCAGCAAATCCTCCACACGGCGACCAGCAGGGCACGCCCGGGCGAGCCCGCGGAACCGCGAGTCCGCAAGCGACGCCAGATCCGTCGTCAACAAGCCTCCCCCCTCACCCAGGAACCACTTGACCTCTCGAGTCATGGCGCCCGAGAACTTCAAAGCCCCCAGACGCAGCTCCGACCGCCCGACCGCATCACCACCCCCAACCACCGACCCCGCGACCGCATCACCACCCCCAACCCCCGACCCCGCGACCGCGTCGCCACCCCCAGCTTCCGGCCCCACGGCCGCGTCACCACCCCCAACCCCCGACCCCGCGACCGCATCACCACCGCCGATCCTCGACCAATCCGACCGAGCGGCGGGGTCCTCGCGCAGGAGGCTCAACATCGCGGCCGCGCCCCGCAGCGTCTGCCCGCGCTGTGACTCCACGGCGGGGTCCTCGCGCAGGAGGCTCAACATCGCGGCCCAGCGCATCGCGGGATCCTGCCGCACAGCCCGCACACGGCGGGCCGCAGACTCCCACGAACCAACCGCACCAACCACCGGCACCAGGCGACCGAGCCCGGTCTCGTCGATAAGACGCAGACCTGCGCCCGGATCATCGAGCATCAACAACTTCTGCAGCTCATCGCGGACACGCTCAACAGACACGATCTCCAAACGCCCAGCCTCAGCAGCCATCGCCTCCAGCAACTCCGGCGCAACCGAGAGCCCGAGACCGGCAGCGAACCTGGCAGCGCGCAACATCCGCAACGGATCCTCCGACAACGAGACCTCGGGTGCCAGCGGCGTGCGCAGCACCCCGGCATCGAGGTCGGCCCGGCCCCCGAACGGATCCACCAGCGAATGGTCGGCCATGTCGATCGCCATCGCGTTCACCGTGAAATCACGCCGAGCCAGGTCCTCAGAGACGTCGTCGCCGAACACGACCGTCGGCCGGCGCGAGCCGGGCTCATAGGACTCCGCGCGATGCGTCGTGATCTCATAGCTCTGGCCGGCAATGACACAGCCGACCGTGCCGAAACGCTCGCCCTGCAGCCACACAGAATCGGCAAGATCTGCCACCAGCGCCCTGATGTGATCAGGGCGTGCGTCGGTTGTGGCGTCGAGGTCCTGCCCGAGGTTCGACCGTCCCAAGAAGCAGTCCCGCACCACCCCAGCGACCACGCAAAAACACAAAAAACCCCGGCCCCCAAACCCACGCCCCCCCGCCCCCCGCCCCCCCCCCCCCCCCCCGCCCCCCCCCACCGACGAGGAAGACCCAAAAACCCGCGGACTCGAAACGCTGCGCCACCGGGCCGGCCCGCTCGACCACCGCCTCAAGCTCGTCGATCCAGCCGGCCACGCACAGACGCTAGCGCGCTGCCCGTCCAACAAAGAGCCGCGTATCGTGAACAGTGACCATGTCTCTCTCCCAGCTCACGATCGGCGACGCACGATTCCGCGCCGGACCATGGCAGGGCCGCGCCGAGTTGGCCGCGCTCATTCCGCTGAGCGACGCCCCGACACTGCACCGAAAGGCGCTGCGAGCCGCCCGAACGGTCCTGCGGAACCAAGGGTTCACAGCTGTGGTCACCAGCCCGTTGAGCCCCGCGCAGCGAACCGCCTTCCTGCGGGACGACTTCAGCGAGCGCGAGCATCTCCACCTGCTCCGCCACGACCTGCAGCCCCGCCCTCTAGCAGGCTCGGCGACCGGTGAACGCTACCGACCATGGCAGCGCAGGCAGTTGCGGACCCGTCGAGCGACCCGTCGCGACTGGGATCACATCCTTGCCGTGGACCAACAGGCGTTCGACGACTTCTGGCACTTCGACCGCGACGGGCTCGAAGACTCGATCGAAGCCACCCCGGTGAGCAGACTCCGAGTCGCCCGCGGAACCGCCCCCGCAAACCCCAAAGACCCGGGCGACCCAACCCCACACACACGCCTCAAAGACCCGGCCCACCCAGCCCCACACACACGCCTCAAAGACCCGGCCCACCCAGCCCCACACACACGCCTCAAAGACCCGGGCGACCCAACCGCAGACGCACACCCCAAAGACCCGGGCGACCCAGCCGCAGACGCACGCCCCAAAGAGCCGGGCGACCCAGCCGCAGACGCACACCCCAAAGAGCCGGTGGGTTGTGCCCCGATGGCCCCCACAAGCTCGGCAACGTCCTCGCCTGGACCCGCGAACCTCAAGGACCCCGCCGGACGTGCCAGCGACATTCGAAGCGGCAGCCGATCGGGCAGGCCCGGCACTCCGAGCGGCGCACACAGCAAGGAACTGCTCGGCTACGCGCTCGCCGGACACTTCGGAGACTCGGGATACCTGCAGCGGCTCGCGGTCCACCCCGCATGCCGCCAACAGGGGATCGGCACGCTGCTGGTCTGCGACGCACTCCGTTGGATCCGCCGCCGCGGTGCCGTCACAGGCTGGGTCAACACCCAGACGAGCAACAAACCCGCTCTGCGCCTCTACCAGAAGCTCGGGTTCACCCTCCAAGAACATCCGTTGACCGTGATGTACCGGACACTCACATGAGCCGCCGCGCGCTCACCGCTAAAGGACTCACCAACACAAGGCCCAGCCGCCCAGCACAAACAAGACGACCGCACACCCACACCAGGCCCACCGACCCCGCACGCGGTCGCTCCAAGCACGGCCACCCTGAGCCCCACAACACCACACGCGATCATTCCAAGCACGGCCACCCCGAGCCCAACAACACCACACGCGATCATTCCAAGCACGGCCACCCCGAGCCCAACGACACCGCACGCGATCGTTCCAAGCACGGCCACCCCGAGCCCAACGACACCGCACGCGATCGTTCCAGGCCCACCGGCACCGCGCGCGACCGTTCCAAACACGGCCACCCCAACCACGATCACCCTGAGCCCCACAACACCGCGCACGGCCACCCCAACCACGATCACCCTGAGCCCCACAACACCGCGCACGGCCACCCCAACCACGATCACCCTGAGCCCCACA
>JAHQYN010000055.1 GCA_024421085.1 Acidimicrobiia bacterium
TTGCCGGGCGTAACCGGAGCCCTCCGCACTGGTGCTCTGCTGTTGCCGGGCGTAACCGGAGCCCTCCGCACTGGTGCTCTGCTGTTGCCGGGCGTAACCGGAGCCCTCCGCACTGGTGCTCTGCTGTGGCCGGGCGTAACCGGAGCCCTCCGCACTGGTGCTCTGCTGTTGCCGGGCGTAACCGGAGCCCTCCGCACTGGTGTCGGGGGCTTGTTGGGTGTCGCCGTCTGCGGGGTGGGGGGCGGGGTTGGTTGTGGCGGCGACCAGGGCGGCTGCCAGGTCTGCGACCTCGCCGGGGCGGGGGCGCAGCGAATGTGCAGCAATGTTGCTGAGACCGGTGCGCTGCGGAGTGAGTTCGATGAGCGTGGCCCCGTCCTGCACAACGGCATGGCGCAGGCGCAGATACAGCGCGCCGAGGTCTTCTTTCGGGTCGATGCCGCAGAGGATTATCGTCCCGCCCGCGCGGCAGGCATCGTCGATGGTGGCCCTCGGCAGACCGAGCACGACCTCAGGCGGCAGGCCGTCTCCGAGCTGGGCGTCTACATGGTCCGTCCCGATGACACCCTTGGCCAGCTTCGCCCAGGCGTATTGCGCCTCGTTGTTGAGACGGGCACCACCGATCACCGCAACCCGTGCCGGGTCGGTGCCTTCAAGCGCCTCGACCACCCGTTCGAAGGCCACGCCCCAGCCGACCGTTTCGAGCTGCCCGTTGGTTCGCAGCATCGGAGAAACCAGACGGGCTTCGCTGTTGAGCGCCTCGAAGGCGAAACGCTCCTTGTCGGAGAGCCAACCCCAGTTGACCGCGTCGGAGTCGACACCGAGGATCCTCAACACCTGATCGCGGGAGGACTGCACGGTGATGCGAGACCCGACCGAATCGGTCCAAGCAGTGGAGATCGTCTCCTTGAGGTCCCACGGGCGTGCCTTGAAGCGGTAGGGCTTGGCGGTGAGCGCACCGACCGGGCAGATCTGCACGGTGTTGCCCGAGAAGTAGGAGGCGAACGGCTCATCAGGGAACGTGTTGACCTCGGTGCTTGCGCCCCGGTCCATGAAATGGATCAGCGCATCGCCGGCCACCTCGTCTGCGAAGCGGGTGCAGCGGTCGCAGAGGATGCAGCGCTCACGGTCCAGGTAGACGGTGTCGCTGATCGGTATCGGCTTCTCGAAGTGGCGCTTCTCCCCCACGAAACGGGACTCACCGGGACCGTACGCCATCGTCTGGTCCTGCAGGGGGCACTCGCCGCCCTTGTCGCAGACCGGGCAGTCAAGGGGATGGTTGATCAGCAGGAACTCGAGCACGCCGTCCTGGGCCTTGCGGGTGACCTCAGTCTCGGTCTCGACCGTCATGTTGTCGCTCACTGGAACCATGCAGCTCGGCTGCAGGCTCGGCCCCCGACCGGTGTCGACCTCCACTAGGCACATCCGGCACATCCCCACCGGGTTCATTCGAGGGTGGTGACAGAACCTGGGAATGTAGGTGCCGTTGCGTTCACAGGCGTCGATGAGCAGTTCGTCGGGGTGCGCCTCGATCTGTCGACCGTCGACGGTGACACTGACCGTCGAAATCTCATCAGGGCGCGGAGTGTCGGAGCGCTGAGTGTCGGTCATGCCAGCACCTCGGCACGGACCGGGATCGGGTCGCGTCTGGTGATCTTGGCCTCGTACTCATGGCGGAAGCGGCGGATCGTGGAGACGATCGGCGCCACCGACGAAGGGCCGAGCGGGCAGATCGTCGTCTGTTTTGGTGGGAAGGGCACCGCCTCTAGGCCCTCAGCTGCAAGCGCCGCCACCGGGTAGGGGCCGGGGCTGATGTTGTCGGCGATGTCGAGCAGCAGGTCGATGTCGCTGGGTCGGCCCGCCCCGTTGAGGATCCGCTCAAGGATCTGTTCCTCCCAGGTCGTGCCCTCGCGGCAGGGGGTGCACTTGCCGCAGGACTCGCGGGCGAAGAACTTGACGACCCGCAGCGCCGCTTTCACCGCGTCGGTGCTGTCGTTCATGACAACGATCGCGCCCGATCCGAGCATCGAGCCGGCAGCCCCGACCGGGCCCGCCTCCAAGGGGAGGTCGAGGTGCTCCTCGAAGAACCAGGGCGCCGAGCCGCCGCCGGGAATGAACATCTTCAGCTCGCGGCCGTTGCGGATCCCCTGACAGAAGTTGTCGCCATAGATCAACTCCCTGAAGGTGGTGACACCATGTTCGACCTCATAGACGCCCGGGCGGCGCACATGGCCTGAGACTGCGAACATTCGCGTCCCCGGCGATGCCTCAGAGCCGTAGTTCTTGTACTGCTCGGCGCCGTTGACCATCAACCAACCCACGTTGGCGAGTGTCTCGACATTGTTGACGATGGTGGGCTGGCCGTAGAGCCCGATCGCCGCGGGGAAGTAGGGGGGCTTGAGCCGGGGCATGCCCCGGTTGCCCTCGAGGCTCTCGATGAGCGCCGTCTCCTCACCGACGATGTAGGCGCCCGCACCCCAGGTGAGCACTATGTCAACCGAGAAGTCGCTGTCTAAAATGTTGCGCCCGACATAACCGGCCTCATAGGCCTCGTTGAGCGCCGCGGCAATGCGTTCCTGAGCGAGCGCCATCTCGCCGCGCACATACAGGAAGCACTGGCTGAGCCCGAGCGCATAGCAGGTGATCAGGCAGCCCTCGATGAGCTGGTGGGGGTCGCGCTCCATGAGCAGGCGATCCTTGTAGGTGCCGGGCTCGCTCTCGTCGCCGTTGACGACGAGGTAGTAGGGGAACTTTCCGGGCGGCAGGAATCCCCATTTGACGCCTGCCGGGAATCCTGCGCCGCCGCGGCCGAGCAGGGTGGCGCTGCGCACCACGTCGTGTGCGTCGGCGGGCCTGCCGGCGAGGGCCGCGCGCAGACCCTCGTAGCCTCCGGTCGCCTCGAAGCGGGCCAGCGTGTACGAGTCGGCGTAACCGAACCGTCCGGTGACGATCTTGGGGCCCTCGTTGTCGACGTATCCGGGCGCGTGCTCGACGTATCGGTTGGTGGCCATCAGCTCACCACCCGGTCTTGCGCGCCACGGTCTGCTGTCGGATCGTTGCGCTTCAACCACACGGGTGCCTCGCGGGCCTCTTCGGGGGCAACTATCTGAGCGACCCTGTCGAGCCCGATGCGCTGGCGCACCGTGGCGAGGGTCCCGTGCCGGGGCAGGTCGTCGGCGCGGCCCGCTGCGATGTCGTTGACCATCTGGTCGAAGTCGTCGCCGCTGACCCGCAGGCGGTAGCGGTAGTTGACCTGCAGGCAGGGTGCTTCGGTGCAAGCCGCGATGCACTCCACCTCCTCGAGGGTGAACATGCCGTCCGGTGTCGTCGCGCCGGTATTCACGCCGAGGCGCTGCTGGGCGTGCTCGAGCAGTTCCTCGCCGCCAACCAGCATGCAGGAGATGTTGGTGCAGACGTTGATCAGGTAGCTGCCGACGGGATGGAACTTGAACATCTCATAGAAGCTGCCGGTGCCCTTGACTTCGGCGGGGGTCACACCGCAGAGGTCCGCAACCTGGCGCATGGCCTCGTCTGTGACCCAACCGTGCTGTTCTTGGGCCAGATGCAGCAGCGGGATGAGCGCGGACCGCGGCATCGGGTAGCGCGAGATGATCTCGCGGGCCATCTCGAGGTTGGCGGAAGTGAAGAAGCTCATCGGTCGACCTCACCGAGCACCGGGTCGACGCTGGAGATGATGGCAACCCCGTCGGCGATCAGCCCACCGCTCATGAGGTGCGGCAGCGTCTGAATGTTGATGAAGCTCGGAGGGCGCACCCGCATCCGGTAGGGCGTGCCGGTGCCGTCGCTGACGATGTAGACGCCGAGTTCGCCGCGCGGCGACTCGACCGCGCAGTAAGCCTCGCCTCGGGGCACCTTGAATCCCTCGGTGAAGATCTTGAAGTGGTGGATCAGCGCCTCCATCGACTCGTCGATGCGGGCCCGCGGCGGTGGCGTGATCTTCTTGTCCTGCAGGCGGTAGTCGCCTCCGGGCATCTTCTCGATGACCTGCTCCACGATCTTCATCGACTCGCGGATCTCGTTGAGGCGGATCGCGTAGCGGTCGTAGCAGTCTCCGTAGGTGCCGACGATGACGTCGAAGTCGACCTCGTCATAGGCGAGGTACGGATCGTCGCGGCGCAGGTCCCAGGCGTAACCGGTCGAGCGCAGCAGCGGCCCAGTGGCCGACAGCGCCAGAGCCTCGTCGGCGTTGATCGCCCCCACCCCCTGCAGGCGCTCACGCCAGATCGGCTGGCCGGTCATCAACACGTCGTACTCGTCGAGGCGCGGCCCGATCAGGTCGAGCAGTTCGCGCAGGTCGTCACGCCAACCGTCGGGGAGGTCCGCAGCCACCCCTCCTACCCGGATGTAGTTGTGGTTCATGCGCAGCCCGGTGACCTTCTCGAAGAACCGCAGCACCTCCTCGCGTTCACGCCAGCCGTAGATCATCATGGAGACCGCGCCCAGGTCGATGCCGTTGGTCGCAAGGAACAGCAGGTGCGACGAAATACGGTTGAGCTCGCACATCAGCATCCGGATCCAGGTGGCGCGCTCGGGGACCTCGACACCGAGGAGTTTCTCGGTGGTGAGCGAGAAGGCCAGCTCTGAGAAGAGCGGCGAGGCGTAGTCCATGCGGGTCACGTTGGTGCAGCCCTGCAGGTAGGTGAGGTTCTCGCCCTGCTTCTCCATGCCGGTGTGGAGGTAGCCGACCACAGGTTTGGACCGCAGCACCGTCTCGCCCTCCAGTTCCAGCATCAGACGCAGCACCCCGTGCGTCGAGGGGTGTGCGGGGCCCATGTTGAGCATGACCCGTTCGTCGTCGTCGGGATCCGCAGCGTCAGCGCCGATGCGGTTGGCCTCCGCTTCGGAGAGCCGCAGCACCGCGGAGTCGCCACCGCGTCGCATCACCCGTTCGGCGCTCATCGCGGCTCGCTCTGCGGCGAGAACTGAACTGGGATCTCGCCGACCGAATAGTCCTTGCGGAGCGGGTGGCCGACCCAGTCCTCGGGCATCAGGACCCGGCTCATGTCGGGGTGGCCAGCGAACTCGATGCCGAACATGTCGAACACTTCACGCTCGAGGTTCTCGCTGCCCGGCCACAGGTCGAAGAGCGACGGTGCCACCGGTTCGTCAGCCGGCACCTGGACCCTCAGCCCCAGACGCTCCCGGGTTCGGTGGTTGATGAGCTGGACCACCACTTCGAAACGCTGGCAGTCGACGCTGGCGGGCCTTGCACGAGCCCCCGGATAGCTGAGGTAGTCGACGGCAGTGAGGTCGATGAGGCAGTCGAAGCCGTCGTTGCGGGCCGCGGTCGCCGCCTCGAAGTACTCCTCGGCGGTCACGAACAGGACCACCTGGGAAGAGACTTCCGATGCCAACACCCCGTAGCGTACGCCCTCAAGCAGTTCCGGCACGATCAGCTCCGGATGGTGAGACCGGCAGTTTGTCCGTCGCGTTGCTGGACCATGATTCCGGCGCCCGAGGCGGTCTCGCCGCTGCCCGACACCTGCCGGCGCTTCAACAGCTCCCCGGTCTTGATCTTTTCGTGAAGTGTCAAGATCGCGTGCATCAGGGTCTCTGGGCCGGGTGGGCAGCCCGGGGCGTAGACATCTACCGGAACGACCTGATCGATGCCCTGCACGATGGCGTAGTTGTTGAACATCCCTCCGCTGGAAGCGCACACCCCCATGGAGATGACCCATTTGGGCTCCATCATCTGGTCGTACACCTGGCGCAGCACCGGCGCCATCTTCTGCGACACACGGCCGGCGACGATCATCAGGTCGGCCTGGCGGGGCGAGGCCCTGAAGACCTCCATGCCGTAGCGGGCCAGGTCGTAATGGGCGGCCCCGGCCGCCATCATCTCGAACGCGCAGCAGGCCAGCCCGAAGGTGGCGGGCCAGCAACTGCGCATCCGGGCCCAGTTGACCAGTTCCTCCACGTTGCTGGTGATGAAGTTGTGTTCGAGGCCAGCGAGGCCCTCCTCGGCGATCTCGCCTGCCTTGCCGACACCGGGGATGCGCATCAGGCCGCCTCTCCGGCAGCGTCTCCGGTGCCTTCGGCAACCACGGCAGCCCCGGCCATCATGGCAGGGCCTCGGTCCTCTAGCCCGACCCGGCGAACCGTCGAGGTGATAGTGCGTTCAGCCGAGATCGCTCCCGCCGGACCCGCCACTTGCTTGCGCGGACCCCACTCGAGCGCTCCGTTGCCGATCAGGTAGACGAACGACTCGAACACCGCGAACGAGAAGATCATTATCAGGACCAGCCCGAACAGGCCGAGGCCGCCGTGCGCTACCGCCCACGGGTAGAAGAAGACGATCTCAATGTCGAACACCACGAAGATCATCGCCACCAGAAAGAAGCGGACCGGGAAGCGTTCCGGGGTCTGTCGGGTGGGGATGATGCCGCATTCGTACGGCGCCCGCTTCGGGCCGGTCGGCTTGCTCGGTGCCAGCAGGCCCGATGCGACGAAACTGCCGGCGGCGAACAGGACGGCGAGCACGAAGAGCGCAAACAGTGGGAGGTACTGACCGATCATGTGCTATCCCGCCCCCTTGTCGAACTCGGCGACGCGGGCCATGACTACTTTGTCACGTTCGTGGAGCATGTAGCACAGAGCCAGGAAGATCAACAGCGATCCGAGCGTCACCAGCGCCGGCACGAGGCGGAGGTTGCCGAGGTCGCGGATCATCACCACCGACACGACCGGTTCGTCGGGGTCGGCCAGCGGTCGCTTGGGCGCCTGGCCGGGAAGGTTGTCGATCGACTCGGGCAGCACCGCCTGCATCTGCACGATGCCGTAGCGGGTCGGGTGCTTGAGCGTCAGCGCGGTGCGGACCTGGGTCTCGATTCGATCCCAGCGGCTCGGGTCCGCCGGAAGGCCGCGCTTGCCGCCAGTGGTGAAGGCGTCGAGGATCTTGAACTCGTTCTGGGTGCTGAACGGGAAGTCTCCGCTCGCTAGCAGCATCGCGATCGCCGATGCCTGGGCCTCACCGGATTGCGCGGTCGACAACAACTCCCAGCCACCCAGAGCGGCGTTGTCCTGGTCGATCAGGCTCGGGGCCACGGCCGCCAGTTCGCTGAGTGTGGTGGCACGGTTCTTGGCGTACTCCTCGGCGGCGAGGTCGGCGATTTCTTGGGTGGTCAGGCCCTCGGTCTGGTCTGCGGTCAGATCGGCGGCGGTCACAACCCCGAACTCCAGGTTTGCTGTGTCGATCTCGGTTCGCAGTCCGGGGTCTGAGACTCTGCTGCGCCCCGCATAGGCGCTCACCACCACCTCATGGGCAGTCGGCAGGTCTTCGGAGCGGAGTCGTTCGGCCTCGTCGAGCGCGGCGAACGTCAAGTGGCCCTCACTGTCGAACCCCTCGACTATCTCCACTTGCTGCCAGGTCGGCGCGTCGCCGCGGTAGCCGATCCCGTAGATCCACCAGATCGCCGCCATGATCGTCATCCAGCCGAAGAACCCGGCCAGGGCGATCAGCGTGCCCAGACGCGTGCCCGTGTTGGTGGCGAGCAGCAGCCACACCGAGCCCATCAGCACGACGATGCCGGTGAGGACCGCGAGGAAACCTCGGATCTCAGGGTCCCAGGCGAGGCCGGCAAAGAGCTCAACCGCCTCCATCAGAGGTTCCTCTCGTAGGCGACAATGGCATCGATCTGCTCCGCGGTTAGCAGAGCCGGGTACGGGGTCTCCAGATCGTTGGGAATGCCCGGGCCCACCGTGTCGGTCTCAACACGGGGACCGAAGCCCGGCATCTGCCCGTTGCCGCCCGATCCGCCCCGCCCGTAGGTGGTGCCGATAGTCTGGCCGTTCTCCACGAACTCTGCGTGGCTCCGCGGCGACTCGAACTCGCTGAGGGTGGCACCCTCCAGCAGGCTGGGCCCGAAGAAACCGCCGGCTTGGGTGAGGCCGTCCTCGAAGCCTGGTATCGGTGTGTCCCGCCCATTGACACGCGGAGTCATCTCTTCGTCGGCCCCGAAGCTGAACCCGTAGGTGTGGCAGCGGGCGCAGCTGTAGGTTCCGGCGGTTCCGGGGTTCGCGAAGAGCAGCGCGCCGTAGGTCTTGTACTGCTCCCATTCGTCGGGGTCGAGACCTTCGCCGCTGACCAGAATGTCGAGCGCCGCCCATCTGAGGTCTTCGGAGTTCTGTTCCAACGCCAACGACTGGTCTGCGTCCTTTGCCAGCTGCCGCGCCTTGTCGGCCACGCCGCGAGCCTCGGAGACCCATTGTGCCGCCTGCTCGTCGGTCGCCTCGTCGCCGGCCGCGGAGAGGTGTTGGCGCACCGCCCGCAATACACCCGACTCGACCTGTTCAGCGATGCGGTCCGGGGTGATCTGGATGCTCCGCAGGTAGAACATGATCTCTTCGAGCTGCTGTTCGGTGAGCGGCCCGCCGCCGGGAGCGCCCCACGCAGGCATCACCTTGTTGCGGCCGTAGTTGAGGGTGTGCAGCACCTCGTCCTCGGAGAAGCGCGACAGCACCGTGTTGAGCGCTGGCGCCTCCCAGCTCACCTGGGCGATGAACTCGCCGGTCTCAGAAGTCAGCGCATAGCTGGTCGACCCGCCGGTCCCGTCGGCGCCGTGGCAGGTGACGCACTGGGCACCCTCAAGGTAGATCTCCTCGCCGCGGTTGGTGAAGATCCGGGCGGTGTCGACGTCGCGCCCCTCTTGGCGCCCCGGTTCACCGAGCCAGTAGATTGGCAGCGACACGCCGATGATCGTGAGCATCACCAGGTTGGCACCCAAGGCAAAATCCAGCCGTCTGCCTTCGAGGTCCTCGTCGCGTACGTCGTCGCGGCGGTTGGCGGCCAGTTCGAGTTCGGATCCCACCTCGCCCTTGGCGGCGCGGATGTTGAAGAACAGGTATACGAGCCCGCCGATGAAGACGATCGCCAAGATGACGAAGCCGATAGTTCGCGGGGTGGAAGCGGCGAGCAGCATAAGGACGGAGAGAGGTTACTAGTGGCTGGCTTGACCGGTGCAGTTGGGCCCTTCGGCTTCCTGCCCGGTGGTGTTGACCCCGATGGCGGGGCCTTGGATGATCGTTCCGGTGTCTACGGTGAGTGACCCGTCGTCCCCGATGGACATGGCGAAACGGTCCATTCCCCGAGGTGCCGGGCCGCCGCGCTTCTCACCGACCTGGTTGTACTGGGAGCCGTGGCACGGGCATTCGAACCATTGAGAGGTGCCGCATTCCGGCACCCGGCACCCCAGATGCGGGCATTTCTGGTAGAGCGCGACGACCCCGCCGTCGAGACCGAGGGCGAAACCGGCCTGCATCCCGGCGAGCTCGGGACCAGAGTAGACGGCACGGGCCTTCTCGACTGCACCGTTGGGATACTCGGTGATCCACATGCGGCCGTCGGCGCGGTACAGGAACCCGTTGTTGTTGCGGATCTCGGCGAGGATGTCTGATACCAGCCCGACCTTGATGGCCGACCCGAACCCTCCGCTGATCTGCGGCCACAAGAAGGCGATGCAGGCGACCCCGAAGCCCGACAGTCCGAGCCCGAACATCAACACGATCGAGCGGTTGAAGAACTGGCGCCGGGTGACTCCCAGGGTCTCGGGGTCCGGCGGCACGTAGGGGGCCGGCGGCGCCGCGGGCATGCGGCTCGCCAGCACGAGTTCGCGCGTCGCCGCCTCCCGCTGCGCCACCACGGCCCTCTCGAACTCACGCCCGGTCAGTTGCCTGCTGGGATCCAGGGAGTCGCTCGCGGCGTCGCGCTTGCGCGTCTCGCGCGACAGCATGCCGATCGCGTCGGAGTTCTGTCGCCCCCGCATCGCCGCGAAGGCCGAGAGCACGACTAGGGCTCCCAGGATGATGATGGCGATGGTGATCGTCATGGTGTGCTCTTTAGGGTTCGTTCGTCAGCCGTTGAAGGTGAGTGGAGTGAGTGTGAGTGTGAGTGTGAGGTCATTGGAGTTCTCGATCACAGTTCGAAGAAGAGTCCAGCTTCCCAGGGGAAGACGAAGTTGAATCCGGGTCCGCGGAAGAACGAGCCGATCATCACCAGAACCGCCCAGAACATGAGGTGGACGGTCATCAGTGAAATGGCGAACTTGCGGTCCTCGGGCTTGTTGGACGGGTTCTTGTCGATGTAGGGGGCGAGGATCAGCAAGAAGATGCCTATGCCGGGGATAGTCACACCGGCGACCATCGGATGGAACATCGTCAGCAGCTCCTGCAGCCCCAGGAAGTACCAGGGTGCCTTCGAGGGGTTGGGGGTCTCGTTGAAGTTGGCCAGCTCCAGCAGCGGAGCGTTGACGAATATCGAGAAGACGGTGGAGAAGGCCGTGATGAACAGCGCCGCCGCGAATTCGACGACCAGCAGGTGCGGCCATACATGGACCTTGTCTTGGGGCAGGGACTTGACGTCTTGGATGGAACCGGACTTGACCACCGTGAGCAGGCGCTGGGTGTGTCCGCCCGGCCCGGTCGCCGCGGCCGATGCGGCAGCCGCGGCGGGTGCCTCCGCGGGCGCCGGGGCCGCCGCAGCAGGGGCGCTCTCCTCACCGCCGGCAGCGGCCTTTGCTGCCCTGGAACGCTCCAGCAGGTGCGGCGGGATCTTCGCGGCCGCAGCCTTCTGCTCCTCGGTCTTCCCGCTGTCGCCGGCGCCGGGGGTCTCACCAGCGGCCGCGGCCGCCTTGGCGGCAGCCTTGGCTCGCGCCTCCTCGGCTCTGCGTCGCAGGTGTTCGGGGACTTCGACCATTCCTTGACCTCCTTACGACCTACAGCGGACCCGAGATGCCGCCGTCTTTGCGGACCCGCCAAAAATGGATCGCCATGAAGATGACGGCCACGAACGGGAGCATGAGGACGTGCAGCACATACCATCGCAACAACGTGTCCGTTCCGATCTCGACGCCGCCGAGCAGCACGAAGCGGACCTGGTCGCCGAACACCGGCGTGTAGCCCATCATGTTGGTGCCGACTGTCACCGCCCACAGGGCCAACTGGTCCCAGGGCAGCAGATAGCCGGTGAACGACAGCAGCAGCGTGAGGGTGAGCAGGATCACGCCGATCACCCAGTTGAACTCCCGCGGCGGCTTGTATGCCCCGTGGTAGAAGACCCGCGCCATGTGCAAGAACACGGTCAACACCATCAGGTGGGCCGCCCACCGGTGCATGTTGCGGACCAGCAGCCCGAAGGTGACCGAGGTCTGGAGCGTGTAGATGTCGTCCCAGGCAGCAGCCGCGGTCGGGCGGTAGAAGAACATCAAGAAGATGCCGGTGACCGTCAGCAGGATGAACAGGAAGAACGACAGGCCGCCGAGGCACAGCGTGTAGGAGACCTTGACGGCGTGGCGCTTCACCTTCACCGGGTGGAGGTGGTACATAACGCTGTTCATGATCACGTAGCTGCGGTTGCGCGGGCTGTCGGTGTATCCCTTGCGGAATATCGACCCGGGCCTGAAGATCGAGCTCCAGGCTTGGCTGCCCTTCATGTCGCTGCCGAGCTTCGACATCTGCTGAGACAGCCGCTCCTTGAGCGGTGGCTTGATGTCGTCGGTATCGATTGCCATTGTGTTGACTCTCCTGCGTCGCCCGGTTCTAGCCGAGTCGCATTCCGTATCCGTAGCCGTGGCTGTTGGTTCGCTGGTGGCGATCCCCGCCTACCGCGGGATCGCCGATTGGGCCCATGATGATGACGCCGGTGGGGCAGCGGTCGACGCAGAGCGCGCAGCGGGTGCAGACGTCGTCGTCGATCGTGAAGATCACATGGTCGCTCGGGTCGATCCCGGGCTGCTCGGTTCCGACCGCCTCGTCGATTGCGTCGGGGCGCACCATGTGGATGCACTTCCAGGGGCAGATGTCGACGCAGCCCTCGCACATGATGCACTCGGACTGGTCGATATGGATGAACTGCTTGGGCTTGACGGCCGCGCTGAGCCAGGCGGCATCGACCTCCTGGAGCACGTAGTCGTCGCGGAACTCCGGCATCGGGGGGTTGGCGTCGGTCGTGGTCACAGCGACGAACCCTCCTTGACGAGCGGACGGCCGAAGGCTGATCTCGCCGGCGCCGCCGCGGCGGCCTTCTGGCCCCTCGTCTGCCAGACCTTCCAGAGCCGGACGTTGCCGACCAACACGACGCCGTAGATCACCACCGCGATGATGTGTTCGAGGTGCAGGTAGTTGATGGTCAACGGGTTCCAACCGCCCGCAGGTTGGGGCTTGAGGAATCCGCCCCAGCCGATGAAGAGCTTGTCGCTGCGCCAGGCCAGTTCGTTCTCAGCCCAGGTGAGCCATTGATGCGGCACCACCCCGTAGGCCATGAACAACAGGAAAAACACGAACATGGAGCCGAACATCGCTTCGCCCCAAGTGTGCGGGGTGCCTATCGGGCGCCGCTTGGCGTACGCGAGGATGCCTGCGGTGCCCACGAGAGTGACGATGATAGACAGCGAGAAGGCAACCATGTTCGGCTCCGTTGGAGACTGAGATCTGGGTACTTCGTGGATCCGGGTACTTCGTGAATCCTCGCACAAGTGTAGTCCCGCGCGGCAAAACCGCTGCGTCGCGCGACACTGTTCTTCGGATTCCGTTCGGGTTTGCCGAATCTGGCGGCGATCGCCCTATCCTTCCCCGAAGTTCCCCTAGAGTCTGTCGCGCCGAGCGACCGGCTCAGCAGCATCTGACCCACAGCGGAGACGACCTTGGTCGAAGTACCCGAGCATCTTCTGAAGAGGGCCGCTGAGGCACGCGCCCGCCTCAGTGGTGTTGCCGCGCCCGGTGACGGTGGTGAACAGGCCGCGCCCGCCGCGCCGGCAGGCTGGCCCGCGGCGGGGGCCGTCCGGCCGCCCGCCGGCCGCAGCGGAGTCGCGGCGCCGGGTGCGGGTGGAGAACGGGCCGCGCCCGCCGCGCCGGCAGCTTCGCCCGCGGTGGTGCCCGCGCCCGCTCCGGCCGCTGCGGTTCCGGCGCAGCCGCCGGTCAAGGTTGAAGCACCGGTCGCTCCCTATGTGACCGCGGCACTCCAGCGCAAGACGATCCCCTACTGGGTCATACCCGTGCTGTTGTTCCTGCCGATCTGGGCGATCTACTACGTCGGTTACCTCGAGCGCCCTCCCGCTGACCCTGAGGGTCTGCTGTTCGAGGGCGGCGAGGTCTATGCCGAGGTCTGCGCCTCCTGCCACGGGGGCACCGGTTCAGGCGGGACCGGACGACAGCTCAGCGGCGGAGAGGTGCTGCTCACGTTCCCGGCCGACGCTGCGGGATACGACGGGCTGGCGGGCCATATCGCCTGGGTTGTGAACGGGTCTGAGCAGACCGAACTGGTCGAGGGCCCCGTCTACGGCGATCCGGCTCGCACGGGCGTCGACAGCCCCCGAACGGTCGGCAGCTTCGGTGCGGTGATGGGCAACTTCACCGAGTCCCTGACGGTGGAGGAACTGACTGCGGTCGTCTACTACGAGCGGGTGGCCCACGGCGAACTCGACGACGAGACCGCCGCATTCGAGCTTGAGGTGCTCGAGGAGTTCGTCCACATCAATTCCGAGGCGGGGGTCGGCAACCTCGCTCTGGGCGTGTCGGTGGCCGAGGTAAGCGCCCAACTCGATGAGGCTCGGGCCGCTGTCGCGGCGGCACAAGACGAGGTCGCCGCCGGCTGAACCCTGCTATTCACCCGATTCTCCCGGTGGTCACAGCCAAATCTGCGCGATTATCCACACAATATGTAGTTAAACGCGCAGATTTCCGGCCCAGACGGCCAGCGATCCGAGGAATTGTCAACGACGCAGGGGCAATTCTCGCGACAATCTTATGAGCAGAGCTACGCGAGGGAGGCCTGTGGACATCTCAACCACTAGCGAATGGGGCAGGGTTTCGGCGTTGGCCGAGTCCTTCGCCGACCTCGATCTTCGATGCCTGTTCGCCGAGGATCCCGGCCGGGCTGAGCGCTTGACGTTCCGTGTCGGCGATCTTGTGGTCGACCTGTCGAAGCAGCGGGTGACCGGCGAGACGGTCGAGGCGCTGGTCGCTCTGGCGGACCGGGCCGGCCTGAGTCAGCGTGTCGAGGCGATGATGCGCGGCGACCGCATCAACACGACCGAGGACCGCGCGGTGCTGCACACCGCCTTGCGGGCGGGGCAGGGCGCCGTGATCGAGGTCGACGAGGGCTCGGCGGGCCGAACCAATGTCGTCGGGCAGGTCCATGACTTGCGCGGGCGCATGGCCGACTTCTGTGCGCGGGTCCGTGACGGTGACTGGCTCGGTTGCACGGGTGCGCCCATCGACAATGTCGTCAACATCGGTATCGGCGGTTCGGACCTGGGGCCGTCGCTGGCCTATGAGGCTCTGGCCGCCTACCGCCACGGGCGTCTGCGCTGCCGGTTCGTGTCCAACGTCGACAGCCACGATCTGCTGGGTGCGCTCTCGGACCTTGATCCCGCCACGACTCTCTTCGTTGTCGCCTCCAAGACGTTCACGACCTCTGAGACGCTGACCAACGCCGCAACCGCGCGGCGCTGGCTAACCGACGCTCTGGGCGACGGGGCCGTCGCCCGACATTTTGTGGCGGTGTCGGCCGACGCCGCTGCGGTGACCGAGTTCGGCATCGACGAGGCCAACATGTTCGAGATGTGGGACTGGGTCGGGGGCCGCTACTCGGTGGACTCCGCTGTCGGTCTCTCGCTGATGGCGGCGGTCGGAGCTGAGAACTTCGAGGAGATGCTGCGCGGCATGTGCATCGTCGACCGACACTTCGCCTCTGAACCGCTGCACCGCAACGTGGCTGCGCTGGCGGGCCTGATTGCGGTCTGGTATCGCACGTTCTGCGGGCTACCGACCCGTGCGGTGCTGCCCTATTCGCAGGCTCTGCGGCGCTTCACCGCCTACCTGCAGCAACTCGACATGGAGAGCAACGGCAAGCGGGTGCGGTTCGACGGTGAGGCCGTCAGCTACGAGACCGGGCCGATCCTGTGGGGCGAGCCCGGCACTAACGGACAGCATTCGTTCCATCAACTGCTGCATCAGGGCACCACGGTCGTGCCGTGCGACTTCATCGTCTTCGCCGATCCCGACTTCAGCGACGCGCCCGCTGAGCACCACCGACTGCTCGTGGCGAACTGTCTGGCTCAAACCGAGGCCCTGGCCTTCGGCAGGAGCGAAGCAGAGGTCGCAGCTGCGGGAGTCGATCCCGGCCTGGTGCCGCACCGCACGTTCCCGGGGAACCGGCCCTCCACCACGATCATGGCGCCGCGCCTGACTCCGTCGGTGTTGGGCCAGCTCATCGCCCTGTACGAACACCAGACCCTGACCCAGGGCGTGGTCTGGGGAATCAACTCGTTCGACCAGTGGGGTGTCGAACTGGGCAAGTCCCTGGCCACCACAATCGCCGACGAGTTGAGCACGCCGACCCAACCGACGCTCAACCACGACCCCTCCACCAACGCCCTCATCACCCGCTACCGCCAGCTCCGATCCCAACGTTCGGTCACATAGCAATTCAAGTACGGTTCAGAGCATCAGCAATGAAACGCGCACCCTCGCCCCTTGCGGGTTCCACATCGGGCTGTGCATACTGGGGGCCACACCCCCGGGGACTAGAGGTACACCACATGTCTGGCAATGCGGCTTCGCAAGTCGAATCGAACTACGCCATCTACCTCAATGAGTACAAGAATGAGGCAGAGAGGTACCACAGGGGCGAGGTCGCGCTGATGGTCGACGGCGAGATCATCGAGTACTTCCCGACAGCCAGCGACGCGTACGATGCCGGTTGTGAACGGCCTGGTTTGGGGAACTTCTCAATCCAAGAAATCGGAGCTGCCCCGATCGGCCTCGGTGCTCAGACTCTCGAACTGCTGTAGATGCCGACGTTCTCGAGACCCGTCGAACACAACCGCGTCCTGACGCGCCGCTAGGTCAAGACGCTTCTTCAGATCGTCCGGCAAGTAGACCGTGGTTTGCTTCACGCCGCACCGCCAACACCAGTTTGACACCCGTCCGCGCCTGGACAAGACCGTCCTGCTAAGCTCTCAGACTGCGGTGCAGCCCACTGAAAGGAGCTTGGGGAGTGACTGCCCAACGGATTGCAGAACCGCATCTCAACACCAAACTCCACGACATCCTCTGCTCGATGCATCCCCGTTGGCAGGAGTCGGACTCTGGTGGCGCAGAACTGACTCGGGTGATCCGCGGCGAGAAAGCGAGTCAACCAGACATCGTGATAGCCCCGTCCGGCACCGCTCCAGTCATCATTGAGTGCAAGATCGACAAACCTGGAGATGTCGAGGAGAAAGCACGATCACGAATCGGCAAGTCGCTCGATGTGGATGGCACACTTATCGAAACGGCACTCTGCGTGGTCTACCCGGAATCTTTGTCTGAGCTCCCGGTTCAGGCCCTGGAGGCCGCCCTCCTCAGCACCAGGGAGTTGAGATGGGCGATATGGACAGGAACCGGGCGCGACCCTGAGGTGAGGTTCCCAAGCCAGGGTTGGATCACTGGTTCGGCATCCGATATCGCCGGCGTTATCGAATCCATGGGCGTATCCAGTTCTGCCGTGGCGGAAGCCACTGACATACTTGCGTATGCCGTGAACGACACCGCGTCGCTGATGGTGCAAACCTCTACACAGAGGATCGCGGCGGCACTCCATCAAGAAGACGGGATCCAGACGTGTCGCATGGCCGCTACCGTGATCGCCAACGCGTTCGTGTTTCAGATAGCCGTGGCAGATAGGTTCGCCACCCCGAACGTTGATGAGATTCGCATCAACAGCATTGACGGGAGGTTACACAAACGTGATGTCCTCGACTGCTGGGACAAAATCCTCGACATCAACTATTGGCCAGTATTTTCCATAGCAAGAAAGGTTTTGTTGCCCCTGTCGGACAGGTACGCGCCGACGATCCTGGACATGTTGGCCAAAGCTGCACAGACGCTCGCAACCGGAAGTCTTGCCACAGTCCAAGACCTCGCCGGACAAATGTTCGGAACCCTGATCACTGACCGCAAGTTTCTTGCAGCTTTCTACACTCTTCCATCGTCGTCGGCACTGCTGGCCGAACTGGCTGTTTCGCGCCTGGATGTTGACTGGTCCGACAGAGAAGCCGTTGAGAATCTGCGCGTGGCTGACCTAGCATGCGGGACTGGAGCTCTGTTGTCGGCTGCTTACAGGCGAATGGTCTCACGGGTCCGCCGAGCCGGTCTGGACGACAAGGAATTGCACGAAGCGTTCATGGAGCAGGTTCTGATCGGTTGCGATGTCATGCCTTCAGCCGCGCATTTGACTGCGACAATGCTCTCATCGGTGCATCCTGGTGTCGTCTACGGCAGTTGCGGCATCCATCTCGTGCCTTATGGAGACAACGGCGACCCGAAACGCGAGGTGATGCTTGGTTCGTTGGAACTGGCTAGCAACGGTGGCGGGACTCGATCAATGTTCGGGACACACGGCCAGACGCTGGCGGGGACTGAAGGGGCGGTTGTGGAAGGCGAGACCGTGTTCAACGTCGCAGACGGAAGCCTTGACGTTGTGATAATGAACCCCCCGTTCACCCGTTCAACAGGCCACGAAGGCGACCGGGTCGATTCAGTGCCCGTCCCGTCGTTTGCAGGGTTGTCCAACAGCGACACTGACCAGCGGAGAATGGCGGACCGGCTGAAACAGATCACCAAATCGAAAAAGGCTGGGCACGGAAACGCCGGCCTAGCGTCGCACTTCTTGGACTTGGCCCACGCCAAGCTCAGGCCTGGTGGTGTGCTCGGATTCGTCCTGCCGTACACGTTCGTGACAGGAAACGGGTGGAAGCCCGCGAGGACTCTCTTGAACGACAACTATACGGACATCACAATCGCCGCGATCGCTTCCGATGACAGCAGCGGTCGGGCGTTTTCCGCCGACACACATATGGCCGAAATCCTTCTGGTCGCAACCAAGACTGCGCCACCTGATCAAGTAGCGAAACCCCCGCCGTCGCAGGTCTTTTGGACGAGCCTCGCCAAACGCCCCGAAGGCATCGTTGATGGCGTCGTCATAGCACAGGCCATCGCACACGCTTCAAATCAGGCGGCGGCGATGTCGACCAAACGGGTCATGCTGGGCGACGACCACACCGCCACTGCCATCTGCTCGACCATCGACCACGGGGGAGCCGCAGGAATCCGATCTGTCGATGTTGCCTCTACTGCAATCGCTCTCGCTGCCGGGCAACTGAACCTTCCCCGCGTCGAGACAGCCTCAGTTCCCGTCACCGCCCTGGGCGAACTCGGAACCAAGGGTCCTTACCATCTCGATATACGGCACTACCCGAACAACAAAGATCCCAAATCAACGCGGGCACCCTTCGAGGTTCACGAAATCGCCGAGGCGGATTCAACGCCTTCGTATCCGATTCTATGGTCACACAACACTAGGTCGGGAAGAGAATCGCGGATGATCCTGCCCCCGGACAAGCACGGTCGCGAACGAACAGGCATGCGCGATCACGCCCTCAGAATCTGGGGTACTGCCACCCGCCTGCACTACAACCGAGATTTTCGGTTGAATTCGCAACCGCTGGCAGCTTGCATCACCGAAAACCGCTGCCTCGGAGGTCGGGGGTGGCCGTCCTGGATTACCGACGAACCTTCCTGGGAATTGCCGCTTGCTCTGTGGGCCAACACCACCCTTGGGTTGATCGGCTGGTGGTGGACCGCCACTCGCCAACAACAGGGCCGCGCGAACATCTCGATAACGCTGCTGCCCGAACTGCCGGTCCTCAACTGCCGTGATCTCAGCACCGACCAACTCGACGAAGCCAACGAGATCGTCGACGACTTTCGTGACCGAAAATTTCTCCCGGCGAACGAGGCATGGCGTGACGACACCCGTAAAGACCTTGACGAAGCAGTCCTTTGTTCCCTGCTCAGGTTTCACGAAGCGATCGGATCCGAGGAAGACGACTTTCTTGAGTCACTGGAATTGGTGAGGACTCAATGGTGCGAAGAACCCAGCGTGCATGGAGGGAAAGACACGAAACCCTGACCGGTTGACGTGGCGACTGGCGTGCGGGTTTGGCGCTGCCTGGAATGCCTTCGCAACAGCCGCCATTCTCACCCTGTGTGGGGTGCGATGGAGTCGGCGGGTTGGATGGTGAACGGATGACCGCGCAGCGACTGGACTACACGGAAGTGGCGTTCGTCCAGTGTGCCGATGACATCGGTTTCGTACTTGTCCGCCAACACTACCAGCGAGGCGTCCGTCAGTCCGAGAGGCAGGTCGCGATAACGCTCGACCACAGCCCGTGCCGCGATCAGTTCGGCTTGACCGAACGACGCCAGTTCGTAAGCCCCTGAGGAGAGTTCGGCGAGGACCGTCAATTCGGCGTTGACCCCCGCCAGTTGCGCCGTGAGGTAGTCCAGTTCCGCCAACACCAACGGCGAGACCACCAGCGGGCGAGTTGTCGCAAGTACCTGGGCACACGCTTTGTGCATTCGCTGGTCGGGAACGAATGCCGTCAGCAACACACTCGTGTCGACGATCACCTTCCGAACCCGGTTTCGGCCAGCAACTCGTCAACCCGCTCCGCTATGGTCGGGTCTCCCCAGCCTTCGGGGAACAGCGGCACCGTCGGGGCCACTTCCCGGCGATCCAGAGCATCAGCAAGCGCTTCACGCACAATCGCAGCCTCTGTCCTGCGTTCCTGATGCGCCACCAGTTCAAGACGCTTCTTCAGATCGTCCGGCAAGTAGATCGTAGTTTGCTTCACGCCATATATTGTACCATATATGTTGCCATTGCCAATAGGTTCCAGAACTCCGCGTCGCTATGCAGTGAGTTCCTCAACTCCGGTGGGTTTGGTGCCGGTGTTGGTCAGGCGGTGCATGATTCGGCGGGACGTGTAATCGGGGACGGCGTAGTGCTGCACGCAGCGGTTGTCCCTCATAGTCAACGTGCCGGGGCGGACTCGAACGACCGGACTCGTGGACCAATTTGATACCAGCCACCTAGGTGGGCAGGTCTCGCAGATAGGCGCCCATGTGGGGGACAGTGAAAGCGATTCGGCCTCTTTCGGGAGCGTAGATCAACCCTTTGTTGATGAGGTTGTCGCGCAGAGGAGAGGCACGGTTCGGGTTCTCGGGATCAAGGCGCTTAGCTACTTCACTTGATGAGGCTGGGTCATCCGCTGATTCTGCCACGATGTGCATGTAGCGCCGTTCGGCAGGGGTAGCGCGGTCGTATCGGGGTTTGAAGAACGAATCGTTGAGTTCTCGGTTCGCTTTGGGTACTGCGTCTCCAACATCGTCGACAGTGATCGGTGACCTGTCTGCCTGGTCCCAGGCGTGCATCCCATAGGTTTGAACAAAGAAGGGGTAACCGCCTGACACGTCTACCAAGGCCCCGAGCGCCTTCGTCTCGTATCTGACATTCAGCTTTTCTGCTGGTTCCGACAGCGCAAGAGAGCTGTCAGCGGCGCTCAACCGCCCAACCGACCGGATGGAGAACAGTCTTTCTGAGTATGAGCGGGCCTCCGACAGAATGCGGCTCACAGGAGGCAGGCCGGCACCGCCGAGAACCACCGGGAGTTGATCCTGGTTGATCCGGTGCGATGCACCGATGAGCGCTCCGAGTTGGTCAAGGGGGACATCTTGAAGCTCGTCTATCAGCAGAGCGGCCCCGACCCCTTCTTCTCGGGCACCCTCCCCCAGCGCAACCAACAAATCGATCAGGTCGGCCTCCAAATCGGTCGAGTCGGCGATGCCCGGTTTGGGTTCGTAGGGGAGGACGACACTTCCTCTAGAAAGCACTCCGGAGGCGGCTTTGGCAAAGCTCGCTGCGGTCCTCCCGATGTTTCGGGCTCGGTCCTTGTTCCGCCATCGCCGGTTGACGGCGCGGACCATTGGTGGGAGCGCCTCGGTTACCTGGGTTCTCAGATCACTGCCCGGCCGGGCCTCGAACATCTCGCCGATCCATCCGGATTCGATCGCGGCATTTCGGAAATGCCGCAGCAGAACGGTTTTGCCCACTCCTCGAAGCCCCGACAACACCAGCGGTTGGAACGGCCGGCCGGCTGCGGCGCGGCCAATGACAACGTTGAACGCGT
>JAHQYN010000056.1 GCA_024421085.1 Acidimicrobiia bacterium
GTTGGGTGCGGTCAAACGGGCCTGCGACACCGAACCCAGACCGGGCAGGTTCATCTTGACGGGATCAATCCAAGCTGAAGTTGAGACCGAGACTTGGCCCGGAACTGGCAGGGTCACCCGCACAGCGGTCTATCCGATGACAGTCGGGGAGCGCCTCGGGCTGCCGGAGGTGCCGTTAGTCGACCGGATCGCGCGAGGCGAGTTGGCCACCAGCAGAGATCAAGGCTCAACGGTGACGGCGAACCCGAATCTTCGCGACTACGTTGAGCAGTCGGTGCGTGGCGGGTTCCCTCAGGCCGCGCTGCATCTCTCAGAGCGGGCCCGCCGAAGTTGGCTCGACACCTACATCGAGGAGATCGTCACACGCGACTCTCGGATTGCCGGTGACAGATACGACGATGCCCGCTTGGCCCGGTTCTTCAAAGCGTACGCGCTCAACTCGGCCGGTATTACCGACGATGCAACCCTGTGCGAAGCGGCGGGCATCAACCGTCGCACTGTGCTGCGCTACCTGTATCTGTTGAATCGACTGCACATCATCGACGAACTGCCCGCCTGGACGTCAAACCGACTCAAGAGACTGTCGCTGGCACCCAAGCGGTTCTTGGTCGATCCGTCGCTTCTGGCATCAGTGACCGGTGCCACCGACAGTACAGCCATGAGAGACGGCAACCTTCTGGGGCGTCTCCTTGAGACCATGGTGGTGGCCCAGCTGAGGGCACAAGCAACAGTCAGCAAGCACCGCTGCCGCCTGTATCACCTTCGACAGCACCACGGCCGCCACGAAATAGACGTCATCGCCGAACTGGATTCCCAGCATCTGGTGGCGTTCGAGATCAAAGCCACCGCCGCGCCCTCCCGCAACGAAGCATGTCACCTCATGTGGCTGCGCGACAACGTCGGTGACCAGTTGCTCGCTGGCGTAGTGTTGCACACGGGCCAATCAGCGTTCGTGCTCTCCGACCGCATCTGGGCCCTACCGATCAGCTCCCTCTGGAAGGGTTAGCGCATAAGCTTCCGTCGCCTCGGAACTTCTGGTCGCGGCATCCTCGACCCCGAACTGCTGTTGTCGGCGACCGAGGCGGGTACCCCCGAGTGTTGACTCGGAGGCCGACCGATGCCGTCGCTTCGGTGTACTCGACCTTCTCGTTCAGTGACGCCGGATGTTGTTCGGAGCGGACGACAATCTGGACAAATGTGTGGACAAAATATTGGACAAACTAGGGTCTGTTAGTAGGGTGCAGCCGATGAGGGACTACGAGGAATCGCATCCGTGGATCACGTTCAAAGCTACGGACGTGAACAACCTCCCGCCGCGAACATGGATGCTGTTGGGCGAGGCGCGCGCGATCTGTGAGCAGATCTCCAGCACTCCGTTGCTCCCGACCGTCGCGCAGGACTTGAACGAGGTCGCGCTGATCAAGGGTGCCCAAGCCACCACGGCCATTGAGGGGAACACGCTCAATGAGGATCAGGTCGCCGGAATCTACCGCGGGACGTACACCGCGCCCCCTTCGCGGGCATACCAACAACGAGAGGTGTGCAATGTTCTCGACGCTCTCACCGACATCGACCAGAGCACGGCACGGGGCACGCTCGGTCCCGTCACCGCTGATCTGATCTGCGGCTACAACCGAGGTGTTCTCGATGGCATCGAACACACAGCCGATGTTCGGCCGGGAGAGTTTCGGCATCATTCGGTCATGGTCGGGAATTACCGTGGGGCACCGGCGCAGGACTGCCGCTACCTGACAAAGCAACTGGCTGCGTGGCTGGAAAGTGACATCTTCAGTTCTAATGACCCTGAGACTGATTTCGCGCTGACAGTCGCCCAGGCGGTCTACGCTCACCTCTACATCGCCTGGATCCATCCGTTTGGAGACGGCAACGGACGCACCGCCCGATTGCTGGAGTTCATGCTCCTGGCCCGATCGGGACAGGTGCCTCTGTTGGCTGCACACCTGTTGTCCAACCACTACAACCTGACCCGCGACCGGTACTACCGGGAATTGGAGGGCGCAAGCCAGTCCGGTTCGACCGGCAGTTTCGTGTCGTACGCCGCGCAGGGGCTGGTGGACGGCCTGAGAGAGCAGATCAACGTAGTCCGTGTACAGCAGTTGGCTGTCTCTTGGACGAACTATGTGAACGAGACGATGGACCGCTTCCCTACAAGCAAAGCCAGCGACCGCCAACGCTCCCTAGTTCTTGCCATGCCGTCGTCCACCGCCGTGCCTCAAGACGGCCTGATCCGCCTGACCCCAGATCTGGCGTCGCTCTACGCTCTGACCGGCCCCCGTACCCTGAGCCGCGACCTCAACCGACTGCTAGCTGCAGGCCTGATCCTCCGGGAGGGACGCAAGTGGAAAGCGAACACCGATGTCATGTTCACCTTCATGCCGCCGGCGGCACCATCCTGAAAAGCGACTCTTACGAGTCAGTCGGACGGAAATCCGCCCCGAGGGAGGCCGCCAACCAACAACCTGCCCCGTGTTCTTCTTTGTCAGACGGTCGGGGTAGCTTGCACGCATGACTCTTGCTGGTCTCTCGCCGATGCCCCCCCGTGGGTTCGGCCGTGCCGCACGGCCCCCTGCGCCATGAGCACGTCGGATCGGCGCAAGGGGGGAACGTCCACGTCCAACTTCGGCGTCGGACGCCGCGAGGGACACGACGCGTCCGCGTTCTATGCCCGGTTCCCGGCACCGGAGATCAGCAGCGAAGACGATGTTGCCCCCCAGTCCTGCATTGACACGCTCTGGAAGGGCGACGCTCGTGACATGGACGCCTGTGGCGACATCGCCGACAACTCGGTGGCGCTCGTAGTCACGTCGCCTCCCTACTTCGCAGGCAAGGAATACGAAGAGGCGGTGGGGCACGGGCATGTGCCCGCCGACTACATCGCCTTTCTGGAAATGCTGGAGGCAGTGTTCGCGCAGTGCGTACGAAAGTTGGAACCCGGCGGCCGCATCGCCGTCAACGTCGCCAACCTGGGGCGTCGCCCGTATCGCTCATTGTCGGCCGATGTGGTGCAGATACTCCAGGACCGTCTGCATCTGCTGTTGCGCGGCGAGGTGATCTGGCTCAAGGCGCGGGGCGCGACGGGCAGTTGTGCATGGGGCAGTTTCCAACAGCCCGCCAATCCGGTTCTGCGAGACCTGACCGAACGGGTAGTGATCGCTTCGAAGGGGCGCCTCGACCGGGCGCGCCCGGCCGCGGTGCGTGACCGCGAGGGGCTGCCCTCGCAGAGCACCGCACACGTCGACGAGTTCATGGAAGCCACGACCGACGTGTGGGAGATCCCTTCGGAGTCGGCGACGCGTGTGGGCCATCCCGCGCCGTTTCCGGTGGAGTTGCCGCAGCGCCTGATCGAGCTCTACACCTACCGTGGCGACTTGGTGCTGGACCCGTTCGTGGGGTCTGGAACCACCGCCGTGGCCGCTGTGCGCTCACAACGCCACTACGTCGGCTTCGACACCGACGCCGGCTACCTCGAGGCGGCGCAGCAGCGCATCGCCGCAGAGCGGAAGTCTGTTGAGCGGCAGGACTCTGTTGAGCGGCAGACCTCTGTTGAGCGCCCGGACTCGCTTCGCTGGTCGGTCACCGCCCCCAGCCGAAAGGGGCGCAGGGGGCAGTTGAGCTTCTCTGAGGAACTGCTTGGGGCCTCGGCATCGCAGAATGGACGCTCGGGCGAATCCCGTCGCAAGCCCCCCGTTGACAACGAGGACTTCCAGGCCCGGGCGGGCAAGGAGGGCCGCAAAGCCCAGGAGATGGCCCTCGCGGTCCTGCACCGTTGCGGCTTTCGGGAGATCCAGGCCAAGGTCACCGCGGGCTGCGGCGTGGAACTGAACTTCAAGGCCCTCGATCAGCAGGGACAGCCGTGGTGCTTCGATGTGTCGGGAGCGTTCAGTGTGACCCAGCGCCCGGGTCTCCGCCGCACCGACACTCTCTTCAAGGCGCTCGGAAAGGCGTCGGTGCTGCATTCGAGGAACCCGGAGACCCGACTCGTGCTGATCACCACCCACCGCCCCGTCCGCAACAGCGCCGGCGACCGAGCTCTCAGGGAGCTCACCGGTCACGACAAGGCGATCAGAGACGTGATCGAGATGGACTCCCCCGAAGACCTCGACCGCCTCGCGAACTTGGCGAGCGGCGGCGTTGACTGAAGCGGCAGCGGCTCAGCTTGCATCAGGTGCGGGGCACACAGAGGCGGACTTCGGTTCCCTGGCCGGGGGAGCTGATGATCTCGCATTCTCCGCCGACTCGCTGCAGTCTGCCGCGGATCGAGTCGCGGATGCCGTGGTGATCGTCGCCGACAGTCTCCGGGTCGAAACCGACGCCGCGGTCACGGACGAAGACCTCCACCTGCCCGTCGGTCGCCTCCGCAAAGACGCCAATGTCACTCTGGCCGGACCATCTCGCGGCGTTGGTCATGGCCTCGCCGGTCGCAGCCACCAGAGACTCCGTCGCCGCATCGAGGGTGGCATCGCCGACGACGACCACATCGATCACCGACCCGTGACGATCCTCGACCACACCGGCGAGATGCTCCACAGCGACCTTGAGCGTGGCCCGCTGAGGGCCGGGCCCGTACTTCTCGCCGTAGCGCTCGCCATAGAGCCAGCCCCGCAGCTCCCGTTCCTGGTGCCGCGCCAGAGCCGACATGTGGGCCGGATCGTCTGAGCGCTGGACCAGAGCCAGAGTCTGCAGGACCGAGTCGTGCAGGTGCGCGGCCACCTCGGCTCGCGCGTCGGCTCGGATCCGCTGCTGTCGCTCTGCGCGTCGGTCGCGCACCAGCACCGCCACCCAGGGTCCGAGGATCAGAGTCAGTCCTCCCATGACCAACACCGTCGACAGCAACCCGTCGAGCACCACCCACAACGAGAGGTTGGCCGCTACCAGCACCCCGATCCCGAAAGCGACCAGGATCGTCCCGCTGGCCATCCGCACGGCGAACGCCCTGCCGACCGCCGCAATCGGCTGAACCCTCCACACCACCACGCCGACTCCGAGAGCAGCGCAGAGGGCGGGCCAGATGTATGCGTCGGGCAGTGTGACCCGCAGGTGGCGTGCCAACAGCACCGTGCCCAACGCAGCCAACACCAACCCCAGAGCGCGCCGCGTGACGGTCGACGCAGGCACATCCGCTGCCGGAGGCCCTCCCGGGGCGGCCCGCGGCAACAAGAGCCAGGCCAGCAGATAGACGGGGACTCCGACCCAGGCCAGGGTAAAAACGACGAAAGCCAACCGGATGAGTGTCACGTCTATACCGAGGCGTTCACTGATCCCTCCGCACACGCCCGCAATGATCCGGTTGCGGTCAGACCGTGCAGGCAGGGCCCGTGTGTGTCGGGTCATGGTCTTGATGATGGCACGAAGCGCCCGCCGAGCATATGGGGGACAACCCTGAAATTGTGGGGGCGACTCAGGGAAGGTTCAGGGTAATTCCCCATTTGCGGGGGCACCAGACTGCTTCACAATGGTCCCATGGCCAAAGACCCTCCCGCCAATCCAGGAGAATCCCCCTCTGCCGATTCAGAGGATCCGCCGCCGGGCGGGACTGATCCCGAGGAGCCTGCAGAAGAAGAAACCAGAGAAAAGCGCGAGTTCCGTTGGCCCGCTCTGCGCCGCAGCAAAGAAGATCGTCTGGTCGCCGGTATAGCCGGTGGAGTCGGAGACTACTTCCGCATAGACCCGGTGATCGTCCGTGTCGCATTCATTGTTCTGACCCTCGTTGCCGGAGTCGGGCCGGTTCTTTATCTCCTGAGCTGGTTGGTTGTGCCGCTCGGCGATTCGGGCAGCATCCTCGCCAATGCCCTGCGCGGCGGCGCGCCCCGCCGGTCCCGCAACCTCGCAGGCATCGTCTTGATCGCCCTGGGGCTGTTCATCACCTTGCTCTTGAGTCGCAACGTCTTTGAATTGTTCGCGAGAGTGTTGAGCACAGCGCCGTACGTGGCGATTGCGCTGATTGTCGCCGGAATCGGGCTGGTCTTCTGGCCCCGCCGCTCGGCGCCCCCCCTGGACACTCCGGCCGAGCCGCTCGCGGCACCGACTGCAAATCCGGTGCCGCCACCTCCCTCGGCGGCAGGCTCGGAGTGGCCGGGGGTGAACCCGGGAGACGAACCATCGCGAGCTCAGCCGGGTTGGCGTGAGCGCCGAGCCGAGCGGCGCTTGAAACGTCGTGGTCAGTCGACGGTCACCTTCCTGACTCTCGCCGCCCTGCTCGTTTTGACCGGCGGCGCAATCCTGTTGGATCGACTCGATGTGGAGCGGGTGCTCCTCGGTGAGTTCTTCGCCGTTGCCCTGCTGGTGGTTGCTGTTGGTCTGTTGGTGTCGGTCTTCGTCGGCAGAAACTGGCTGCTCGTCGTGCTCGGCGTGCTGCTGCTGGTCCCACTTGTCGTGTTCTCGGCCAGCGACACCTCGTGGTGGGCCGGGTTCGGCGATGTTGAGAGTGTGCCCGAAGACGTGAGTTCGTTGGACCGCGACATCAAGCATGGGATAGGCAGCCTGGTCTTGGATCTGAGGTCGCTGGACCGGGACTCGCTGCGGTCGACCGAACGAGCAACCGTAGACCAAGACATTCGTCTCACCATGGGTGAGGTACTCATAAAGATCCCGGCAGATCTGAGGGTTCGGACCAACGCCAGTATCGGTGCCGGCTCGCTGCGTCGCGGGGAATACGTGACCGTCAAACGGGTGAATGTGCCGATGATCGTCGGTGTCGCCTCCGAGGTCAGCGAGTACCTCGACATCCTCGAAGACGAAGACGGGAAGTTCTACTGCTTAACCACTTCATACCGCTACTCGCTTGACGAGGAGATTCCGGACTTCAGCGAAGAACAGGAACGTTGCGGTAATAGTCCGTACCCGGATTACGGCGTGCTTGACTTCTACGGCCAACTCAAGAGGGGTGTGGCTCTGGAGGCCCAGCAAACCACGCATGACGAACACGACATTGAACTCAATGTCGAGGTCGGTGTGGGGCGGGTCCGTGTGGTGCGTTACCCGACCCAGCCGCGATGAGGAGCAGGATCATGGACGAAGAATCGACAGTGGAGAGTTCCGCACAATCGAGGACGGCGTCGTTAGACGTGGTCTCGTTGGTGGCCGCGCTGATATTCGCGGCGGCGGGAGCCATCGTGTTGGCTGGTGAATCGTTGGCAGACGTCGATCCCGTAGTGCTGGTCGGTGCCGTCCTGATCGCAATCGGCGCGGCGCGTTTCGTTGCGGTTCCGGTCCGTTCCCGGGCCCGTCGGCGGGCTCGTCAGGTCGGGCGCTCAAAGGAGGCTGAACCTCCAGACGAGCAAGTCCAAGAACACGACCAAGATCAGATCGCCTAGTCTCAACCTAGCGCGTGTGGGGTCGCGGTCATGTTGACTCGGCGGTTTGAGAGTGGCGGATCGGCGCTGGCTTGAGGCACGATTGGGCCGCTAGTCTCAACTCATTGAGAATGAGTGCCACAAGAAGGTTGCCATGTCGATTGATCGCCGGTCCCGTCTCGAGAAGGATGTTCGTGACCTCGAACGTGACGAAGTGTTCGAATCGCTGCTGCCCCAAGCAGTCTCTGAACACGGATCGCTGGCCGGGCGTGGCGTGACCTACAAGGCACTCCCGCCGGTGAGCCTCCGAGTCGACGGCCGTGCAGTCACAATGCGTGCGAACGGCAGCACACTGGTGCTCGAAGCAGGCGATGACCCCTCCGGCGTGACCGCGGAGATGCCCGCCGATGCCCTGTCGGACCTGATCCAGGACCACCAGTCGACCATTGGTTTGGCAATGACCTCGCGGGTGAAGCTGACCAGCGGCAACATCAACGAATGGATCGGTTGGGAGCCCGCGTTTCGAGCCCTGCTCGACGGGCGCAGGGTGCATGAGACCGGCGATGTGACATTCCATGATCTCAACGGCGACGAGCTCGACCTCGACCGGACTTTCAAGATCGACGATGACCGCGAGGAGATGGCCCACTTCCTGCGCGAGGCCGGCTACCTGCACCTCACGGGGATCTTCGAAGCAGACGAGATGGACACTGTCGGCGCCGACATCGACGAGTGGATCGCCAAGGCCACCCCCGACGACGGCGAGTCCTGGTGGGCCACCGACGCCGACGGGCTCGACCAGGCGGTGCGGGTGCTGTTCTTCTTGGAGAAGTCGGCCGCGTTGCGAGAGATCGTGGAAGATGAGCGCTACCAGTGGCTCACCGAACTGACCGGTGACGGTCATCGGCACAATGGCGGTGCTGAGGGCCTGGTCAAACCGCTCGGGATAGTGCAGGGGCTGTCGGACCTTCCCTGGCACAAGGACTGCGGCCAGGGTCGCCACTCCTACATGTGCAACGGAATGACCACTGGGATCAGTGTCACCGGAGCCGATCGGGTGAGCGGTGCCCTCGGTGTCATTCCCGGGTCGCATCGGGCCAACACCATGGCCACCGGGCGCGACCCGAAACTCGATCTTCAACCGAGGATGTTGGAGACCGACAAGGGCGACGTCACGGTCCATTGCAGCGACACCCTGCATCGGGCGCACCCGCCGGTCGAGCGCCCCCGCAAGGTGGTCTACTCCTCGTTCGGGTTGCCGCCCCTGCCCGGCGATGTGGTCAAGCCGAACCCGCGCTACGGCCGTGAGGCACGCGCCGAGTTGACCGACGTGACCGACCGTATTGCGGCCGCCGACAACGAGAACGACCCCAAGCGTTACCGCGCCAGCCGCTGAGTCTGAGTCGCTCATGGTCGGTTCCGGCGGGACGCTTCTCGGCGGTCACTCGATTGCGTGGCGTTCGCGGAGTTTGCGGGCGATCACCATCTTCTGGATTTCGCTGGTGCCCTCACCGATGATCATCAGCGGTGTGTCGCGGAAGTAGCGTTCCACGTCGTACTCCTGGGTGTATCCGTTGCCGCCGTGGATGCGCAGGGCCTCAGTGCTGATCTCGAAGGCAGCCTCGGAGGCGAACAGTTTCGCCATGCCCGCCTCGAGGTCTATTCGCTGGCCTGAGTCGTACTTCTCGGCAGCGTCGTAGGTCATCAGACGTGCTGCCTGGAGTTTCGTGGCCATCTCGGCGAGCTTGAACTGGATCGCCTGGTGCTCGAAGATCGGCTTGCCGAAGGTCTCGCGCTCGAGGCTGTACTTCATGGCTGCGTCGAACGCGGCTTGGCCGACCCCGACGGCACGCGCAGCGATGTTGATCCGTCCGAGCTCCAGAGCCGACAGCGCGTAGCGAAGCCCGTTGCCCAGGCCCTCTGGGCCGCCGAGCAGGTTGGCGTCGGGCACTCGATGGTCGACATAGCTCATCTCGACCGTCTCGAGACCTTTGTAACCGAGCTTGCGAATGTGTTTTGAGGTCCGGATCCCCTCGAAGTCGCTGCCTGGTTCCTTCTCGACGATGAAGCAGGTCACTCGGCCGTCGGGGGTGCGGGCGAGCAGCATCACCAGCGATGCCCGCTCGCCGTTGGTCACCCACATCTTGGTGCCGTTGATGATCCATTCGTCGCCGTCTCGGGCGGCTCGGCAACGGAGCGCGGCCGCATCGCTGCCGCTGTCGGGCTCCGAGAGGGAGAAGGCAGCCCGACAGTGGCCGTCGACCATTCTCGGGAGGTGCTTCGAGCGCTGTTCGTCGGTCCCGTACCGTCCGATCATGACGCAGGCGATCTTGTGGGTGTTGAGGATCCCCGAGAGGCTCATCCAGCCCCGGCTGAGTTCTTCTATGAGGCGGGCGTAGGTCTTCGCGCTGAGCCCCAGCCCCCCGTACTCAGCGGGGATTGTCGCCCCGAAGAGTCCGAACTCGCACATCTGGTCGAACATCTCCTGGGGAAACTCATCTGCGTGTTCGAGTTCGCTGGCGCGGGGGACCACTTCACGATCGACCCAAGTGGCGACCACCGAGACGAGCTCATCGGCGATCTCTTGGTCGGCTCTGTTCTGGTCGGCCCTGTTCTGGTCGGCTCTGTTCTGGTCGGCTCTGTTCTGGTCGGCGGGGCCTTGATGGGCATTGTCTGGGCTGCTCATACGGGGTTGCCTCCTAGCGGTATCTGCACATCACCAAGCTAGAACAGTACGCAGTGTGAGTTCGTAGTCTGCGGGTGCCACTTGTGAGGGTTTCGGTCGATTCCTCCCAAGCAGATCAGCCAGTCCAGTCAGCTAGATTGCCAAGACGGGGCACCTGGAGATGAACTCGCCTGCGGTGAGGCGATGGCCGGGTTACTGGAATCGGTGTTCGCCGAGGGTCACGTTCAGTGGTCGAACATCTTGTAGCGGACGGGCAGATGCTTGGGTCCGACCACGAAGCTTGATGACACATACTCCGCGGGGCCCGCATGCTCCATCGACTCGATCCGCGATGCCATCTGCGCCAGCAGTGCCTTGATGCTGGCCCGGGCCAGGTGGGCGCCCAGGCAATAGTGCTCCGCCCAACCGAATCCGAGATGCCGGTTGGGGCTGCGACCTATGTCGAAGCGGTGCGGGCCTTCGAAGACGGTCTCGTCACGGTTGCCTGATGCGTAGAAGAGCGCCAGGATCTGGCCCTCTGAGATGTCTTGCCCGTCGTAGACGACATCGCGGGTCGCGGTTCGTTTCATGTAGTTGACGGGTGCCGTGTAGCGGACCACCTCTTCGACCGCGGACTTGAGCAGGCTCGGGTCTTCACGCAGGCGCCGCAACTCGTCGGGATGGTCGAGGAACGCCTGGAACGCCCCGGTCAGTGAATGGCGGGTGGTGTCGTGCCCGGCGTTGAAGATGATCAGGTAGTAGCCGAGCGTTTCGATGTCTCCCAGAGGCTCGCCGTTCTCGAAGGTGGCGTTGGCCAGCATGCTGGCGAGGTCGTCGCGGGGGTTGGCCCGGCGGTCAGCGATGATGGTGTTGAACATGTTGAAGAAGTCCATCATCAAGTCGAAGCTGGCTTCGTGACGGTCCTCGCCCTGGCGTCGCAGCTCGGGGTCGTCGCTGGCGAGCAGTTGGCTGGTCAGTTCCAGCAGCTGCTCCTCTTGATGCGGTTCGATCCCCAGGATCGTCGCCAAGACTCGCAGGGGGTGCTTCTGGGCGACGTTCTCGACGAAGTCGGCTTCGCCCTCGGTGCCGAGGCGGTCGATGACGGTGCGGGCGCTGGTCTCCACGATCTCGTCGAGGCGTTCGATCCCCCGAGGCGTGAAATAGCCGCTGGCCACCTTGCGGAACACTCGATGGTCAGGGGGGTCCATCTCGATGATCGTCTTCATCTGGACCGGGTAGCCTTTGGCGCGTCGCTCCGCCTGTTCGTTGCTCAACACGACGATGCCGTTGCTGTTGCTGAAGTCCTCGGGGCGACTCGATATCTCCATGATGTCGGCGTGCCTGGTCACGGCCCAGAACGGCTCACGATCCTCGGTCTCGAAGTACTGCAGAGGTTCTTTGCGAAGCTGCTCCCATTGCGCGTGGGGTTGGCCCGACTCGCCGTAGCGAACCGGAGAGATGAGATCAAGACCGTCTATGCCCATGGCAGAGACGATAGATCAGCCGCTGCCCCGACCGCATATTTTGCTGTCGCCCGTTTCGCTTTATCGCCAATCTTGTCGTGATGCGATTCCCGGGCTCTGCCGGTGTGGAGTTCGCCTGCGCCTGCGCCTGCACCAGCGGTTCCCGGCGGAGGCTCAGCTTGGCGCGAGTTGCCACACCGCTAGGAACACAGACCCGCAGATTGACACGGACATCAACGTGACCGCTGCGATGAATGCCCAGACATCTCGGCTGCGTTTGACCGACAATTCCGCGAAACGCATGTCGGTCGCCGCGAACTGCTGTTTCACTTCTGCGAACTGTTCCTTGACTTCTGCGAACTGTTCCTTGACTTCTGCGAACTGTTCCTTGACTTCTGCGAAGCCCTTGTCCATCTTCGCGTGGACTTCTGCGAAGCCCTTGTCCATCTTCGCGTGGACCTCTGCGAAACCGACCTGCGTCTTGAGGTCGAGCTCTGCAAGGTCGCGTTTGGTGGCGAACTGCTCCCATCCTCCGGGTGGTTGCTGTGCCATGAGGAATTCTGCTTCCTTTGGACCGATCGCCTTGGTCAGGTTGTTGTAGATTTCGGATCGTTGCTGCTCTGTGAGGGCCACGGTGAGCGTCTCCCGTCAGACTAGTGGGTTTTTGGTTTTGGGGGAAGTGGCTTGAGGCGACCGTAGCGCCAAATGCAGTCAGAAGCAACAAATCTACCCGATATGTTCAAGATTTCCGAGAATTGCACCATCCTCGGCTGGGTCTTCTTCGGTCGTTGTCCGCTGGTGGCTGAGATGGTCTCGGCACAGTGGTTGCGAGCACCTCGAAAGCGTCCGCTGGGCAGAACCCATGAGGCAGGCACTAGTCGAGCAGGTGCCTCCGGCCCGCGCTGAGGGAGGTTTGACCGACTCGTAGAGGACCTTCGCCGTGGGTGCTCAGCCGTTGGGCAGCAGGACGGTTCGGGCCTCGGTGCCGGTCTTGATGGCGTCGAAGGCGCCTTGGAGCCCGTCGAGACCGGCGGTGTTGCTGATCAGTTGATCAAGTTTGAGTTGGCCCTTCAGGTAGAGGTCAGCCAGCATCGGGAAGTCCTTGCGGGGACGGGCGCCACCGGCCCGGATGCCCAGCAGGTTCTTGTTCTGGTGAAGGGCCTGGAACGGGTAGGTGACCTCGGCGGTGAGGTCCGGAACGCCGACCGCGCAGATGTTGCCGCCCGGCCGGGTCATCGCCAGACAGTCGGTGAGGAGTTTGGTGGAACCCACCACCTCGAAAGCGTGATCAACGCCGCTACCGGTCATCTTCTTGACTTCGCTGATCACGTCGACACCCTCGTCGGCCAGAATGAAGTCGGTCGCTCCGAAGTCGATGGCGAAGGCCTCCTTTTCGGGGACCCGGTCGACCGCGATGATCTGGCTGGCCCCGCAGAGCTTGGCTGCCTGGATGACGTTGAGGCCGACACCGCCGGCACCGATGACCACACAGGTGTCGCCGAGCTGCAGCCGTGCCCGGTTGAACACCGCGCCGGTGCCGGTGATGACACCGCAACCGATCAGCGCCGCAGCGGTGAGGGGCATCTCCGCGGGGATCGGGATGCACTGGTTCTCACCCACGATCGTCTCCTGCACGAAGGCGCCGATCCCGGCGAAGTTGTAGAGCGGCTGGTCGCCCTCACAATAGGGCTGGGTGAGGTTGCCCATCGACACGCTGCAGTTCCCCGGGTCGCCTCCCTCGCAGTCCGCGCAGTGTCCGCAATTGCTGAAGGTCGACAGGATCACGTGGTCGCCGACTTGGCAGTAGGTGACCGCCGAGCCCGTCTCCACAACCACGCCGGCGGCCTCATGGCCCGGCACGAGCGGCGTGGGCATGTAGTACTTGCCATGCACGCAACTCAGATCGGATCCGCACACGCCGGCGGCTCTGATCTCCACGCGCACCTGGCGGGGGGCCAGGTCGTGCTGCGCGAACTCGACGTCGGCCGACAGACGCACGGAGTCTTCGGTCGTTCCTTCAAGAATCAGTCCCTGCATCCCGCCAGTATCGCGCGCTCGGCGCACCGTTGAACAATGCTGGGAGACGCGATTCCGTTGTCGGCTCCACCCTCAACGTTGGTTTGTCCCGAGGGGTGCGGGCCGACGGGATTGTCCCGACGGGTGCTGGTGCTGAGCCTGTGGCGGACAAGCAGCGCCGCGTGGCACCCGCAACCTGGGCGGACCTGCTAGCCTTGAATGCTTGTGCGGCTGAGACTGTTGCGTGAGTCAGCACCGAGGGAGAACCGAGTCGCTCTCGTTCCCGACGGCGTTGCCGCGTTGGTGAAGCAGGGTTGCGATGTGTCGGTGGAGCGAAGCGCTGGCTCGAGCTCGGGCTTCGACGACGACACCTATCTGCGTGCCGGGGCGACCATCGTCGATCGGCTTGCTCCCGAAGCGGACGTCGCCGACGTGGTCGTCTCGGTGCGCGACGCTCCGATGGGCTCCTCCTCCCTCAACCCGGCCGCGGTGCCCTCAACGGTGTTCGTGGGCGTCTTCGACCCGCTTTGGGCGCCCCACCGGGCACAGCGCCATGCAGCGAACCGTGTCTCGGCATTCTCTTTGGACCTGGTGCCCCGCGTCACCCGTGCCCAGACGATGGACGTGCTGTCGTCGATGGCGACCATCGCCGGGTACGAGGCTGTGCTGCTCGCCGCCAGCAGCCTGCCCCAGATGTTCCCGTTGATGATGACCGCTGCGGGCACGCTGGCTCCGGCCCGGGTGCTGGTGCTCGGCGCAGGCGTGGCTGGTCTGCAGGCCATCGGCACCGCCAGGCGGCTCGGCGGGGTGGTGGACGCCTACGACGTGCGCCCCGAGGCAGTCGAGCAGATTCGTTCGATAGGTGCCCGTGCGTTGGAGTTCGAGGTCTCACCCGACGCTGTGGGATCCAAGTCTGTCAAGAGCATCAACGGCTACGCGGTCACCCAGAGCGACGACATTGCACAGGTCCAGCGCGAGATGCTGACGCCTCATGTGGCCGGCGCTGATGTTGTGATCACTGCCGCGTCGGTGCCGGGTCGACCGTCCCCCCTGCTCGTCACCGCGGAGATGGTAGACGCCATGGAGGCCGGGTCGGTGCTGGTCGATTTGGCGGCCGAGCGCGGCGGCAACTGCGAGGTGACCGAAGCCGACGAGAAGGTGGATCGCGACGGTGTCACGGTTCTCGGCCCGACCGATCTGGTCTCCAAATGTGCCCGCCACGCCAGCGAGATGTTCTCCCGCAACCTTGTGGCGTTCCTGACCTGTCTCGCCCCCGACGGTGAGGTCGACCTGCGCCGCGACGACGAGATCCTCTCGGCGATGCTGGTCACCCACGACGGTGCGGTCGTCCATCCCGAAGTCATGGCTGCGCTCGGGGAGGGCTGAGAAGTGGAACTGCTGATCGCCGTCACCCTGCTGGTGCTGGCCGTGTTCTTGGGGGTGGAGTTGATCACCAAGGTGCCCCCGACACTGCACACCCCGCTGATGTCGGGTTCCAACGCCATCTCGGGCATCACGATTGTGGGGGCGTTGTTGGCCGCCGGTGCAGACCATTCGACGTTCACCGCGGTCCTGGGATTCGTTGCGGTCACCATGGCGATGATCAACGTGGTGGGAGGCTTTCTGGTGACCCATCGGATGCTGCACATGTTCGGTCCGAAGCGGCGACGTGCTCCCGCGGATCAGTCAGAGGGCGACGGAGACGGTTCGTGACCAACGACTGGGCCGCGCTCGGTTACCTCGCCGCGGCGATCCTGTTCATCCTCGGTCTGAAGCGGCTCAGCCGGCCCCGCACCGCGGTGAGGGGCAACCAGTACGGAGCGGCGGGAATGCTCGTCGCCGTTCTGGTCACGCTCACCGACAACTCCATCATCGGCTTCGGGTGGATCATTGGCGGGGTGATTCTGGGAGCGGCGGTGGGTGTTCTGCTGGCTTTGCGCGTGCAGATGACCGCGATGCCCGAACTGGTTGCGTTGTTCAACGGCTTCGGCGGGGGCGCGTCGGTGCTGGTTGCGGCTGCGTCCTACACCCAGGCCGTTGACCTGGCCGGCGACACCTCGCGACTGTCGTCGTCGGCGGCGCTGGCCTCGCTGATCGGGGCGGTGACGTTCACGGGGAGTCTTGTCGCCTTCGCCAAGCTCCGCGAAGCGCTGCGTTGGTCGGGGTTCAGAGGCATCACGGTGCTCAGCGCCCTTGGAGCGGTCGCAGCGGTGGTTCTCGGTGTGCTGATGGTCGTTGACGCACAGAATGCTCTGTGGTTGTGGCTGCTGGTCGGGGTCGGGGCGGTTCTCGGACTGTTGGTGGTGCTGCCGATCGGCGGGGCCGACATGCCGGTGGTGATCGCCTTGTTGAACTCGTTGTCGGGCATGGCTGCGGTGGCGGCCGGTTTCGTGCTCGACAACTCGCTGCTGATAATCGCCGGCTCGCTGGTGGGGGCGAGCGGCTTGATCCTCACCCAGATCATGTGCGTGGCCATGAACCGCACGCTGTTGGCGGTGATGTTCAGCCCCGCCCCAACAGGCACCGGCGGCAACGATGTCGACGACATCTATGCAGGCAAGGTCCGCTCAACCTCTCCCGACGATGTGGCGATGCTGCTTGAGTCGGCCGAGCGTGTGGCGATCGTCCCCGGCTACGGGCTTGCAGTCGCCCAAGCGCAGCACGCCGTGCGAGACCTCATGAGGCGCCTGCAGGACCGTGGTGTCGAGGTGGTGTTCGGCATCCACCCGGTCGCGGGGCGGATGCCCGGCCACATGAACGTGCTGCTCGCCGAGGCCGAGGTCGCCTACGAGCGCCTCGTGGAGATGGACGACATCAACCCGACCTTCGAGCAGACCGACGTGACCATCGTCATCGGTGCCAACGATGTCGTGAACCCCGTGGCACGCACCGACCCGTCGAGCCCGATAGCGGGAATGCCGATCCTCGACGTCGACAAGAGCGACGTGGTGGTGGTGATCAAGCGAAGCCTCAGCCCGGGTTTCGCGAAGATCGCCAATCCCCTGTTCGCGGCCGACAACGCCCTGATGCTCTTCGGCGACGGACGCGAGGCCGTAGTCGAGATCACCAAGTCCCTCCAGTCCCTCTGAAGCTCGAGAAACGAATCTTTCCAGGACCCAGAGAGGGCGCTGCCGGGCCCGCGGAGGGCTGAGGGGTTACTGGGCTGAGGGGTTACTGGTTGGTGGGGAAACCGCGCTGCCGGACCCGCAGAACGCTGACGCGTTACTGGTTGGTGGGGAAACCCAGGTTGACTGCGCTGCCAGCGGGGTCGGGCCAGCGGGTGGTGAGCACCTTGGGGCGGGTGTAGAAGTGGATGCCCTCAGGCCCGTACATGGTCGTGTCACCGAACGCCGAGTCCTTCCAACCGCCGAAGGAGTGATAGCCGACGGGCACGGGAATCGGCACGTTGATGCCCACCATGCCGGCGTCGGCGTCCTGCTGGAACTGGCGCGCCGCGCCGCCGTCGCGGGTGAAGATCGCCGCGCCGTTGCCCCAGGGATTGCCGGCGATCAACTCGGTGGCCTCCCGGTAGGTGCCGACCCGCACCACGCTCAGCACCGGGCCGAAGATCTCGTCTTGGTAGACGGACATGTCCGGTGTCACATGGTCAAGCAGGGTGACGCCCAGAAAGAAACCATCGTTGTCGAAGGCGGCCTCGCGTCCGTCCACGACCACCGTTGCCCCCGATGCCTCGCCCGCGGCAACATACCCGGCGACTCGGTCGCGGTGGTCACGAGTGATCAGCGGCCCCATCTCTGAGGCGGGGTCGGTGCCGTCGCCGATGGTCAGCTTCTCGATGCGGACCTTGATGGCGTCGACCAGCGGATCGGCGACATCGCCGACCGCGACGGCCACCGAGACCGCCATGCAGCGCTCGCCCGCGGAGCCGTAGGCCGCCGACACTGCGGAGTCCGCCGCCAGGTCGATGTCGGCGTCGGGAAGCACGACCATGTGGTTCTTGGCGCCGCCGAGGGCCTGCACGCGCTTGTGGTTGGCGCTGGCGGTCTCATAGACGTACTGGGCGATCGGTGTGGAACCGACGAAGCTCAGCGCTTTGATGTCGGCGTGGCTGAGCAGCCGGTCGACCGCGGCCTTGTCGCCCTGCACCACGTTGAGAACGCCCGGGGGGAAACCGGCTTCGCAGAACAGTTCGGCGATGAACAGCGGAGCGGAGGGGTCGCGCTCGGAAGGTTTCAACACGAATGTGTTGCCGCACGCCACAGCATTGGGAACCATCCACATCGGAACCATTGCCGGGAAGTTGAACGGGGTGATCCCGGCGACCACCCCGAGCGGACGCCGCACCGAGTAGACATCGACCCCGGTGGATGCCATTTCGCTGTGGCTGCCCTTGAGATGCTCGGCGATACCGCAGGCGAACTCGATGTTTTCGATGGCCCGTGCCACCTCGCCGGCGGCGTCGGAAGTGACCTTGCCGTGCTCTGCTGTGAGCCGGGCCGCGACTTCAGCGGCGTTGTCTGCGACGAGGTTGCGAAAGGCGAACATCAGCTTGGTTCGGCGGGCGATGCTCACCTCGCTCCACTCGGCGAACGCCGCTTGCGCTGAGGCGACCGCGGCATCGACCTCTGCGCTGGAGGCCAGGGCCACCTCGGCTGTCTGCTCTCCGGTCGCCGGGTTGAAGACCGCAGCGGATCGTCCGGATCTGCCGGCAACGGATTCGTTGTCGATGAGGTGGGTGATCTGTTTCATGACGTTTGTCCTGTCTAGGGGTGCGTTTCGGGTCGGTGGGTGCGTTTCGGGTCGGTGGGTGCGTTTCGGGTCGGTGGGTGCGCGCCTCTGTGGGCGCGTCGGTGCCTAGTCGATCTCGTCGATTGTCTCGAGGATCGCTGCGATGCCCTCATCCAACTCGTCGGCACTGACATCGAGCATCGGCGTGATGCGGATGGCGTTGCCGTAGAGCCCGCCCTTGCCGACGAGCAGGCCCCGCCGCTTGCAGCCCTCCAACACCGCGCCGGCCCGCGCCGCGTCGGGTTCGAGCGAACCGGGATGAACGGCCTCGATCGCCTGCATCAGACCCTTGCCCCGCAGTTCGGCAATCCACGGCACCGCCGCTGCTGCCGGCGCCAGCGCTGCAGTGAGTCTCTGCCCCATTCGCAGGGCATTGCCTTGCAGGTCGTTGTCGAGCACGTAACGCAGCGTGGCCAGACCTGCCGCAGACGAGAGCGGATTGCCACCGAAGGTGCTGAACGAGAGCACACTGATGGTGTCCATGATCTCTGCACGGGCGACTATCCCGGCCAGCGTGGCGCCGTTGCCGACGCCCTTGGCGAAGGTGAGCATGTCGGGCACCACGTCGTGGGCCTGATAACCCCAGAAGTGCTCGCCGGTTCGCCCCCATCCGGTCTGCACCTCATCCACCACGAGCAGGATCTGATGGTTGGCGAGCACCTTGTTGAGCTCGCCGAAGAAACCGTCCGGCGGCGTGGCGAAACCGCCGACTCCTTGAATCGGCTCGGCTATCAGGCAGGCGACATCACCGGCGGTCATCATGTCGATGACCTGCACGAGGTCGTCGACGCAGGCGTTGGTGAAGTCTTCGTCGTTCATGTTGCCGAACGGGCTGCGCAGCCGGTAGCCGCCCTGGATGAAGTTGACCGACAGACCCGAGAGGCTGGTCGATGACCACGAGGAGTGGGCGGTGATCGCCTGGGCTGTGAACGAGCGGCCGTGGTAGCTGTTGCGCATGGCCAGCACCTGGTTGGACTTGCGATAGCTGGTGGCGAGCAGGATGGCGGTGTCGTTGGCTTCGCTGCCCGAGGTGGTGAAGAACACTCTGGCGTCGGGGATACCCGATACCGCCGCGATCTGTTCAGCCAACTCGATCATCGGCTCGCAGAGGTACAGCGTCGAAGTGTGCATGACCTTGGCGGCCTGGTCCTGCACCGCGGCCACCACATCGGGGTTGCTGTGGCCGACCATGGTGGTGAGCACTCCGCCGAAGAAGTCGAGGTAGCGGTTGCCCTCCACGTCCCATACGTAGCCTCCCTCGCCGCGTTCGATGGAGATCGGCTCGCCGTAGAGAGGATTCACGTACGACGGCAGGACCGCTCGGTAACGTTCAAGCAATTGGGCATTGGTCGTCATCGTGATGGAGATTACTGTCTGCCGCGAGGAGTCGCGCCTGATCGCGCCTGATCTTGCCTGATCCTGCCCGCTAATCCAGAACCGGAGGAACCGCCATGAGCTGGCTGCCAGACCGACAGGTGCCCCGGTTGGGTCTGTACTTTGATTTTCGCAACCCTGAGCCTTGGCGGCGCGACCCGGCGGCCTACTACCGCTGGCACCTTGATCTGATCTGCGAGGCCGACCGGCGCGGCCTCGGGTCGGTGTGGGTCGGCGAGCATCACTTCGTCGACGACGGTCATCTGCCGGTGCCGCTCACCATGCTGGCCGCCATCGCGGCGCGCACCGAGCGGGTCCGGCTGGGGACCGCAGTGGTGGTGGCACCGCTGCAGCACCCGATGGCCGTGGCCGAACAGGCAGCGGTGGTCGATGTGATCAGCGGCGGCCGTGTGGAGTTGGGGCTCGGCGCGGGTTATGTGGCCCCCGAGTTCGAGGCGTTCGGTGCGGAGCTCGCCGGCCGCTACCAGGCGACCGACCACGCGCTCGGCGAGATCGGCCGGATCTTTGCGCAAGGCGGCTGCAGCCCGAGGCCGGTGCAGCAACCCGTGCCTTTGTGGGCCGGGTACCTCGGTCCTCGTGGCGCGGCGAGGGCCGGTCGGCTCGGTGTCGGCTTGCTGACCCACAACCGCGACAGTTTCGGCGTCTACCGCGACGCGCTGGAGGAGTCCGGCCATGGTGCCGGGGCGGCCCGGATGGCCGGGGTGGTCGACTTCCTGGTCGCCGATGACCCTGAACAGGCATGGGAGAGGATCGTTCCGCACCGCACCCATCAGCTCAACAGCTACCGGCAGCAGGCGGCTCTGGGCACGGGCCGCTCTCCTCGTGCGCTGACTGCCGAGGAGGTTCGTGAGGGCCGCGGCTCGGGCGCGGTCGGCGCGTTGGCGATCCTGACTTCAGCTGAGGCGGCAGCTCGCATCGCCGGTATCTGTGACGGGCTGCCCGTTGAGCACCTGTATCTGTGGGCCTCGGTCGGCGGCATGCCCGAAGACCTCGTCGAGCGGCAACTGGAGTTGATCGTCGACGAGGTGCAACCGGCCCTGTTGGCGCAATCCGCGGGCTGAGCGCGCCCACCGAATCGACCTCGTTATGCGAACTCTCGCATAAAGTATGCGAACTGCGTATAACTTTTTTCAATACGCATAACCTTGTCGTATAATCCTTGGCGTGGAAACCCAAGAATTGCGTCAGCTCTTAGACGGAGGCGAAACCCTCACCGTCGAATTCAAGTCCGACTAGGGCATCGGCCCGATCAACGATATCGACGTGGTAGAGGCGGTAGCATGCCTAGCCAACGGCAACGGCGGATTCTTGCTGATCGGCGTGGACGACGACGGCATCCCCCACGGTGCTCAACCTCGCCACGGCCCGAGCACCCACCCCATGCGCATCCAGGCGCTCATAG
>JAHQYN010000057.1 GCA_024421085.1 Acidimicrobiia bacterium
CGGTCGGGATCTTGAGGCAGACGGAGGGGAGTTGCTCGCCGAGCCCGTTGCGTCGGGCGTGGTAAGGTCGCCCAACCTCGGTCTTGGACCACGCCCGTTCCACCCAGTCGAATCCCCAGTCAGGGTCTTGGGCTCTTACCGCTGCGTCCTTCGCCCGCGATGCCGCTAGCTGTTCGAGGAAGCACCGAATCGTTCCCAGCGCCCACTGTTGGTACTCCTTGAGAATCACCGCTCCTCGATGCTGCGCCTGGGGTTCCGAACCAGAACGTAGAGGCACCCTGTAACACTAACCGACAACCCGAAGTCAACTGCTGTTACTGGCACTCTGAGCCTCAAGACAATTGTTGGACCAATCAAGAGCCGAGGCTAGCCGCGGCAGTCGGTAGTCGTAGGCATGGCTTCGATGTTGCGGTGGCTCGGCGGAGGCACTCAGGTCTGCTTCGCGGTGAAGGCCATGTGGGACTCCTTGAGCCCGAAGACGAAGGCGTTGGGCATCTCGACGTGAGGCAGCTCCGGTATCCGTCTGAGATCTGAGACCCGGGCCACCAACTGCTCGAAGAAGGTCTGAATCTCCAGGCGCGCCAACGACGCCCCCAGACAGAAGTGGGTGCCGAAGCCGAAGGCGACGTGGTGGTTCGGGGTGCGGGTCACGTCGAACGACTCAGGGTCGTCGAACTGGTTCGGGTCACGGTTGGCTGCGGTGTAGGCGAGCACCACCTGCTGGCCCGCGGAGATGGTCTGGCCGTGCATTTCGTAGTCCTGTGCGGCCACCCGGCACATGTTGTGGATCGGGGTGACCCAGCGGATGAACTCCTCGGTGGCGACCGTCATATCGGCGCCCGCCTGGAGCGCTTGCCACTGCTCGGGGTGGTCGGCCAGCGCAAGCAGGGTCCGGGCGATCACCGTGCGGGTGGTCTCGGCTCCACCGTCGAGCACCAGCAGACAGTCCGAGAGGATCTGGTCGTGCCCGAAGGGTGCACCGCCGACTTCTCCGTCGTTCTCCTGCTCAACAGAGACCCAACGCGACATGATGTCGTCGGCCGGGCAGCCCTTGCGGTCCTCATACAGCCGGCTGGCCGCACCCGCGAAGTCCATGGCTGAGTTGAACCCTTCGTCGTTCGCGTAGCGGGGACCGCCGCCGAGCGCGATCGTCGTCTCGGACCAGTGCTGCAGCTTGGGCCACAGCTCGTCGGGGAAGCCCAGCAGCAGACCGATCATCATGGCGGGCAGCGGTGCCGCGAGCTCGCCCACAATCTCGGCCTGTCCCTTGGCGAGGGCGGGGTCGAGCAACTCGTTGACCGTGTCCGTCACATGGTCCTCCCAGCTGCGCACCGCACGCGGAGTGAAGCGACGGGCGACCAGCATTCTCCTGATCTGATGAAGCGGGTCGTCGAGGTTGATGATCGAGTTGTCTCCCGGGATGTTGGGCCGGGAGCCGCCCTTCACCTTGTCGGAACTGATGAAGACCGTCTTGTTCTTCTCGATCTCAACGATGTCGTCGTAGCGGGTAGCCACCCACAGTTCGTTGGTGTCGTCCCAGTGGAGCGGGGAGTGTTCACGGAGCCAGCCGTAGCGCGGGTAGGGGTCATTGACATAGAAGTCACCGTCGAGGATGTCGAGCGGCCGCGGATCAACGAGTTCCATGGCCGTACCCTACGCGCGGCCCCTCGCGAGGGGTAATCGGTTGGGAGTCGGGGTAGTTCGAGCCGGTCGACATCCCCTTTGAGATCAACGCGTGAGACCGAAGCGACAACCAGCCCGTAATCGATCAGGACCGCGGAGGCTGCCAGCAGTGTCGGCCCCACGCTGAGATCAGCGCCGTGCGAACGCTGGTTTCTTCTTGGCGGATCTGTGAGAGCCTTGCAGTTGTCGCCGCTGCCGTCAGCTTCGTTGCTGGGGAGGCGGGTCGAGGTGCGCGACCATCTCCAACCCGAGTTCTTCCAACGCGGTCAACCCTGTGTTGAGTGCTGTGTTGTGACGGCCCTGCTCTAGGCGGATGAGGCACTGTCTGGTGGTGCCGACCCGGTCAGCGAGTTGCTGCTGGGTCAGCTTCTCGGCTTGCCGCGCCTGTCGTATCAGCGTTCCGACATCGACAGCCGTTTCGACTCTGTGCTCCCTCACAGCACTGAGTTCCGGGTGCCGTTCACCGGCCCCGCGGCACCTCCGCTGCCCGAAACTTCTTTGTCGGCATGGGCCACGACGTTCTCACAGATATTGCGAGCCGTCTCAGACGCCCATTCGGGGCATTGCGCCGCTGCGGATTCAAAGGCTTCGGGCAGCGCATCAGCCATGTCCTCGAGTTGGTCGGCGCCGAGGTCTATTCCGAGCCGCGCCGCGGTTTGTGCCCACTGGACCAACGTGGTGGGGGTCGTCTCGCCGAATCGCATCGCTGGTCGGGAGAGTTCAGTGCCAGGGTTCATGTAAGGGGCCAATGAGTTCAAGTCGTACAGGGGGGCCAACAGCGGACGCGGCCCGTCCAACAGCAGCCCGTAGTTCTTTGCGTGCCCGTCGGTGTTGCCGATCAGCCAGTTGTAGTACACCGACAGGAAGAACGCGGACGTGTCATCGCGGTTCTCTTGGCGCAGCAAGGCAATGATGTCGGTGGGACTGGGACCGCCGTCCTCTTGATATTTCTGAGCCGTGGACACGCCGAACGCTGTGCACAGATCCTCGAAGTGCAAGCGGCGCACTTCGTCTCCCGACATCTCCCGGTCGAAACGCTCCACCACCAGACACGCCTCGTTATCGAACATCTCCAGCGAAGTGCGTGCCGCGTTCAACCCGAGCGACGCGGCCGCTGCCTGGCACAGATGCTCGTTCACCGCTATTGAGTTACGCAGACGCTCACTGAGATGCCCGCGCTGCGGCTTGAGGATGTGGGTGGTGGCAAGCGAGCCGGTGGGCAAATGCCATCCGTCGTCAGTGAGCCGCAACGCCATCTTGGGTTGCGCACCGGGCAGAGACAGCCTCAGATCCCCCAACCCCTCTGACGGGTCGCCTGCAGCGTCCTGGGAGATGAGGCGCAGATGGTTCGCCACTTCGGAGACGGTGAGCTTCACGAGAGTTTCTGTCTGCGACTCGCCGAGAGACGGTTGCGGAGAGAACTGGACAGCCCCGGCGCACTCAAGTCCTGCTCGGGTGCAGAGCAGGTCATACGGGGCCGTTGAAGCGGCGCCTAGTTCGCGCACCATCCGCGCTCGGGTGCGCGGGTTCTCTGGCAGCAACCCGTCGACCCAATCAGAGACGTCGTATCTTTCTCGGTGGTCTGCTGGCAAAGACAGTGACAACGGTGTGGCCGACGGGCTGCGACCGGAGTCGTAGTAGAGATGCACGGTGCCGCGTCGCAACAGCACCAGCCTGCCGATCCTCTCGCCGTGCAAGAACACGTAGAGGTCTCGTCCCGCGCTAGCCATCTGCGCCGTCGTCTGCTTGTGGTGCGGCTGCTGAGCGCACAGAAATGTCCGCGTCCAACGCCGCCAACGCGGCCATCACGTCGGCCAGCGACGGCTCGGTTCGCCCGCGTTCAAATTTCGACACCCACTGTTGGGACCGGCCGACGGCTTCTGCGAGACGGGCCTGGTTCCAGCCTCGGCGCCGCCGCAAGTGGATCACGAAGCGGCGTATGCTGCCCTGGGTCGCCAGCACCAAGACCTCGTGTGTCATACCAAAGAGTATATCGCTTTTACGCTTCTGTGTGATATCGAGCCGGCGTTTGTGCTCCTTGCGGGCAAGTCGATGCCAACCGCTTGTGTTGAGGACTCTTGGGGCCCGAGACGAAACCGTCGGGCATCTTGAGGCGCGGCCCCTCGGGAGGGGCAATCGGGCTAGTTGGGGTAGTTCGAGCCGGTCGGCATCCCCTTGGAGACCAACGTGACGACCAGCCCGTAGCCGATGAGGATCCCAGAGGTGAGAAGCAACGTCGGCCTCACGCCGAGGTTCAGGCCGTCGGAGTCTGCCATGGCCCCGAGAATGAGCGTGCCGATCCAGACGACGCCACCCCAGGAGATGACGAACAGCGACATGACGCGCCCCCGCGCCGAGTCGGACACCACCTGCTGCAACAGTGTCTGCAATGTGGTCATCGTGGCGAAATAGCAGAAACCGACGCCCAGCTGCCAGGCCATCGCGGTCTCGAGCTGCTCAGAGGCCGTGAACCCGACCAGGCAGACCCCGTAGACCAGCAGCGATATCGAGGCTCGCCGGAGGCTGGGTTCGGCCTTGCTGTAACCGACCGTGAGGGCCCCGACGATGGCACCCAGACCGGTGGCCGCGACGACCTTGGCGAATTGCCCCGGCTCCTGTTCGAGGACCTCGCGGGTGAAGCTGGGGATCAGGGCCGTGTGAGCGACGCCGAACACCGATGCCACACCCGTCGTGGCTATGGCCAACAGGGCCGGTTTTCGTTCGCGGGCATGGCGGAAACCGTCGCGGATGCGTGAGAACACCCCCAACCCGTCCATCTCCACATCGTGGGCGTCGACGACGACTCTGGTGATCAACAACCCGGCGAGTGCGGACGCCGCCGCGAATCCCGTGAACCCGATGTGGAAACGACCAGAACCGATGACCTGCACGGCCATGATCGGGCCCACCACGCGAGTCAGGTTCTGGGCTGCCGCCTGCAGCGAGATGGCGCTCTGCACCGCCTCGCTCGATACCGAGTTGACCACCAGGGCTCCGGCTGAGGGGCCGAGCAGAGAGAACGTCGTCCCCAGAATGAACGCGAGCGTGTAGATCGCCCACAGCGGGGGAGCACCGTTGATCCCGGTGAGCAGAGCCAGGCCGCCAGCCGAAGCAGCGGAAGCGAAGTACGACACTGTGACGACCAGCTTGCGTTCGACACGGTCGGCGAGCACGCCCCCGAACGGGCCGACGAACAGAGCGGGCATGAACAGCGCCGCGAACAGTGCGGTGATCGCCAGCGTGTCGCCCCCGCTGCGCTGTTCGATCAGGCCCTGCAGGGTCAGGTGGCTCATCCAGAAGCCGATCTGCTGGATGACGAAACTGGCGTAGATCAAGCGGTAGGCGCGAAATCGGAACGCGATGAATCCGCGCCCCAAATCCGAGCGGATGAAACGGGCTGCGAGACCTGTCGGGCCCAAGCGGACCCGATCTGGAGTTTCAGTCAGTACGCACCCTCGAGTCCGGTCACCCCAAGAATGCTACCGGGCGGGTTTTGGGTACGGTTTGGCGATGGGCGATCCCGATGGTGACCTTTCGACCGTGAACCGTGTGCTGGACGCACATCTGCATGTCGTCGACCTCGCGACGTGAGTGGACGACCTGACGGGCAACCCCAACACCCACTGGGGGGAACCACTCGACTGCTCACCGGAGGCGGTGGTGGCACGAGTACGCGCAGCCGGCGTCTCCGGTGGAGTGCTGGTGCAGGCAGTGGGCGCGCACAGTTTTGACCACTCGCTGGTTCTCCGAGCGGCTGAGGCGCTCGGGGACGACTGGCGGGCCATGGTCGCGGTGGGTTCTACGGTGAAGGACCCGATGACCCTGCTGGACCGAGCCGTGGCGCTGCGAACCGCGGGACTGCGGTTGTTCTCGATCCCCGACTCCTGGCTGGACAGCGATATTGCCGTGGAGTTGGTGCAACGCTGCGCAGCCTCAGGCGTCGGCCCGAGCGTCTGCTGTTTCGCCGAAGAACTGCGGGCAGTCGCCCGTGTCTCCGCGGCGGTCCCCGACTGCGAAATAGCGGTCGACCACTGTGGTTTCGTCCCGGTCGGGGGCGATGACCGAGCCCTGGCCGACCTTGCCGAATGCGAGAATCTGGTCGTCAAACTGAGCACCGGAGTGTTCGATGCCGCCCCTGTTTCCCCGCGCTCAGTTGTCTCCCGGCTGTTGGACCTGTTCGGCGCCGAGCGCATCGTCTGGGGTTCCGACCACCCCTCAGGTGCATGATCGTTCCTACCCCGAACTGGTCACCCTTGTCGGCGGTGCACTCAGTGGACCCGACGCGGTCACCCGGGCAGCCGTCCTGGGGTGAACCACCGCCCGCCTCTGGTTCGATCCCTGATCGTTGGATGATCCTCGACATCGCCGCCCACCGCGTTCCGGTAGAACCGAGTCTCCGTCACTGGTCCTGTTGCGACGCACCCAGTTTTGCGACGTGAACTAGATTCGGTATCAGAAACTCCGCCACCGACTGTCACCCTCCTTCGTCGGTCCAAGCACCAGGTCACCGAAACGGCCATTCGGCAAGCGGTGTTGTCGGACAATCGTGAGCGGTTCAGCGCGACGACGAGGACCGCTGCTGCTGGGTGTTTCCCCGCGTGGACACGGATGTTCAGCACGGACATAAGGCCAGACCTCCGATTACTCACGTAACCAAAGGAGAAATTCATGTTCCAGAAGATCTTGGCCGTTCCGCTCGCAGCATTTGGTATCGCCATGTCGTTGGCGCTGGCACCAACGGCGGGCGTTCCAGCGCTTCTCAGTCTGGAGGCCGAAGAAGCCAGCGCGCACCCTCTGACCGTGACGCTGAATGTCCCTCTAATCCCAGAGCGTGTTTGCACCCTCGAATGGAATTATGTATACAAAATCGTTGACTGGGAGACTTCGCGTTACTTCCCGTACGCCGAGCCCGAGCCTCGATGGGAGGTTGGGCCATGGCCCGTCTACGGTTGGCGATGGGACCAAGAAGAGGTGTGCCATACGGAATGGAGACGCCCCACGGTGCCCAACCCGCATTACCACGTCCCTGAAACGGTCTGCAGGTGGCTCGTTAGGGCCGGTGGTGTTGCCCTCGGTTACTTCCCGACCGCTCGGGCCGCAAAAGCGGCTGCCGCTGTCACGGGTGTTGCCGCAGGTGAGATCGACATTCAGCAGCGGTGCCACACTGAGGATATAGTTGTTTATCTAATCCCGGGGCCCCATGACTAATGACTAGCGACAGTGAACCCAAGTTCTTTGACAGGCGCCCGATCCTAAACCGCCCTTTGCGCGAACATCTTGCGCTTGCCGCGTGGGGCGCGGCGCTCGTTGTGGTGATTCCAAGCGCTTCACCCTTTACCCAGCGTCTGATTCTCGGGGTGAGCCTCGCCGCTTTGGCTGCTGCGGTGGTGCTGCATTTTCGGGCTAGGCGTCGTTGGCGAGCGGAGCAGGCCAAGACAAGCGAACCGGACTCGACTGGTGCGTGACCCCAGGTTGCCAGCGTGCGTTGCAGCGCTAGTCCTGTTGGCTGGCTGTGTGGTCAGCGAGGGAGTCGACGCGAGCGAGTGCCGCAACGCCGCGACCGCGCAAGCGCAGGCGGAGGTCGCGTGGTCGGCGACGCTTGACGCTCACGCCACAGCGCATGAAATCACCGAGGTACACGAGCACCCAAACACAGAAGTTCAACAGATGGCTGCCCGCGTTGATTTGATTATCGCTATCGAAGCAACGCGAGCTGCTTGCGGGTAGCTGAACACCAACTGCCCAGGGTCCACTTCCACAGGGATCCTCCAGTTCCTCGGCTGCGTTTCAGCACCGATTCTGGAGGATCCCGCCCTTTCAGCCGCGGACCCTCACCCCACCGACTCCGACCTCAAACGCGAGGAGCCCCATTACGGCTTCGTGTCTCTGGGGGGTGATGATCGGGCTCTGGTCGAGCTGGCCACCTGCGAGAATCTGGTCGTCAAGCTGAGCACGGGGGTCTTCGACGCTGCCGCCCTGTCCCCGGGCTCAGCGGTATTGCGACTGGTCGACTTGTTTGGTGCCGAGCGCATTGTTTGGGGATCGGACCATCCCCAGGTGAATGATCGTGGGCGGCCTACCCCGAGCTGGTGACCCTTGTCGGCGACGCGCTCAGCGGACTCGACGCGGCCACCGGGGCAACCGTCCTGGGGGATGCTGGTGAGGTGGCTGCCGGCGTCGGTGTGCGCGACAAGGCCTTCGAGGCGGGTCGGTCGGTTCTGGCGGGCCGTCTCCAACGCGTCGAGCACCATCTGGGTTTTCGTGTTCGACGCGACCCGCCAGCCCACGATGCAGCGACTGAACGCGTCGGTGATGAAACACACGTAGGCGACACTGGACCAGGCAGCGACGTGGGTCAGATCAGAGACCCACAGCAGGTTCGGCGCAGCCGCGGCGAAGTCACGCTCGACAAGGTCGCCGGGCCGTGTCGCCGCCGGGTCCGTTCGGGTGGTGGCCACCGTCTTTGTCCGTTGAACGCCGCGGATCCCCAACTGGCGCATCAGCCGAACAACCTGGTCGCGGCCGATGCCGAGCCCGGCGCGTCGAGCCGCGATCTGTAGCTTGCGCGCCCCGTACACCGAGTAGTTGGCCTGCCACAACACCAACAGCAGCGGCATCATCTGTGCGTCGCGCAGCACCCCCGCCGACCGTGGCACGACGCTTCGCTGTCCAGTACGTGGAGGGGGCCACCTGCAACGCAGCGCAGACGGGCTCGACCCCGAACTCTTGACGGTTGTGGTCGATGAACTGCACGGTCATCGACCTCGGTGGTCGAGCTCCGCCCCGAAAAACTGCTGCACGCTGCAAGATCGAGCCTGCGCGAAACCCAGGGTGAATCACACCCAGAACATCAACCATGTGCCGCCCCTACAAACCCCCACCCGAACACCGCCCCGCGACACGAACCCCCAGGTCAGCGACATCCTCTCGTCACCAAAACCCCATCAACCCGCCAAACACCGGTCTGGCGATTCGTTGCCGAGCCGGACCTTCTGACGATCATCCGCTACCGGATACGAAGGTCATGTACGTTGATCTCAACGTTCCCGTTGAGGCAACGCGTCAAACCTGCCAGTGGCGAGATATCTGCCCAGCACAACCGCCGGCCCCGAAATTCCGAATACTGCAAAAAACAACACCGATGAAAGACTTTGGTGATCGGTGGCCCAATCTAGCCCTATCATAGCAACCGCGAGAACCGGAGAACCCCAAGCTAGTATCATCGCGGCCCGCCTAGTCAGCATAGGACGCAATAGACTCTGCCAAGGATCAGTTCGAGGATGTCTCGCCGTGTTCGGATTCTTTTGTCCCATGACGAATGCGCTCCTTGTGGAATGATGCGGACGGTAGAACCCCAACGGTAGTTCAAGCGATTGATCGAACGCAAATGACGGCGTAAACGCCACAGACACACCTCGAACGAAATCAATCAGATGACACACAAGGTCCTGTCAGACCTCTAAAGAAACCTTCGATTACGTGAGTTATCAATTACGAACGTATCACCCGCCGCTTCGCACGTCAAGTGCTATTTCAAGAAATTTGTCGCAAGTCGAACGCGAGTCTGATGCCCGCCACGATCTCACATCAGAGCGCGCCGTAGCGGAACCGCGCAATCGCTCCTTGGCGCGCTGCCTCGCCGCGAACATACGACGCAGGCATTTGGGGTGACCGCCACCGGCCAACATGCTGAAGATCCACGAGCGATGCGCCAGAACGTACCAGCGACACAGCCGATCCGACCCGCAAGCTGTGGCCAGTGGCACCGGTCACGCCAGCAGCAGCGGCGCGTCGTGTGACAATCTGGCTTATCGCCCCACCGCTCAATGCAGCACCCAGATCGACATGATTACCGCGTCGCACCTGGCAAAACAAGGCACCAGCTTGGACCGGCAACTGTCTATGTCCACAGACCTCTGCCCACGCTACGATCCGCTTGACTGTAGCGGCTCCCAAATATTGACGCGTCCCGTTTCCGGTCTGATCCGTCTTCGAGCGTCGGACGGCCAGGGTGGCGGACCCGTCGCCGTCAATGTCAAGATCTGGCCACAATAGCGCTGCAGTTTCCGACCGTCTGAGCATTGCATCGCTCATGACCGCGATAATCGCAGCATCGCGAAGCCCCGCAATGCTGCCATCTGCAGCTGCGATTTGGGCGGCGCGATCTGCCTCTTCCCACACCAACGGCACTGCTGTTCTTGCGGGCGAAGCTCGACGGTTGGCGACACGTTGCGCTGCTTGAGAACGCGGTCCGTAAGGGTCTGGTTCATTCAGCGTACGGGCAACCCAGCGTGCGGCGGCAATGGTAACTGAAATGGTTCCTGCGGCATACCCGCCACTCGCCAATGATCGGATCGCCACAGAGAGCCGGTCGTCTACTAGGTCGCCTAGCGAGCTGATGTCACAGAGTGCAAGCCTCTGAATCGCTCCCAAATAGCTCCGCCGCGTGTTGTCGGCTAAACTTTCGAGTTGCTCGACGGCAGCGAACCGAAGGTGGCCTGTGATTGTCGTTGGCGCTGTAGAGATGGCCATGATGATGACTCTAGCGTGAAGGCCCCTTTGTAGAGACATGTGAAAGAGAGGAACTTGTCTAGGTCATGAGGAAACTGTGACCAAGAGTTCCGAGATGGGCGGCCGACAGACCCCGCGGCGAAACAGGTGTTTGAGAAGTGTCTCGGCACTTACGGGTCAGCCACGGTGCGAGCGCAGCTTCGTCGGTACGGGCTTGGTGGTGTCGAAGTAGACGGAAGAGGCCTTGACCGCCCGACAAGGTCTGTCCACCCGCCCTAGACCCGAGACAGGCCTGACCAACCCGGCCCTACGGCCCCATCGGATCTGCTCGGACGGGTGTGCTCCTGGATTCGCTGTCTCGGCATTTTGAGAGGCCGCGCGGATTGACCTCGCAAACCGCCGCGACTGACGAAGCGGTGGCCCAAGCGGCCTGGGAGCGTAGCGAACATGAGCGAAAGACAACAGGGTTCCACGCACCGACGATGTTCAACCCGCGGACGCTCCAAGCCGGGCCGGTCCGCTCCTGAACCGGTCAAGTCCGAGTGGGTTCAAGAGCAATTGGTGGCTAGTCTGGGGAGGTGAGCGAAGAATCGCCGACCGCCGAACAGTCTTGGTTCGATTCGGGGGCCCACTCTGAGGAATTCGTCGATGACATCGACACCGGACGCACCGCCGACCATTCAGAAACGAGCGCCTCGGACTCTGGCACGCAGGGTCGGCGGCGCTGGGTTTCGCCGGGAACGGTGAGCTTGAAGGGTGCCATTCGTGAAGCCGTCCAGGCACCTCCGACGGTCTTTGAGGCAGTCGGCGGGCAGCGCTTCTTCGACGAGTTGGTCAACCGGTTCTACGACGCGGTGGAGACCGATTCGCTGCTGCGGCCGATGTATCCGGCCGACATGGGGCCGTCGCGCGAGCGCCTCGCTGGCTTCCTGGCGCAGTACTGGGGCGGGCCCGCGCACTACAGCGAACAGCGCGGCCATCCCCGTCTGCGGATGCGCCACATGCCCTTCGTCATCGGGGTGGAGGAGCGCGACGCCTGGATGAAGCACATGACAGCATCACTTCGTGCCGCCACACTCGCCGACGGTACGGACCGCCCGTTGCCGGCCGAGATACGCGACGCCATGTTCGACCACCTCGACAACGCCGCCACCCACCTGGTCAACCACCCCGCCGACTGAAACCCGCGGTGCTGGCACCTGACGGTTGTGGGTGCCTGACAGTTGTGGGTGCCTGACAGTTGTGGGAGAACGTCGAGAGGTGGCGCGCCGTGGCCGCGTACACCTTGGGCAGGGGAACCGCGGAAGACAACGCCCCTCCTGTGCGCAGCGTGTTCAGTCCGGTTCAGTTGAGCCGTTCCACGATCATGGCCATTCCCTGACCGCCGCCGACGCACATCGACTCCATGCCGATGGTCGAGTCGGAGTCTTCAAGGCCGTTGAGCAGGGTGGTCATGATACGGCTGCCGGTCATTCCGAACGGGTGGCCGAGTGCAATCGCTCCACCGTTGGGATTGAGGATGTCGAGGTCGATGCCGAGCTCGTCGGCAGAACCGAGAACCTGCACGGCGAACGCCTCATTTATCTCCACATGGTCGATGTCGTCGATGGTCATTTTGGCACGACCAAGCGCCTGACGACAGGCGTCGATAGGGCCGAGGCCCATGATTTCGGGGTGCAGCGCCGACACGCCGCTTGAGACGATCCGGGCAAGGGGCTCGATACCCATCGCCTTCGCCTTGGTGTCGCTCATGACGACCACAGCGGCCGCGCCGTCGTTGAGGGGGCAGGCATTGCCCGCGGTGACGGTGCCGTCGGGCCGGAACACCGGCTTGAGCTGCGAGACCTTCTCGATGGTCGTCTCGGCGCGGATCCCGTCGTCTTTGGCTACCACTGTCCCGTCGGGCAGCGTGTACGGGGTGATCTCACGCTCGAAGAAGCCGCGGTTGAGAGCGGCTTCGGCCCGGTTCTGGGAACTGACACCCCATTCGTCCTGGCGTTGACGGCTGATCCCGGTCGCCTGCACCACGTTCTCGGCGGTCTGGCCCATGGCGATGTAGATGTCGGGCAGCCCGTCTGGCGGCACCCAGGGCTCTGACCCCTCGCCGGTGCGGGAAGCGCTGCGCTGTTCTGCGGAAGCGAACTTCTCGTTGTGAGGGCCGGAATCGGCGGCGCCGTACAGGTAGCGGCTCACGGTCTCCACTCCGCCTGCCACGAAGCAGTCGCCCTCTCCGGCCTTGATCGCATGGGCGGCCATGCGAATGGTCTGCAGTGAGGACGAGCAGTAACGGTTGACGGTGACACCGGGGATGTCGAGGCCCTGCACCGCAGAGATGACCCGAGCGATGTTGTAGCCTCCCTCGCCGCCTGGTTGGCCGATCCCCCAGATCACGTCTTCGACATCGGACGCCTCTACTCCGGCCTTGCCCATGACGTCGCTGAGGATGAACGACGACATGTCGTCGGGACGAACCTCGGTGAGCGAGCCCTTGTTGGCCCGACCGATGGGGGTGCGGGAGGTGGCGACTATCACTGCTTCAGACATTGGGGCTCCTCGGAACTGACTGGCTATTGGACAAATTGGACTGTTGATGAGGCTAGACGTGAGCACCACGACTCACGACATTGGGACAGGATCTAACAGGCTCACGGATCTGCGGACGGCCCAGGGAGGCTCACTTAGGGGTGTGGGGGCCGTCGCAGGTAACGTTTGGGGCCATGAGCATGATTGATGTCGACAAGAATTGGCGGTTGTTGATCGACGGTGAATGGGTCGAAGGTGGTGCCGGTCATTACGACATCGTCGATCCGCACACCACCGACGTCGTCGGACGGGCCCCCGAAGCCACCGTCGCACAGGCGAACGATGCTGCCGCGGCAGCCAGAGCGGCGTTCGGCGCCTGGAAGAGACTCAGCGCCAAACAGCGGTGCGCCCTGATCGGACGACTCGGCGACGAGATCGAGAAACGCTCACCGGACTGGGTCGCGACCGTGCAGGCCGAGACCGGCGCCACGATCGCAACGACCGAGACTCTGCAGGTCGGAGGCCCCGCGGTCGACCGCTTCCGCTACTACGCAACACCCATCGACCTCGATGAGAGCCTGTCGCCGATTCCGACTCCGGCGGGTCCGCTCGGGCCAGCCGGGCTGCTGAGCGCCGAAGTGAAACGCCAGCCCGTCGGTGTCGTCGCCGCCATCACGCCCTACAACTTCCCTGTCACCAACGTTGCGGGCAAGATCGCGCCGGCGCTGGCCGCGGGTTGCACCACAGTCATCAAGCCCGCGCCTCAGGACCCGCTCGGCATCCTGCTGTTGGGTGAAGCTGTGGAAGCGGCCGGCCTGCCCCCGGGCGTCGTCAACATCGTCAACGGTTCGGGCCCCGATGTGGGGGCGGCGTTGGTCGATTCGACCGATGTCAACATGATCTCGTTCACGGGTTCCTCGCCGATCGGCGCCAAGATCATGGCCAACGGCGGCAGGACCATGAAGCGTCTGCTCATGGAGCTCGGGGGCAAGGGCGCGGCGATCGTCACCGAGGACGCCGACCTCGGCACCGCCGCGCAGTCGATCGCCACGGTCTGGGGTTTTCACGCAGGTCAGATCTGCACTGCTCCGACACGGGTGATCGCCCATCATGCCGTCTACGACCAGCTGATCGAAACGCTCAACACATTCTCGGGCTTCATGAAGGTCGGCGACCCGACGGACCGGTCCACCATCGTCGGCCCGGTGATCACCGAAGTACACCGCGATCGCGTCGAGCAGTTCATCGCCTCGGGCATCGACGACGGGGCCAGGCTGGTATGCGGGGGTGACCGCCCGGACCTGCCGGGGTACTTCATCGCGCCGACGCTGCTAGCGGACTGCACTCCAGACATGCATGTGGTGCGCGAGGAAGCGTTCGGCCCGGTTATCGTTGTGCTGCGGTACCAGGACGACGAAGAGGCCGTGCAGCTCGCCAACAACTCCGACTATGGGCTCTACAGCTACGTCTTCTCGGCTGACACCAAGCGTGCCTACCACATTGCGGGGCAACTCGAGTCGGGTTGTGTCGGGCTCAACGTCATCCAACCCCACATGGAGGCACCGTTCGGCGGTTTCAAGATGAGTGGCGTGGGTCGGGACCGCGGCAAGTGGGGGATCGAGGCCTACAGCGAACTGCAGTCGATCAACTGGATGGCTTGATGACGCTCGCCGGAGGCGAAATTGGGAACGTCGATGATCCCGCCGCTTGACGGTTTGCGGATAGCGGAGGGCGCGGCCTTCGTCGCGGCCCCCTCCGGGAGGCATGGCCCTGGCCCAACTCGGTGCCGACGTCATCCGTTTCGATCAGATAGGCGAAGGGCTTGATGCGCGCCGCCAGCCTCTCACTGTCGAGGGTGACGACCGCTGAGATCGATTCGCTGCGAGCCGACGGCCCGGTCGCCTGATCTGCCGACTCGGTCGACGTCAAGGCGAATCGCCCCTGATTTGGTGGGTGGTTGCGTTCGGTGTCCGCCGGAGCTATCGTCGGGTGCTATGCATCGCACACACAACCCCCCCCCCCCCCCCCCCCCCCCACGCCCAGCCCCCCCCCCCCCCCCCCCCCCGTCACAACTAGTTGACTCGCGCTCGCTCGCTGGCGTTCGCTTGTGGTTCGTGTTGGCGGTGTCAGTCGCTTTCGCTTTGGTTCTGCTGGCTGGCGGCGCGTCGGCTGGGTCCGGCAGACAGGCCATCGTGCGTGTGTACGAATACGACGGCGGGCCGCTGATACGCTCAACCATGACAGGATGCCTCGACCCTGCTGAGGTGCCCGGTGTTGAGGTGTCGATGTATCTGTTGGGTGAGACGGTGAGCATCGAGTGGCGAGACTGCGCCCTCCCCGAGAAACCGAAGCCGCAGGCGGATGTCGGAGAGAACGCCAACAACAGCCCGCCGCCACAACAGCCGCCGCCACAACAGCCGCCGCCACAACAGCCTCTGCCTCTGCCGCCGCCGCAGCAGCCGACCTCGACGACACAGCCGCCGCCAGGGATCACCGAGTTCGGCCCGGACCTGCCAGACCCCGAGGATCTGCCGATCGGCGGGCCCGTTGGCGGCGATCTCCAACCGAAACAGCAGACCCAGACCCAAACCGCTCAGACCACACCGGGCGGATGCCCCCTACCCGATCTGGTTCAGGGCACAACAGGCGGATGCAAACGTGTCATGTCGACTCAACCCGGAGGAACAGTGAGCATGCCGTGCATGGCGGCGCCCGAGGCCACCAATTTCATGCTCGCACTGGAATCCACATGGGCAGCGGGCGGGACTGCCAGCTTGAAATTAGTGTCATGTGGAGAGCGGCAGGCGGATTGGTCAGACGCAGATGACACCAATTTGATCTGCAGGAACGGGGCGACTCAGGCCATTCGAGACGCAGCTTGCCCACCGATCCCGGATCCGGAACCGACACGGGGATCGCAACCCCCCTACAGCGATAGATCAATCCCGGACTGCTCCCCAGGCTCAGACCTCAGGACACGCCACGACGCGCTCATAGCAGATGGCGAGGAATCCAACCTCTGCCCCGACTGACAAACCAGAGCGCTGGGTCGGGCCACGATCGAGGCGTTCCGAACCGTCAGCGGACACCCCCACCAACTTGTCTGGTTGGGGGTGTCCGCCTTGGCTGGTCAGTTGCTCAGGATGAAGTGTCTGCTGTACATGGTGACGTGAAACCCTTCCAAGATGTCCATACCGAGCAGCACATCACAGCTCGGTGGATCGACGGGGAGAAGAAACACGTCAAGTTCCTTGCGAGCCGACGGCGCAGTTGCCTGATTAGGCGACTAGGTTAGTATCGGCGTGTCGGGGAGACTTGGTGTTCAACGATTGGGATTAGGAGGTAGATTGTCGTGCCTATGTTGAATTCATGTTCTCGTTTGACGGCCGGGCTCAGCCGGGCCTGGTTGGTTGTTGCCTTGATGGCAGCGTTGTTGGCAGCGTCACCGTCACCGGCCGGGGCTGTGGCCGGTTATGGCGACGTGCCCGAGGGCACCTGGTACACCGATGCGGTGCAATGGGCGGCCGACAAGGGGATCACCGGTGTCTCAGGGCCTTGTTTCGAACCCGATGTGCCGGTTTCGCGCGGTGAGACAGCCGTGTGGATCTACACGATGGAGGGTAAGCCCGACCCCACCGATGCCCATCCGTTCAACGATGTGACCGACGCGTCCCAGAACGACGCGGTGTCGTGGATGGCATCCAAAGGCATCAACACTGGCACCTCACCCACCACGTTCGCTCCTGACGAGACGTTGACACGCGGCCAGGCCGCAGCGTTCTTGCATCGTCTGGCCAAGGAGCCCCCCGCGCCGCCGCACGGCTTCAGCGATGTGGTCGCGACTTGGCAGCAGGCCGGTGTGTCGTGGATGGCCCACACCGGTGTCACAACCGGCACCACTCCGACCACTTTCGCGCCCGATACCACGTTGACGCGCGCACATCTGGTCACGTTCCTGTACCGCTATCAGGACGAGCCGGACGTGACAGTCGACCCGGCAGCCCCGCACTGCGACCCGACCGCGGACCAGGGTGAGCCGACCGCGGACTCGGGTGAGCCTGAACCGGCACCTGAACCGGACACTGAACCGGCGGTTGTGGCATGCGGCGAGGTCGAGCCAACGACCGATGTGGCTGCCGTCTCCGATCTGCTGCCGCTGGACCCGGCGGTTCGGATCGGCACTCTGGACAACGGCCTGACCTACTACCTCCGCTGCAACGACAGCCCCGGGCAGAGCCTGGAACTGCGCTTGGCGGTGGACGCCGGTTCGCTCAACGAGGCTGAAGCGGGCAGCGGCGTGGCCCACTTCCTCGAGCACATGCTGTTCAACGGCACCGAGAAGTACCCCGGCAATGAGCTGACCGAGGTGCTGCAGAGGATCGGTGTCGAGTTCGGCCCCGACATCAACGCCTACACGTCCTACGACCAGACCGTCTATGAGCTCGCCTTGCGCACCGATGATGAAGACGACGTGGACCTTGCCTTCGACGTGCTGGCGCAATGGGCGCACGCAGCCACGATCAACCCCGATGACGTCGAAGCCGAGCGCGGCGTCGTGCGTGACGAGTACCGCCTGAGAATCGAGACCGCCGAGGGTGCCGTCGCTGTGGCGTTCCCCCGCATGTACGACGCGGGGACCCCCTATGAGGGTCGTCTGCCGATCGGCACAGTCGAGGGGATCGAGGGTATCACCGCGCAGGACCTGCGCGACTTCTACGAGAAGTGGTATGTGCCCTCCAACATGGCGGTCGTAGCCGTCGGCCATCTGACGCTCGACACACTGGAAAGCCTGGTCGAGGAGCATTTCGGGGCGATTCCCGAGGGCGAGGATCCGACCCCGCCCGACACGTTCTCAGAACTCGACCCCGAGCCGCGCTTCGACATTGCCGCATCGCCGGGTCAGGGGTACTCCTATCTGTCGCTCGACATCCGCCTTCCGTCCTGGGACCGCACCACTGTCGAGGGTGAACGACAGCTGTGGATCGAGCAGCTCATCGCGATCATGCTCGGCAACCGCCTGCAGGACGCCTACGAGCAGGGTTACCTCTCACAGACCGACCCGACCCACTGGAATTCCTTCCCCCACAGCCGCGGGCTGCGCTTCTACGGCACCAACCTGAGAGCCGACGATTTCGAGGCCGCCCTCAACGACTTCTGGTCGATGATGTTGACCCTTGAGGCCCATGGTTTCGCCGAGGCGGACCTGGCTCGGGCTGTGACTGCGGTCAAGTCAAGATTGGAGAACGGGGTCGAAGCCGCTGCCACGACCCAGGACGGCAGTTACGCCGAACTCTACGTTTCGCACTTCCTGCAGGGAAGCGACATCGGCACGGCTGATGACCGGCTGACACGGGTGTCGGCCCTGCTCGACAAGATCACCCCGGAGGAATTGAACACACGGCTCACCGAGATAATCGACCAGAGCGGGTTGCTGGTGATCGGCGTCGCAGCCGACCCTGCCGACCTGCCCACCGTGGAGGAGCTTGCCGCGGCGGTGTCGAGCTCGGAAGCCGGCGAGTTGCCTCCCCTGATCACCGACGCTGAAGAACTGCTGACGGTGCCCGAACCCGTTGAGCCGCTGGAGTCCGCCGCACTGGACGTGCTCGACGGATCGGCCGAGCTCTTCGACAACCGCTTCAGCGGTGCGCACGAGTGGACTTTCGCCAACGGTGCCCGAGTCATGTTCGTCCGCTCCGCGGTGGCCGAGAACCAGGTCAACCTCCAGGCGGTATCCCAAGGCGGATGGTCCGCGGGCGAGCCTGGAGACCGCATGTTGAGCGGCAGGCTGGCCACCCGGGCGGTGGCCCAGAGCGGACTCGGCGATCTCAGCCCCGCGCAGCTGTCCCGCTACCTCGACGGCATCAACGCCTCGGCCCAACCGTTCATCAGCGAGACGGCCCAAGGTGTGATCGGCGACGCGGGCACCGCCGATGTGGAGACGATGTTCCAGTTGATGCACCTGTTGTTCACCGCGCCCCGCGTCGACGACCAGGCCTTCGCAGAAGCGGTCAGCGCGGGTGAGATCCTGCTCAACCTGTCTGAGGTCGATCCCAACTGGAAGGCGTGGGTGGCCTTCCACCGGGCCCGCTACGGCGATCAGTTCGACTGGTTCAACCCAGTCGCATCGCAAGAGACGCTCGATGCCCTCACCGCGGAGTCTCTGCTCGAACGCTACAAGCAGCGCTTCGCCAGCGTCGACGATCTCGTGGTCGTCGTGGTCGGCGACGTGGACCTTGACACCGTGGAACGGATGGCCCGAACCTATGTCGGCACCCTGCCCGTGGGCGAACCGGACACCTATGTGAACCGCCGACCACCCGCGCCTGCACAGGCCGTGCGCCAAGAGGTGGAACTCGGTCCGGATTCCCAAGCCACCGTGCTCGAGCTGCGACACGAGGTGCTGATGGACCTAGACCCCGATATCGAGGTCGCCCTCAACGTGCTCGACGTAATCTTGGACGCCAGACTCGTCAACGACATCCGCGAGGAGATCGGCGCCACCTACGTCGTGTCCGTGGCACTGTCCACAAGCTTTACTCCCGAACAGGGGATACTTTCGACCCTCTCGGCTTCGGGCGCTCCCGACCTGATGGATCAGATCGAAACGGAGATCTTCGGTGTCCTTGCCGATGTTGCTGGCGGCAATGTCGGTGCCGACGAATTCGATAGGGCGGTCGAAGTGGTCCGGTCGAACTACTCGAAGCTGGCGAACACCGGACTGATTCGGTCTCTCGCCCTGAGGGCCTACGCCCCGGACGATCAACTTCCCACCCCTCAGCGTCTGCTCGCGGGGCTGGAGCAGTTGGAGCGCGAAGATGTGCTTGAGTTGGCTGCGGCTATCTACGACCCGGATCGATACATCAATATCGTCAGGGTGTTGTCGCCGACAGACGGGTGAGCCGGATCGCCGGGACGCGAGCAACCAGACTCAATTGACCTCAATTGACCTTGTGTCATGGGGGAATAGTCGGCTATCTGTTCTGGCGATAGCTTCCGCCGCGAAGAATCATAAGACTTGGCAGGACAACCGCCGGTTGGTTTCCTAGGTTGAAAACGCTAGCCGAAAGGGGCAACGCAAGCCTCATCCTCAATGAGGCCGAGGGCTCGATCAAAGCGGGTGTTTATGCTTGACATAACTCAACTTTCAGAGAACTTGGCCGGCCCTGTCGGGTCAACCGCGTGGATGGACGATTCGGCGTGCAGTGGTCACGGTGACCTGTTCTTCGCTCCCTTCGCCGAGCGGCCTGAGGCGAGGGTCCGCCGCGAGACCGCGGCGCAGCGAATCTGCAATTCTTGTGTGTCACTCATCGAGTGCCGCGACTACGCCCGGCAGAATCGGGAACTGGGTTTCTGGGGTGGTGAGAGCGAGTCGGAGCGAGCGGCCGCAGGTTTCGCTCCCACGACGCCGATCGTCGGCCGCAAGCGCGTGGCCGAACAGCGCGCCCGCGATGCCATGAAGAGCGCCTCCTAGCCCCCGATTGATGTGCATCTTACTTCTGCTGCATGAAGGTCCGCGCTGCACCGTCACGAGCGGCCGCAGCTGAATCGTGGCCGCTAAGAGGCCGAGCGAATAGGCGGGACGACACGGTCCATCGGCGCGAGGCCGTGGCCCGAGCGGCTGGCCCGCGGCCTCGCGGCCCGTGAGCGCAGCGAACAAGAGCGGGAGTCGAGCGCCGCGAACAAGAGCGGCAGACACAACGTTGCGCCGCGAGGTCCTACACCCATTGCGCGTGATCTAAGGAGTGGTGGTCTGCTGCACGGAGGTCTGCGTCGTGACCACAAACGGGTCGGGGACCGCGGTGAGCGGGGTGCCCGCGGCGGTACAGATGCCGCCCGCGGCACAGCTTAGGCCCGCTGCAAGCTCGAAGCTGATGTCCTCGGTGGAGCCGCTGGGTGCGAGTGTGACGGTATAACTGTTGGCTGGCGCCCCCGCCACGGTGCGCGCCCCAACCGCGGCCACAGTGGCGCCGCGAGCACGAAGCGAGGGCGAATCTGCGGTCAAATCCACCACAGGCTGATTGAACGTGACCACAACCTCAAGCCGGTCGGAGGTACTGGCCTGCGAGCCGCCACCCCCGTGCGCCGCCCGCGTCGCCACGGCCTGCGCCGGATCCCCGTCCGACGTCCCGTGCGCTGACACAACCGCCGCGAGGGGTGACGGCTGACGGGCGAGGGCCCAGGCGGGCATGGCAGTTAGCCGGATCTCCTGAACCGGCAAAGTAGGATGCCACAGCAGGGTGAGCTTCTCCTTGCCGGTCGCCGGGTCAACCAAAG
>JAHQYN010000213.1 GCA_024421085.1 Acidimicrobiia bacterium
CGCAGCCGACTGAAGGGCGACCCAAACCCTGGGATCAGCGGCCCGTTGGCGCGGTGTCCGCTGCGGGTCGAGACGGAGCGCCGCGATGCGCAGTTCCGCGAGGGGGTCGTCGCCGGCACCGGCGACCGCCGCGACCGGATCAGACGTGGAGAACGAACGAGAATCTTTGCCATGACCCACAACGACGCGCTGAACAAGAAACTGTGAGCAGTCATCCGTACAATTGACACCGTCATGTCCACCGCCTTGTTCGGGCAACCCAACCCTTGCCCTTGACGCTCCTTGCAACGACCGGATCAGCGAACCCAGCCACAGCACCGATCACGGTGTCAAAATCCTCGGGCACGAGACCCCCCATCCCCGTCGTTGCGATGTACGCCGACCAACTCGACTGACGGTGGTCCGCGAGGCCGCCGACGGCAGCACGAATAGGTTGTCGCTCGGCTCCTCGGTGCGCGATCGTGGCATCGATAGCCGCGGTCAGGGAACCGCCGTCAACATTGAGGTTGGCGGTGATCTGGTAGACGTCAGCGAAGTCCCGCTCACGAGTCGTCAGTTCGCCGCGCTCAAGCATCGTGACTATTTTCTCTGCTAGCACTGTCTCGACTGGGTAGCTGACGACATCGAACCGTTCGCCCAGCAAGCCGGGGTACTCGACGACGACCGGACCTGGTGTTACTGGGTCGCCAACATTGATGTCGACGCGCAGCGGTGCCTTTGCTCGATCGATCTGTGCGGGAACACTAACTCGAACACCCGGGTAGGCGGTAGCGTCTCGGATCGTGCTTACCTTCGCCTGTTCGGGATGGTATTCGACACCATCGCTGTTTGGGATCCTGGTGATCTCCGCGACGATGCCCGAGACGTGTTCGAGTTCGTTGGGGAGCGCTTTGGCGAGCATGTCAACGTCGGCTGTAGGTCGACGCTGGGCCAGTGTCGCCATGAGCATCCCGCCCTTCAAAATGAGTTGGTCGCGATAGCGCGACGACGCTACTCGCCACAGGAATCGCTCCAAGACGTAGCCGCGAAGGAGCTCGTCGGTAGGGCGACCGAGACTTCGGGCGAGCCGCTGCAGGTCAAGGTACGCTCTCCCTCCCTGTGTGTCGCGACCGACGGGAGTCACGGCACCAAGACTCGGATCCTGTCCGCGAAACCTGCCCCAACGTTCAGTTCGCGTGCTGTGGTCAACAGCGTTGACAGCCGCGGTCGGGAGCGCAGGTAGCGGCGCAGTGCTTCGTTGGCGTTCTTTGGGCCGGTCAGATGCCGCAACCGGAAAGCGTCGACCACTGTTCGTTCCCGGTTCGTGATCGAGAATCGCTCCCGTCCGCTGTGAGCGATCTCCATGCGCCCAATCCCGAATGTCTCCGCGGCGAACACATGCGTGGCCGTTGGCGGGTAGTCGATCGCCGGCCGATGAGACCCCTTCGGTGTCGCTAGATGCACGGCTGGAGGGATCTCGTCGGTGAGATCCCAATACGCTAGTGCCGAGGTGAGGCAGATCATTCCATGCGGCGCCCGGGTACAGACGGCTATGAAGTCGATGTTGTCGACACCGGCCGCTTGTCGGAGTTGGTACAGACCGCGCGACAAGGCGATCACCTCGCCGTCGTCGCGCAACTTGTAGAGACTACGCCACGAAACGCCGACATCCACTGCCTCGCGAGCGCGAAAGATAGGGCCGATCTCACGCAAGCTCTCGAGGGTGGACTCGTCAGTCATGTATGAAACCCTACATCGGCTCGCTCTTCGGATGCTGCCTCTCGCGCGATGCCGCGCCCGGTGCCGGCGAACGCGCCGGACCTCAGGTCGGGGTTGGTAGAAGAGCACATGGTCAAGTGCCCATTGTACAAGTCGAAGCCGCACGCAGGGCCGCGCCGCGGATACTTCCGCAAACCCGCCCCGGTGGGACCCGGGCGTCTCCCGTCGTTGTGCCCTGCGCTCACGGCCCGCCCGGGCCGCGGCCCTACGCGCAAGTTCGCTCGGACGACGAGGACGACGATATGCGGCTCTTCGCGGTTGGGGTCGGGGTCGGTGGGGAGGTCTTCCGCGCAGGTCCGCAACTGGTTGCGTCGCCCCACAGCCGCCGCGATCGGATACTGGTGTAATGCCCAGCCTGACCCAAGGCGAACTCAAAGACAACAACGCCTATAACCCCGTCGACACGCTCTTTGCCAGCGCTTCGCGTGTTGGGTTGATTAGTCCACCCAGTGGGACTCAGCGGGAATCCATGTGCCTGTTTCGCGGCCCGCGAGAATCGGAACATTCGGAATCGGCCGAGGCGAACACCCGGTACAGGAATCGGCTGTAGGCGAACTGCCGGTGAAGCTCTGGGATGTGCAGGGATTCGGAGCTTGCAGTGCTCGCGATTCGCGCTGTGAGTGCTTGCCGGAACGCTTCAGGTGTAGCGTGAGCGATAGAGGGTGGGTCGCCGTCGCGGTCGAGTTCAGTCATCGGTACTGACGCTCGCGTGGTCGCCGCTTTGCAGGAAAAGCGATTCGATCTCGTCGCGGTCTGCGTTCAGTCGCTCGCACAGTTGCACCATGGTGATGGTGCCTGCGTTGAGCGCGTCGTTGAGGAAACGGCCGATGTGCCCGCCGTCAACCCGGCCGGCGATGAGGTCGGCGGCGGTCCGGCTCACCGTCGTCACTGCGAATCCGTCCTTGAGTTCCCAGTCGTCACGCTCAAGCCCTCTGGATCGGCGGCGGACGCTTGTGCCGCGGTCGGGTTGAATGCGGCTGCGCGAGATGAACGTGTGAGGTCCGCCGGCGAATACTCCGAATCCGTGAACTCTCGCAGCCGACTGAAGGGCGACCCAAACCCTGGGATCAGCGGCCCGTTGGCGCGGTGTCCGCTGCGGGTCGAGACGGAGCGCCGCGATGCGCAGTTCCGCGAGGGGGTCGTCGCCGGCACCGGCGACC
>JAHQYN010000214.1 GCA_024421085.1 Acidimicrobiia bacterium
GTCGCAGGCGCTCGTCAGGCGACAGCAGCACCCTGGCAGCGCCGACACGCTGAAAGGCACCGCTCGGGCTGTCGTGCTGGGTGTCACCGCGAGGCACGGCAACCAGCAGGAAGGCCCGACCCCTCAGCTCTCTGCGGTAGGTCTGCACACGCACCGGCGGCTTGACACTATTGATGCTTATCTCACGGACCGCTTGTTCGACCATGTCGAGTTGTTCCCGTGACATACCAGTCACTTCACCTTCATCGGTGACTCCCAGCAGCAGCACACCACCTTCAGAGTTCGCGAACGCCCCGATCTCGTCGGCCCAGGTGTCACGCTCACGCTTGATGACTCGGTTGGTGCTAAACGTTATTTCCTTGAACTCCCAACTGCTGTCTTCGCCGAGCCGGACATGGCGCTCAACCATATCGTCGGGAAATGGCAGGTCTGCCATGCGAGGGTCTGTGGTCGCGTTATCGCTCATCATGCACCTGCCTCAATGTGTTCCAGCATACCCGCCACCGTCCGCGAAGCCGTGGCGCTTCGCGTTAGAGGTCGGGGTCGGTCGCGTGGGGTCCGCGGCTGAACGCAAGGGATGGCGGCCTCCGGCGAGAAGGCCACACTCCTGATCACCGATCTCAAAACCAGACACACCCGCAGCGATCTCAGACCCCACCCCCGAACACTCCAGGCCGAGAATCGGACTCGCACCGGGCGGCGGATTAGCGCCCGCTCCCTGCGCCAGATCCGCCAGATCCGCCCGATCCACGGCGCTGGCTCTGACCTCGATACCGACCTCCCCATCCCCCAACAACGGCGGAGATGTATCGCTCCACACCAGTCGGCCGCCTTGGATCTCGATCGCCTTCATGTCGTTTCCAAACTGGGCGGCGCCACGGCCAGAGCCTCCGATACCACTGCGGCGTGGAGTCGACGGTCCCACACCGCCACCACCACATTGGCATTACCCAGTGCCAAAACGCTGGCGAGGTGGACCGCGTCAGCTCCGCGAAGACTGTGTTGCCTAGCAAGCCGACCAGCCGCCGTCTGCGCAGCCTGGGTGAATTCAACGGGGCGGACCGCCGCCCAATAATGCTCCCAGTCTTGTTCGCAACGGGCAAGGCTCCGGCTGGTCCAAGTCGTGGTTGCGTCCAGCCGCGGCCAATGCTGCACACACCTCCAGATAGGAGAGACGACTCGAGACCGCAGCATCGCATCCGTCCCACAGAGCGGCGGCAACATCGCTCCCTGACTCCTCAACCAGCAGCTTGACGAGCGCGCTGGAATCGAAATAGACGATGGCCAAGCGATCAGTCCCGTTGCTCAGAAACTTTCTCGGAGACCGACCGGCGAGACCGCGGCCGCAGCCGACCGCTAGCCACAGGACGGTCTAGGGACAAAGGCTTGGAGATTTTCCCCTGCTCGACCAGCGACTCGATTATCGCGGTGGTTGCCAGACCGATGACCTTCGCCACCGGGACTCCTCTCTCTGTGACCACAAGCTCTTCACCGTCTCTCGCCTGATCCAGCCAGTGCCTCAAACGGGCTCGAAAATCGGTGATCGCTACATCCACAACGGCAAGTGTACAGGTGATTCAGTTTAGCCAGACCGCTGATGCACATTTCGACACGACCCAACCCGCAGGTGATGCACCGGGCGACGATCTAACTGGACGACCGAATCGCCAAGCACGCCCGCCGCGCGCCCGATGCTCCCGAACTGCCGCACGCATCAACGCTGAGGGTCCGTCTTGGTTCGATCTCAACCCTGTTGCGCCTGAAGTGGCAAAACACTTCTGTTCACGGTATAGTTATGCTGCATGAAGTTGAAAAGCGTGCCCGAAGCGGCAGAATACCTCGGCGTAAGTTCGAGGCGGGTACGCCAGATGCTGACTGATGGAACGTTAGTCGGCCATCGTGTCGGCAATGGATGGGTTATCGAGGAACGAGCCATTCGGGCTGCGGCCGCATCTCGTCGCCCAGCGCACCGGCCCTGGACCGCCAGCTCCGCATGGTCGGTTCTGGCGTTGGCAGACGGCATTGAACCGCGCTGCAACCCCTACGAACGTAGCCGCGCCAAACGTCGCTTGGCGGTCGGCCTGCCAAACCTGCTGGATCGTCTCGGCTCTAGGGCTCGCAGGCTCACGTTCTATACACATCCTGCGACGCGTGATCGCATAGCTGTTCAACCCGGTGTTGTGCGCACTGCGGCGAGCACCTCGCCGGAGCACGCCCTCGGCCTTGTCGGTTCTGGACCTCTCGAAGCCGACCTGAAGAGCAGCGACCTTCAGGCAATCCGCGACAGTTTCGTTATTGAGGAGCGCTACGAGCGCGCCAACCTCGTGTTCCGGGTCGTGGAAGACCAGATGTGGCCCTTCGCAAAGGGAACCAGGGTCGCACCTCCAGCGGTGGTTGCTGTGGACCTGCTGGAGTCCGACGACGAGCGATCCCGACGCGCGGGCAACGAACTGTTACAGCGCCAATGACCAACCGTCCCAAGTTGCAACGCGCACCGTTGGTGCTACCCAGCTATCCCGGCTTCAACGACGCTCTCTGGGGAACCCTGTTGGAACTTCGGCAGAATATGTCGCCAGTCTGGCACCACAGGGAAACTGGTCGCCGATGCCCAACATGCCGCCGTAGCGGTGGAGCACGGCTGCACCTTAGTAACCACAGACTCCGATTTCAGCCGATTCCCAGACCACCGATGAGGTCACCCACTCGCCTGCACAGAGTCGTAGCGCTCTGTTCTCCGATGACAATACGGTTGGTAGTGCACAGTGCTATGCTGCTTGCATGGCACAGATCATTACGCGAGTTGACGATCAGTTGATGGCACAACTCGATGCGATCGTCGCCAGCGGTGAGGCGGAGTCGCGCTCCGATGCCGTACGACGGGCGTTGGAGGAGATGATCGAC
>JAHQYN010000215.1 GCA_024421085.1 Acidimicrobiia bacterium
CGGGTTCAAATGCTTTCGGGTGCATGATGTCGAGCTGAGAGGATTTGAGCCTCTGGCTTTTGGTCTCCGAGATCGACGCGCACACCAAACTGCGCCACACCCACCGCCCGAAACCCTCGAAACCCGGATCCGGGTGAACAGCCATGCCCCACAACGGCATGATATCGCTGCGCTACTTGCGCGGCACGTTTGGTGTATGGTCACCACAGTATCGTGTCGATCCGATAGTGTTGGCTCTCTGAATAGGTATTTCATCTCGCCGGACCAAGATCCACCATGCTGTCACACCCGCCTGTCATCATGCGAGACACAAACCGCTCGTTCCGCACGAAACTTGAAGAAAACACTTTAGGAGCAGGATTATGGAAGCCACGGAACCCGTCCCCGACCAAATCCAACTAGCCGACCGGCTCAACAATCTGCACCATTTGCTCTACACACGGGGAGGCATCCGTCCGTCAAATGCAGCTGTAGAGGAGTTGTCGAAGCTTCTTCTCCTCAAGATCGCCGCGCATCGCGACCCGCATACGAGAGTGGGTGACAAGCGTCTAACTGACCTTCTCGACCCAGATACGGTCAGGGTCATGGCTGACCCTCAACCGTTGAAAGAAGCCTTCGCGGTAGTCAACGCGTTGCCCGAACTGGGGGGTCAGGTGCCCGGGGGCGGAACCCAGTCCATTTGGCCTAGAGATGAGCCCTTGCGCATCAGTCGTTGTGACGTGTTGGCTGAAGCCTTAGATATCCTCCCTCACACAGGAACTGGTGCTGAACCCCCACACGACATATTAGGAACCGCTTTCGATGTCTTCCTTCGTGGTCGATACGAACACGCTGGAGGCCTCGGGACGTACCTCACGCCCGACTCGGTTGTGAAAGCAATGGTCAAGATTGGTTTCGACCTGATAGACCCACTAGATACTGAGATGCCTTGGCCGATCATGGGCGATCCGTGTTGCGGCAGCGGACGTTTCTTGATCGGTCTGATTGAGGAAGCTGTCTCCCGTAATCCAGATATTCGCCGAGAGCAACTTCGGCAAGCGGTCGTGGGCGCAGACCAATCAGCGGCATCAGTTGCGATGGCCAGAGTCAACCTGCTTGCCTACGGAATCAGTTCCCCTGAAGTGTTCACAGTCGAAGACTCCATTACCGCGCCTCCATACGACCGCCTACGCGGGAAGATGCACTTAATCCTCACGAATCCACCATTCGGAGAAAGCAAATACGACTCACCCTCAGGCATCACTAGGACAACTAAATTCTTTCGCGGTCTGCGCTCGAAGGAACGTATCGACCCGTCGCTGGCATTTGTCGCCCGCTGTGTCGACCTCCTCGCTCCAAACGGAGTGGCTGGCATCATCCTCCCCGATGGAGTTGCTGATGGCCCTCACATGAGGGAAGTGCTACTCGAGGCAACCGGCCTGTCCGGGGAAGCAAACGACCTGTCCCAGGAAGTAAGCATTGACGGAATAATCAGCCTGCCTTCGGCGACGTTTGCCCCCGCAGGCACTACGGCCAAGACCAGTGTCCTGTTCCTCCGCAAGGGGGCGCGGCAGTCTAACCAAGTCTTCCTTGCTCGTGCTGATCACGTGGGACATATCATGAAAAAGGGAACCAAAGCAGTTGATCCAAACGGGAACGACCTCCCGAGTATCGCCCATAACATTGGTCAATTGCTCGAAGGTGGGTCGAAGAACGAGGGGAAGGTCGTCTCAGTTGATGGCACCAGACTCACGAGAATCGATGCTGCCACTCTCGACCCTGAGGCCTTGATAGCCGAACGGCAACTCAAGGCGGCGGGCGGAAAACCATTCGCCACGCTTCTAGTCACCAAAAGGAGGCACCGCACCAAAGTGCAAGAGTCGGTCCCTTTCATATCGGTGCTCCATGTTGATGAATTAGGAAACGTGGACTGGGCCAAGGCGAATCGTTACCGGCCGACAACTCCAGGGATCATGGCTCGCGGCGAACAGATAATCGTGTCTCTCCTGAATCCAGCCAAGTTCCGGGCAACGGTCATCCCTCACGACCTAGACCGAGTGCATTGTTCAGCCGAGTTTGGAATCTACGAGTCCTCAATCAACCCGTACGCCACCTTGGCCTTGCTCCAACATCGGTTGGTTCGAGCACAGATCGCGCCGCTAGGTCGCGGCACCTCAAGTTCAAGGCGCCGAATTGATGCCGACGGAGTGCTGGAGTTGATCGCACCGCCATACCAGGAGGATTGGGTAGACAAAACAGGGCGTGTAGTACGGGATTCGCTTGAAGTAGTAGCCGAAGCTAAGTCTAGGCTCAGCGTGGCGTACAACTCGTGACGCGAACACCCGTATCCGGCACCGCCCCAATGATTCCCCACTATTCGTAACTTACTTCGACTCGCAGCGTCTCAACCAAGGCATCAACATCATGGGCCGGAAGCAGTTCCCGCAACGTATCAACGTTAGGGAGCAATTCCGCCGCACTCGTGAGACGACTTGGTCGAACATTTTTGACGTAAGGCATCGCGATCGCCCGCCCCTGCACAGGTCGAATCTTCTCTAGCGGTGGGTGGATCCACTCGACGGAAAAGTCATCATCAGTTCCTAGTCCGTGAATCCTTGCCTCAAGCACCTTCACATTCCTGAAGTCCAGATTACCAAGGGTGTTGACCACCAAATTGTCGTCATAGCCTACAGGTGGATGAAGTGGATTTGAACTTCTAGCTTTAGGTTCCCCAGACCCGCGTTCACCGACCTGCGCCACAGCCCGCGACTCAGTGACCATGCCGGCCAGCGCCGGCCAGCGCACCTGCTCAGTAGATGCCGGGGATGATCCGGTACTTGACCCGGGCCTTGTACTCCGCCCACTTCTCGGGGCCGTACTTCTCCTCACAGTGCTTGTCGTCGTCGAGC
>JAHQYN010000058.1 GCA_024421085.1 Acidimicrobiia bacterium
GTGAAGCTCGCCAACAAAGCATTAGACGACGTGCGTCGCCGGGTCCAAATCGACACGTTGGGGCACCGCGGCCGCAAAGACGACCCGCTGTATCGGGCACGCAAACTGTTGGTGTCAGCGTCTGAGCGGATCACCGACAACGGCCAGGTCCGGCTACGGGGACTGCTCGAAGCAGGCGACCCCCACGGAGAGGTCCGCAACGCCTGGCACGCCAAAGAAAACCTGCGGTCGATCTATGACATCACCAACCCCAAAGTCGGCACCGAGACCGTCAACCAGCTCGCCGCCGATCTCCAAGAGCCGTGGCTACCCGAAGAGGTCAACCGGCTGGGGCGGACCCTGTGGAGCTGGCGCACCGAGATCTCGAACTGGCACAAAGCCAAAGTCACCAACGCAGCCACCGAAGCCGCCAACAACCTAGCCAAACGCGTCAAACGCGGCGCCTTCGGGTTCACCAACTTTGCGAACTACCGGATCCGCACCCTGCTCTATGCCGGCAAACCCAACTGGAAGCTACTCGACACCCTCACTCCACCCTGAAACGCGAAGAGCCCCCAATCGCCGCGACTCAAATAATCTGGATCGTGGTCGGTGATGGTTTTCGCATTGGGAACATCGTTGCGTGTGTCGTGCTCGGCTGTTGCGGTTGGTGAAACCGATACCAGCGTAGCCGCGGCGACGGCTGCTGCCAAAAGACCGGTGAGCGCACGCGTCTTAGCTCGCCGAGTGTTCTGTGCTGTCGTCATTGGTGGTATCCCTTCTCCTCTGAATCCAAGTCGTCGTTGCCGCGACCCCCGAGGTCGTCTGGGCGGACTCGGGGTGATCCGTCGTGTCCGTGTCGGTTATGCCCGCGTCATATCTCGGGCTGTTATTGTTGACTGTGACGGCCGGTTCTTTCTTGCAGCGCCAAAGGAACGTCACGAGGTGACCACGAGTCAACGGATCCGCGGGCGAGAACGTGCTCGCGCGGATGCCGGTCGTGATCTTCTTCGTGACGAGCCATGACACCGCGGCGTCAAGTGCGTCGGGCACGTCATCAACCGAATGGTCCGCCGCAGCCGGTTCGCCATGCATCGCCCACAGGCAGGTGGCGAGTTCGCCGAGTGACACCGCGCCCACCGATGGAGGCCGCCCACCGTCTAAACTGGTTGTGTCGTTGTCACGGGACCACTGGACCCGCTCAGTGAAATCCCTGCCTGCTTCTACGGCCCCCCCCCCCCGCGACTGCTGCCGCGGGGGGCCGTCGCAAGCAATACGGCTACCGGTGAAGACGCAACAGTGAACAGCTCGGTTCCTGACAGATGCTGTGGTTGTCACGGTCGTACAGGATAGTCAGACAACCAGTGCGATGCAACCCCAAATCCCACGTTTACGCGCAGGCTCTCTCTTTTTGTGAACGGCCGCTGTTCGCCTGGCCCGTCACCCACCGACCCGCCCGCGCGGTCAACTCCTCGCGAAGCGGCACCACAACAGCTTCGGGTTCGGCGACGCGCAGCCGAACAATCCGAGCTCGCGTACCGCCAACGACGCTTGTGCCACACCAGCCACGCAGCCCGCCCGAACGCCAACAGGTCCACCAACACCACCTGTTGCTCACCGTCAGACCACTACCGCCCGCCACAATCCACACAATCCGGCGCGGTGCCCTCCCGCGGATGTGAACGCTCAGCGGCGCACCCACATCGTCGTCGACACCGACCACCACGACATCGCCCAAGCCCACCAATAGCTCACATACGCGCATAGGGTCAACTTCCACAGGGATCCTCCAGATTCTCGTTGCGGTTAGCACCGCTGATGGAGGCCGCCATCCCTCGCGTTCAAACGCGCGCCCGCCGACTCCGACCTCAAACGCGCAGAGTCCTAACAACCTCCATCGGTTCAGTTGCTGATTGTTCACCGGCCATTATGGCCGACTTGTCGCAACCACCGATGGAAGCCGCCGGTCATCGCCGAGCCCGGCGGTCCCAACAGCATGGGGGCGCGCAGGTTGTGGAGCTGGAACAGCCTCACCAGTTCCACGTCGATGCGCTGCAAGTGGCAGGCCAACCGGAAAGCGGTACGGATCTGGTGGCGCTGCACCTCGTCATCGATCTGCTGCGAGCGCAGCATGTCCACGAGGCGCAGCGCGCTCGTCGTTGACCGTACAGGCGGGGAACTGGAATGCGGAGCGATCAAGGGCGGAAAACAACGGTTGTCAGCGCGACGGCATGCACTCGAGTTGCCGATGCGATGGGTCAGCGGGTGGTGAAGATGCCGGCGTCGAAGACCACGCGGTCGCCGACCCGGGTCTGGAACAGGGTCCGGCCGTTCACGTCCCACATGTGGACATCGAGACGCTCGCCGGGTATGACCGGCGACTTGAAGCGCCCGCCCATTGACCCGAAGCGGCTGGTGTCGCCCCCGCAGCGTCCGTGCAGCAACGCCCTCCCGGTGAAACCGAAGGTGCAGAGCCCGTGCAGGATCGGCTTGTCGAACCCCGCCATCGCCGCGAACGACGGATCGCTGTGCAGCGGGTTGCGATCGCCGTTGAGGCGGTACAGCAGGGCCTGGTCGGTGCGGGTGTCGTAACCGAGGACCGTGTCGGCATCGCGGTCGGGAAGCGCCCAGTCGCTCGCCGGCCCGCGGTCTCCGCCCCAACCCCCCTCACCGGAGATGAACAGCCCCGATCGGCTGGTCCACAGCGGTGCCCCGGAGGTGTCGGCAACGGTCGTCTCGAGACGCACGAGAGCGGCCTTGCCCTTGTCGTAGACGGCCGCCACCTTGCCGATGCCGACCGCTGAGCCTTCCGCCGGCAGGGTCTGGTGCAGTTCGATCTCCTGTTCACCATGCAGCAGCGCCGCCAGGTTGAAATCGCCGAAATTCGGCATCTTGGCGGCGCCCATGACCACGACCTGGGTGGGCAGAGCACGTTGTTGCATGTCCTTGGTGTTCTCGGTGGTGAACTCCAACTCGAAGCCGGTCGGGTCGGTCACGCCCGCACCGACCCCCAGGGCATAGAGCAGGCTGTCACTTGAGGACCAGGTGAAATCGGACGGTTCGCTGGTGTTGCCGACGGTGTCTGGGTCGATTGGCATTGCTGTTTCTCCTGTCGGTGGGAATAGTCGATGGGCGCCTGCCGCGTTGCCACCGCAATAGTTGTTAGTCGGTTTCGGGTCCGCTGACCGATTCGAGCCACGCTAACAAGATCACCGCAGCCAGCGAACAAAGCGGCGGCCGGGTGTGGAGGCATCGAGGCGGGTTAGGGTTTCGCCATGGTCCTCCGTCGGCGACGTCGCCGCAATCGTCGCAAGCCGCCGCATTTCCGCTACTCGGCGTGGGACGGCACACAGCGCGCCTTCGCTCTCGACGCGGACCGCCTCTTTGACGAGTTGGCTGACGACCTGCTGTATCACGGCGACGTCAACAGCGCACTGCGCCGGATCATGCAGGGAGGAATGACAGACCGCGACGGACGCAACCTCAAAGGGATCCGCGAGATGCTCGACCGACTGCGCGAGCGGCGCCGCGAGATTCTCGATCAGCACGACCTCGGCGGCGTCTTCGATGAGATCTCCCAAGCGCTCGACGAAGTGGTCCAAACCGAGCGCAGGGCTCTGGGCGGCATGGTCGAGCAGGCGGGCGCTTCGGGTGACGAACGGCGTGCGGAGCTCGCCAGCGACTCGGCGACGATGAAGAACATGGAACTCGACATGCTTCCGCCGGACCTCGCAGGCAAGGTCAGGGGCCTGCAGAGCTACGAGTTCGAGAGTCAACAGGCACAACAGCAGTTCGAGGAACTCATGGACCGGCTGCGTGAACAGCTCATGCAGCAACAACTTGACTCGATGGCCGAGGGCGTCAACGACATGTCACAACAGGACATGGACCGCCTCAAGGACATGCTGGCCGAACTCAACGGTATGCTCGAACAGCGGGCCAACGGCGAGGCACCCGACTTCGAAGGCTTCATGGAGCGTTTCGGCGACTTCTTCCCAGAGAATCCGAGATCACTCGATGAGCTGCTCGAAGTGATGGCGCAGCGGATGGCCCTGGCCCAACAGATGCTGAACTCGATGACACCAGAGCAGCGCGCGCAGCTTCAAGCACTCAGCGACCAGCTGATGGAGGACATGGATCTGCGCTGGCAGATGGACCAGCTCGCCGGCAATCTGCGCGACCAGTTCCCACAGCTGGGATGGAACCAGTCCTACGACTTCGAGGGCACCGACCCGCTCGACATGTCCTCTGCCATGGAGATGATGGGAGATCTCGGTGACATCGACCAGCTCGACAACCTCCTGCGCGGCGCCAACAACCCCGGGGCATTGGCGGAGGTCGACATAGACCGTGCCCGGGACCTGCTCGGCGAGGAGTCGGCCGAGAGCCTCGAACGGATGGCGGAGCTGGCACGCCTGTTGGAGGAGGCCGGGCTCATCGAGAATTCCGAGGGCCGCTACGAACTCACGCCGCGGGCCATCCGCAGGATCGGCCATGGTGCGCTGGAGGAGATCTTCAAGCGCATGTCGCAAGACATGATGGGTCAGCATTCGCTGTCGGAAGCTGGCACGGGGCACGAACGCGAGCACGAGACGAAGCCCTACGAGTACGGCGACGCCTTCAACCTCGATATCCCGCAGACGTTGCGCAATGCGATCTCCCGCACCGGCGGCGGTGTCCCGGTCCGCCTCCACCACGACGACTTCGAGATCGAACGCACCGAGCAGCAGGTTCGATCAGCGACGGTGTTGATGCTCGACGTGTCGATGTCGATGGCGATGCGCGACAACTTCCTGCCAGCCAAGAAGGTGACGATGGCGCTGCACTCGTTGATCTCGGCTCAGTACCCTCGTGACTTCCTCGGCATGGTGTCGTTCTCGGAGGTGGCTCGAGAGTTCAACGCGAGCACTCTGCCGCAGCTCTCGTGGGACTACGTCTACGGCACCAACATGCAGCACAGCTTCCAGCTCGCCCGCAAGATGCTGGCCCGACAGACCGGGACCAAGCAGATCATCATGATCACCGACGGCGAGCCGACGGCGCACATCACCAGCTCGGGCAGGCCGTACTTCAATTATCCGCCGTCGCGGACCACGGTCGATCTGACGTTGGCGGAAGTGGTGAAATGCACCCGTGAGGACATCCGCATCAATACGTTCGTTTTGGATGTGACACCGTATCTGCGCGGCTTCGTGTCTGAGATATCCAGGCTCAACGGTGGCCGCGCCTTCTTCACGACCAACCAGGACCTCGGGAACTACGTCCTCCACGATTTTGTCGACAATCGGCGGAGCATCGTCCGCGCACGACGCTGAGACGTCGTCGGGCGAGCGGCCAGCCGACAGCCGCGTCCCGGGGCGCGGGACTTCTGCGCGTTCTGAACGAGAATCGGCTGGAAACTTGCGCGTCGGGCTTTACAATGCGGAATCACAGTGGTGTAATTCCAATGGTGATACTCGAAGTAACAATTCTAGCACACGTCCAATCGCCGCGGAGGGATGCATGTCCGTCATCGAGATAGAACCCGACGAGCCGACCTGGCAGAACTACGCCAACTGCCTCGGCGTCGACCCCGACCTGTTCTTTCCTGAACGCGGCGCCTCGACACGAGAGGCCAAGGAGGTTTGCCGGGCCTGCGTCGTGCAAGACGAATGCCTCGAATACGCGCTCGGCAACGGAGAGAAGTTCGGCATCTGGGGCGGCAAGAGCGAACGCGAACGTCGGCGGGTGCGCCGTCGGCGTTCATCGGCGCAGGCTACCGCGGCTGCACAGGCTTAGCCGCCCGCTTCTGGTCGCCGCGTTCACGGGCCGAGGCTGGCCAAGACCCGCCCATCCCGACCCATTGGAGCGAACGCCCGCAGACTGAGCTACGCTTGAATCATGCATGGCTTGATCTCCGTCCCGTCCGCCCCCGAAATGATTATCGTCCTGCTGATCGTCTTGTTGGTGTTCGGCGGGGCCAAACTGCCGAAGCTGGCGCGCTCGCTCGGCCAGGCACAAAAAGAATTCAAGTCAGGGTTGTCAGAGGACGTTGAGGATGGGGAGTCGTCCTCCTCGAAGTGATCGCACGAAGTGACCGCCGCCCATTGAGCGCGCAGAGCGGTCCGTGAGCGCGCAGAGCGGTCCCATCGCCTTGCGCTAGACTCGCCGCGCATGCTCGGCGACACGAGCACCGACTGAACTTCTAGGAGCCGTGATGACCGATACCGCAGACACCGAATACGACGAGCCGCCTGCAGGTCAAGCGACGATCGTGTATCTCGGGTCCACGGCTCCGCACTGGGACATCCGCGCAGACTTCGGAGAACGCGAGCCCATGGACGCGTTCCGAGACCGGGTGAACGCCAGACTGCTGCTGCTCCCGCCACACGATCCGCAGTTCCGTCGAAATCGCGAGCGGGTCAACCGCGACGCTGAACGCGAGCGCATCGTTGTTGTATGGGACCTCGGCTACCCCGAAGACGAGGGGGCCGGGGCGTGAAACGGGCGCAGTTCCGAGGAGCAGCGTAGATGGCATCGATCGGCATAGATCTTGGAGGCACCAAGATCCTAGCCGTGCTCGTCGATAACGGCGAGGTGTCGAGCAGGCACAAGCTGTCCACACCAACGACGGGAGGGCCCAGGGCCATCCTCGATGCCATGGGCGCCGCGGCCAATGAAGTAGACCCGAGTGGCGCGGCTGTCGGCATTGGTGTGGGCGTACCTGGTCCGGTGGCGCCCGGCAGCGGGGTGCTCCGGTTGGCCTGCAATCTGAACGGCTGGTCCTCGCCGGTGGACGTGGCCCGCGAGCTGTCGGTTCGATGCGACCGACGACCGGTATTCGTCGACAACGACTGCAATGTGGCGACGCTCGCCGAACACCGGTTGGGGGCGGGCCGAGGGGTGGACAACCTCGTCGGCGTGTTCTTGGGAACCGGCGTCGGAGCGGGGCTGGTCCTCGACGGTCGACTGCGCCGCGGCCCGCACGGCATGGCCGGCGAGATCGGCCACACGTTCGTTGACTTCCGGGCGCAGGCACACGGTCAGCACCAAGGCGAGTTGGAGGACTATGCCGGTCGTTCAGCACTCGAGCGCCGGGCCCGGGAACTCCACTTTCGGGGCGAGTCGTCGCTACTGGTCTCTGAGGCCGGGGAGGGTCCCATCAAGTCCAGGCTTTGGAGGGAAGCCCTCGACAGCGGCGACCGGCTGGCGATCCGCCTGATCGACCAAGCTTCAGAAGCGCTGGCTGCGGCGCTCGCGACGGTGGTCAACCTGCTTGACGTCGAGATCGTCGTTCTCGGCGGCGGGATGGCCGAGCGGCTCGGCCCGGCGTTTCGAGACGACGTGGCCCGACGGCTCGCGAGTCGCACCTTCGCACATCAGGCGGTGCCGATCCGCGCCGCCGAGACCGGCGACAGCAGCGGGGCGCTGGGCGCGGCGCTGCTCGTTGAGGAGGGCCGCGCGTGAGTGTTCAGGTCGGCGGTTGGGACGTCAACGACACAACCGTATTGAGCCGCGAGCTGAGCTGGCTGGCCTTCAACGGCAGGGTTCTGGAACTTGCCGCCGACATGAGAGTTCCGCTGCTTGAGAGGGTTCGCTACCTGTCGATCTTCGCCAGCAACCTCGACGAGTTCTTCCAGGTGCGGGTGTCTGGGCTACATGACCAGATCGCCGCGGGGATCTCGACGGTGGGTCCCGACGGCCGCACTCCCCGCAAACAGATTGAAGACATCCGCTCGGTGGTTCTCGAACTCGGCGCACGTCAAGAACAGATCTTCGCCAACCAGGTTCTGCCTGCCCTCAACGAAATCGGTGTCGAACTGCTCGAGTTCGATGATCTGACAGCCGACGAGCGGGAGCTGATCACCCAGCGGTTCCGCAACCGCATCTTCCCGATTCTCACACCGTTGGCGGTCGATCCCGGTCACCCGTTCCCCTACATCTCGGACCTGTCGCTCAATCTTGCGGTGGTCGTGCGCAACCCGGCGGACCGTGAGAAGCGTTTCGCGCGGGTGAAGGTCCCCAACACCCTTGAACGCTGGATCCCGCTGGGTGGCAGCACGCGGTTCGTCTCCCTCGAATCGGTCCTCGCCGCGCACCTCGACCAGCTGTTCCCTGGAATGGACATAGTGGAGTCAGCACCGTTCCGGGTCACCCGCAACGCCGACCTGACCCTGGGAGAGGAGGCTGAAGACCTGCTTGCCGCCGTTGAGATCGAGTTGCGGCGGCGGCGCTTCGGCCGTGCGGTCCGCCTCGAGGTCGCGTCCTCGGTGTCGCGGCAGACCCTCGAGCTGCTGGTGCGGGAACTCGACCTCGAAGCTGGCGATGTCTACCAGAGTTCGGTTCCGCTGGACGCGACTTCGCTGAACGCGGTGGCCGACATCGACCACGGAGCGCACAAGTGGCCGCATTGGCGCGGCATAGCCGAACCGGGACTCAGCTCGAAGGACGAGCCGGCAAACCTTTTCGATCTGCTCGCCAGTCGCGACGTCCTGTTGCACCACCCCTATTCGTCGTTCAGCAGATCGGTGGTGCAGTTCGTTCGCCAAGCTGGCCGTGACAGGTCGGTGCGAGCCATCAAGCTCACGCTCTACCGCACTGCGGGGGAGAGCCCGATCATCGATGCACTGATAGACGCCGCCGAACGCGGCATCCAGGTGGCGGTGCTGATCGAAGTCAAGGCAAGGTTCGACGAAGAGGCCAACATCGGTTGGGCTCGGCGACTCGAGCAGGCGGGTGTTCATGTGGCCTACGGCATTGTCGGGCTGAAGATCCACTCCAAGATCGTCATGGTGGTGCGCGAGGAGGCTGACGGGATCCGTCGCTACTGCCATGTCGGCACCGGCAACTACAACCATCGCACCGCCCGGCTCTACGAAGACATCGGTCTGCTGACCGCCGATGGGGTGGTGGGAGACGACCTGGCTGACCTGTTCAACTATCTGACCGGGTACAGCCGGGCGCGTGACTATGAGCGGATTCTGGTAGCGCCCGAAATGTTGCGCTCACGCCTGTATGAGCTGATCGACGCGGAGATCGCCAGCGGTTCGGGCCGGATGATCCTGAAGTTGAACAGCCTCGTCGACACAGAGGTGATCAACAAGCTCTATGAAGCTTCCAATGCAGGCGTGGAGGTTGACCTGATCGTGCGCGGCGTGTGCTGTCTGCGCCCCGGCGTTGAGGGGCTGTCTGAGAACATTCGGGTCCGTTCGATTGTGGGCCGGTACCTGGAACATTCGCGGATCTACCACTTCGCCAACGGTGGAGGCGCCAACGGCGGCGCTGCCAATGGTGGAGGTGCCGCTGCCAGTGGTGAGGGGCGCCGGAGCCGCACCTACATCGGCAGCGCCGACCTGATGCGTCGCAACCTGGACCGCAGGGTCGAAGTCCTGCTCGAAATGAGCAACCCGGACCTCGAGGATCGGCTCTTGGAGGTGCTTGACGCGAACCTCAGAGACGACCGTCTGGCGTGGTTCCTCGACGGGTCCGGTGTCTGGACGCGCCAGGACGGTACCGTCGGGGTTGATGTCCACGAAACGCTCCAAGAACTCGCGAGGGCCCGTGCCGGCGGGTGATCTCCACGACCGGCTGTCGCGCAGGCACTCCGACGTCGAGGTGTGGGCCGCGGGCGGCCTGGTGCTCCGCGAGCACCGAGGTGTCACCGAGGTGCTGCTGGTGCATCGGCCCGAGCACCGCGACTGGTCCTACCCGAAAGGCAAGCTCGACCCGGGCGAGACGCTCGGCAAGGCCGCCCGGCGCGAAGTGTTCGAGGAGACCGGGTTGCACTGCAGGCGCCTCGAGCGTTTGCCGCTGGTCCGCTACCGCGACGGTCGCGGTCGTCGCAAAGCAGTCGTCTACTGGAGGATGCAGGTTCTCGGCGGACAGTTCGAACCGAATGCCGAGGTAGACGCCCTGGGTTGGTTCGACTTCTTGTCGGCGCCGCGGGTCTTGACGCACAAACACGATGTTTTGCTGCTTGATTCCGTGACAGGGCCCGCTCCCTCGCTCAGAATGCTTGCGTGACCACTGACGACAGGCGACCGTTCGCTCGCTTCGAGTCATGGCCGCGCGGGCCTGCGGGGCGCGCCCCGAGCCGACCGGTCGTCACCCCGTTCATGCGGCTGGCGCGTCTGCATGCGATGAACGCCGCTGCCGACGGTGCCATCGCCGCGGCTCTGGCAGGCTCAGTCTTCTTTGCGATCAGCCCGGAGGAGTCGCGGGGAAGGGTCGCTCTGGCGCTGCTCTTGACGATGGCCCCGTTCGCCGTGGTCACGCCCCTGATCGGTCCGGCCATCGACCGGATTCGTGGTGGTCGCCGCATGATGATCATCGCGACCACGGTCGGTCGCGCGGTCTTGGCGCTGTTGATAATCCAGCATGCCGACACCTTGTTCCTGTTCCCGGAGGTCTTTGGTGTGCTTGTGCTGCAGAAGGGATATTCGGTGGCCAAGAGCGCGGTCGTTCCCCGCATGGTCGACTCTGATGAGGATCTGGTCGGCGCCAACAGCCGACTGGCGCTCATCAGCGCGATCTCGGGCCCGGTCGGCGCGGGCATAGGCGGGCTGTGCAGCATTGTGGGAGGTCCCGCCGCGTCGGCGGCAGTGGGGTTGGCGGGGTTCGTGATGGCGACTGCGCTGGCCGTGGCGATCCCTTCGGTGGTGGTCGCGGCGACGCCGGCAGAACAGTCCGAACGCGAGGCGTTGAGGGACCGGAAGATACTCCTCGCGGCGACCTCGATGATGATCGTCAAAGCCACCGTCGGGTTTGTGACGATGCTGATGATGTTCGACCTGCGCGGCGGCAAGGACGGCCTCGACGTGAGCACCGAAGGCGCCGCGTTCGGTGGCGCCGCGGCGACGGTGCGCGGCATCGACATCACTGGAGATCCCACCGCGCCGGTCTGGCACTTCGCGGTCGTGGGGGTGTTCGCGGTGGCCGGCACGCTCAGCGGCGTGCGTTTCGCCCCGACGCTCCGCCGCCGCTTGAACGAGGAGCAGATCCTGCTCGGCGCGATCACAGTGCTTGTGGCTGGCGCCCTGTTCGCGGCGCTGTCGGGAGGCCTGTTCGGCACCGTGGTCTTCGCGGCCACCGTCACTGCCGCGGCCGGCGCCGGGAAGCTCGCGTTCGACGCTCTGGTCCAACGCGACGTGGTAGTTGCCGACTACGGACGTTCCTTTGCGCGGTTCGAAGCGCGTTTCCAGCTTGCGTTCGCGGCCGGGGCGATGGTGCCGGTGGTGGTCCGCTTGAGCATTCCTTTCGGGGCCGGTCTGGTCGGCGCGGTCGGAGGGGTTGCGCTGCTCGTCTACGTCTTCGGCAATCCGGGCCGGCTGTTCCGCCCGACGCGGGCCGGGCCTGCGCCGTTGGGCCGGGCAGCTGCTCGGCCGCCCGGCGCCTTGACTGACGGTGGGGTGGAATTCGACGAAGACCTGCGGCCTTCGCAGCCCGCGCCCCCGGCCGGAACGAGCGACTATTCCGGGCCCCTCCCCTGGGACGAGAGCACGCCCTTCTTCTCCTCGATCGACGGGGTGGAGGTCGACCCGGCTCCGCCGGAGCGTCCCCGCCCAAAACCAGGCGATGTTCCGCCGCGGTAGGACGTCCACGGCTCGAACCAGCAACAGCGCCGTCGTGCCCGCACGGTGCCTGCCGCCGGGGGCCCCGACGGTCGGGCGGCGCTCCCGGTCCGGTCCCGCCGTTGCGGTCCCGTGGGGTTCCTGCCGCCGGGGGCCCCGACGGTCAGATCGACGGGAGGTCGATTCGAGCCAGCCACAGTCCCGGCGCGTCGACCTCTGAGGGCGTCGGCAGATGTTGGGGATCCTCGAAGAGCCGGTCGAGCCCCTCGGTCCCGGCCCGCTCGATCACACCCTCGACGAAGGCGCTGCCACGGTCGAAATGGCTTTGGTCGAGCTCGAAGCCGAGCAGGCGCTCAACGAGCCGGTCAGAACCGTCGGCCTGGGTCCGACGCCGACGGAGTGCTTCGGTTACCCGGCCATAGGAGCCGATGATGCTGCCGCCGGTCTGGTCCATCACATGATCGACGTATCCGCCGACAGCCGCCAACAACGCGGCGATCTCGGGCTCGAGCGCTGCCTGCATCGGGGAGCGGACCGCACCGAATATCAGCTCTGGGTCGCTGAGGCTCCTGTTCAGTTCTATGAGAGCTTCCGGGCCTGCGTTCAGGTCGAAGCCGCTCAAGCGCTCACGCAGCGTCTCGGGATCACGCTCGAAGGCGCCAGCGTAACGTTGCAGCAGGTCTCGCAGACGTTCGCCCACATGCGGGACCCCGAGCACCGCGCAGTGCGCGGCTTCGTGGAGGCAGACCCAGAGCCGCAGATCGTCGGCGTCAAGAGACCACTCCTGCCCGAATCGGTCGACGTTCGGAAGCAGAACCAGCAGTTGAGCGTCCGCGGGACGCGGCAGGGGCAGATGGAAACCTCCGAAAGCGACCTGTGCGAGCTCGCCGACCATCGCCCCGGTGGTCATTGCCGACAGCATCGACTCGAGCATCTGCTGCAGGCCCGCCATCATCTGGCCCATCGGGTCGTTCTCCGGCAATTCGTCGGGTGTCGGCAGGACCGCCGATATCGACTCGGCGAGCGCCTTCAGCAACGGTCGATACTGCTCGATTGTGCGGTCGACCCATTGCGAGCGGTTGACGACTTCGACCCGCAGAGCTCCGCCGCGCGCGACTGCGAGACGGGTGGCCGACTCGACCTGCAGCTCCGCGACCCGGAGCAGTTCCTCAATCTTGATCCGGTCCTTGGGGTCGATATTGGGTTCGGACTCGCCGCCGGTCGCGATCGAGCGGGCGAGATCGCGCGCCGAGCCGGCCGGGGAGCCCGCGGCACCCGACAGCATCTTCATGACTTCGCCGAGGAACGCGCCCAACGATTCTCCGTCGGGTGGGAGATCGTCGCTCATGCGGGCATCGTAGATGAATGAAGGTGCCGATCCTCCTTTCTTGGTGTTGCCGCTGATGACGGACCGAGTCGTTGTCACCGGGGCTGCGAGCGACGTCGGAGCGCGGGCCGCCGTTGCGCTGGCCTCGGCGCGGCCTCGCCTCGACCTGCTGGCGGTTGACAGAACCGCGCCTCAACGGTTGCCGGCGCAGGTGGAGGCCAGGCGCCTCGACCTCGAGTCCGCAGACCTCAAGTCCCTGTTCAGCGGTGCAGACACGGTCGTCTACCTGGGCTCGCGTGGCAAGCCCGGCGAAACGGACCCGGCAGCCGATGAGGCGGACCGGCGCACGGCCCGGCGGGTACTTGACGCCGCCGCCGAGTGCGGGGTCAGCCACCTCGTGCTGCTGTCGACCGCGCTGGTCTACGGAGCACGCCCCTCGAACCCCCTGCCGCTCAGCGAGGACGCCCCGGTGCAGCCAAATCCAGATTTCTCGTGGGCGGTCGTGCGAGCAGACATCGAGAGGTTGGCCTCTGAATGGAGGAGGGCCAACCACGACGCGACCGTTGCGGTGCTGCGTCCCACAGCCGTTGTCACCGAAGACCAACTCGGACAGCTCGCCCGCGTGCTCCACAGCGCCCGGCTCGGTGTTGTCGCCGACGGCGACCCGCCGGTGCAGTATCTTCATATCGACGATCTCGCCAGTGCCGTGGTGACCGCGGTCCTGAGCCGGGCCGACGGAGCGCTGAACGTGGCACCCGAAGGCTGGATCCCTCCTGACGCGCTGCGCCAGCTCGAAGGGCCCAAACCCAGGCTGCGGGTGCCGTTGTGGGTGGCCCGCGCCCTCGCCGCGGTTCGCTTGCAGGCGGGCGTCGCCCCCATCCCCCCCGGTGTGGTTCCCTACACGTCGCACTCTTGGGTGATTGCCAGTGACCGCCTCCGCGCGCTCGGCTGGGAACCCGGCTATTCCAATGAGGAAGCGTGGGTCGTCTCACACAGTCCGAGCCCGCTCGACCGGGTGCCGGCACGACGACGCCAAGAGCTGGCGTTGGCGGCCGCGGCTGTGGGGGTGGTGACCGGAGTCTGGTTTGTGGTGTGGCTGCTGCGCCGGGTCGGCAGGGTGCGTCGCCCCCATGAGTGACGGACTGACCGTTGCGGCCCTACGATTGGTGCATGCTCACTGCGCCTGCCGACTCCGACACCTGGCTGGGACTGACCGCTGAGGCGCTTCCCGTGGGTCGGGCCGCCGACTGGGCGGTGCTGGAGCGCTGCGGTGCGGTCGTCGTGTTCAGCGGAACGGCTAGGGACCATGCCGAAGGAAGAGACGACGTTGAGCGGCTCGAATACGAGGCGTATGATCGCTATGTTGTGCCGAGACTCGAAGAGATCGCAGAGCAGATGCGTCAGCGGTGCCCGGTACTCGGGCGGATCGTGCTGCTGCATCGGGTGGGGGTGGTCGAGTTGGGTGAGTCGTCGGTAGTGGTGGCGGCTTCAGCACCGCACCGGCCGGAGGCCTTCGCGGCGGCTCGTTACGGAATCGATGCACTCAAGGCGACCGTGCCCATCTGGAAGCGCGAGAGGTGGGCTGACGGCGAGTCTTGGGCGCTCGAGGCGCAACATCTCGGGAAGCTCCGCGGATGAGCAGCGCAGTCGGATTCCTTGCCGCGGCGGTGGCAATCGCCATTGTCGGTTCGTTGCTGCTGTGGTTGTGGCACAGCGCCCGCTCCAAGCGACCGCCAACGTTCCAAGAGCACTTGCAGGCGCTGGCGCCGCGGGGGCGACCGGCGCAGGTCGAGCAGCCGTCCGGGATCGTTGCCTTCGATCCCGACTCTGGCGAGGAGTTAAGTCCTGGCACGTGACCTGGCGATCGACTTGGGCACCGCCAACACACTGGTGTACGCCCGGGGCGAAGGCATCGTCTTGAACGAGCCCTCGGTCATCGCGGTCAACAGCCGCACCAAGAAGGTGCTGGCCACCGGCCGCGAAGCCTGGCAGATGATCGGCCGAACACCGAGCCATATCGTCGCGGTTCGTCCCCTCCGCCAGGGGGCGATCACTGATTTCGATGTGACGCAGCGAATGATCCGGCTGCTTCTGCAGAGGGTGGGGGTGAGTCGGCTCAACCGCCCCCGAGTGGTGATCTGCGTGCCCTCGGCAATCACCACCGTGGAGCGGCGGGCGGTGACTGACGCGGCCAAGGGGGCGGGCGCCGCCGACGCTCAGCTCATCGAACAACCGGTCGCGGCTGCGATCGGTGCCGACCTCCCCATCAACGAGCCGGTCGGCAACATGGTCGTCGACATCGGCGGCGGGACAACCGAGTCCGCCCTGCTGTCGCTTGGCGGGGTGGTGGCGCTTGAGGCGGTTCGGGTCGGCTCCTTCGACATCGACAGTGCAGTGCAGGCCTATGTTCGCCGTCAGTACGGAATTGCAATCGGGGAACGCACCGCCGAAGACATCAAAATCGTCCTGGGCTCTGCTGCGCCGACCGCCAACGAGGTCAACGCCGAAGTGCGCGGACGGGAGATGATGAGCGGGTTGCCCAAGACGATCGTCTTGACGCCGCTGGAGATTCGCAAGGCAATCGAGGAGCCGGTCGCGGCGATGGTCGACTCGGTGTTGTCTTGTCTGGCTCAGGCGCCCCCGGAACTGGCTCATGACCTGATCGTGCAGGGGATCCACCTGGTCGGGGGCGGTGGGATGCTGCGGGGCATGGAGCAGAGGCTGTCGCAGGAGGCGAAGGTCCGGGTCGAGTTGGTGGAGTCGCCGCTGGAGGCCGTCGCTAACGGGGCGGGTCAGGTTATCGAGCACTACGAGTCGGTTCAGGTGATGTTCATGAAGACCAGCGGCGACTCACGGGACCGCTGAGCACGTTCCGCTCGAGCCCGGCCCGCCCGCCCGCGGGGCCGACGCGCGCGGGCCCGTGGCCCCCGTCCCCCGCGGGCCCGGCCCCCCCGCCTGCGGGTCCGACGACCGTCTAACAATCCCAGCGGACCTCGACCCGGCCCGGCCCGCCCGCCTGCGGGTCCGACACGACGGGTCCGAGCAGTTCGTCGACGGCGTCGCGGACTTGACGGTCGCGGTCTCGGCGCGCCCGTTCGTAAGCATCGTCGACTTCGACACCCTCGAAAGCGGCCAGCGCGATGATGGCCCGGCGCCGTACTGCAACCTTGTCGTGGGTGGCGTCAAGGATCGCCCGAAGGCCTCGTTCGTCGCCGATCGCTCCGAGCGCCGCGACGGCACTCTCGCGGGCGAGGGGATCTGAATGATCGCGAGCCACCCGCGACAGGCGATCGATGATCGCGTCGCTGGGGGTCTGACGTTCTCCCAGGGCCCAGGCTGCGGATTCGACGACCATCGGGTCTTGGTCGTCGAGTAGCCGCTCAAGCCCGGGAGACGAGCGGTCCGCAGCGATTTCGAGGGCGGCGATCCGAACCGCCGGGTCGGCATCCTCAAGGGCTCGCTCGAGTTGGTGCTCGCTGATCACGCCAAGCCTCGCCAGAGAGCGGAGCGCGGCGATCCTTACCTTGGGGTCCGGGTCCGTCCGCGCTGCTTCGGCCGTGGCGGGGTCGCCGTGGTGGCCGGCGAGCGCGGCCGCACGTCGTCGCTGCGCGGGATCGGATGCGGCAGCCGCGTTCAAGAGATCGCGTTTTCGAAGAAGAACGCGAGTCCCACGACGATCACGCCGACCACCGCCGCCAAGGCCACGCCCAGACCCGCGACGACTGCGGCGAGGACAATGAGGGAACGCAGACGTTGCCAGAGTCGCACGTAAGCCTTCGGCCCGACGACCGGCCGTTGGACCGGGCGACGCAGGATTCCGCCCGCCCGCAACGCTCGCACGAGCGCTGCCGACACGCGTCCGACGTTGCCCGCAAGTCGCGTCTGTTCGGCCGGGCGCGTCGGTGCGGTCTTTCGAGTCGGTCGGGTCTGTTCGGCCGGGCGCGTGGGTGCGGTCTGTTCGGCCGGGCGTGTCGACCCGGCCGGCCCGGCCGGGTGCGTCGACCCGGTCTGTTCGGCCGGGTCGGGCCGTCCTGGGTTTTCAGGCGCTGTCATAGTCGGCCTCGGTTCTGGCAGGCTGGAGCTTCCATGTCGGTTGCGCCGCGCGACCGTCTAGACTCTCCGCTGCGGGGACGAACACACACGAGATGACTGAAGCGAACACGTCCGTTGCAACGCTACCGTGCGATTTGGCCGGCTCAGTGTCGAGCGGAAGGTCCGCTGCCCCCGTACCGCCGAAGAAGCGTCGTTCCCGGTGGAAATGGGCCATCGCCGGGCTGTTGACGTTGTCGGCGCTCTGCACAGCGTGTTTCGTGGTGCCCGCCCAGACTCTGGGCCAGGTCATTCCCGGCCGGGCGCTCATCGACCGGGGAGCGGCGGTCACGAAGCCGGGGTCGGCGCGGGCTATCGGCGACCGGGTGGAGATCAGCGGGCGCCCCAGTTACCCGCCCGAAGGCGAGTTTCTGTTCACGACCGTTGCCATCGACCTCGACATCACGGTGTTCGAGTGGATTGAAGCAGAGGTCAAGGATGACTTTGAGTTGCAGCCGCGCGAACACATTCTGGGCGATCTGACTCCGCGGGAGAACCGCACACGCAACCTCGAAATGATGAACCGTTCCAAAGACGATGCGGTCGTCGCGGCGTTGGAGTTTCTGGGCGTGCCGGTAGAAGAGACGGGAGTGGGTTTCAACGTCGTTGTCAGCGGCGGACCTGCCGACGGCCTGCTGACCGTCGGCGATGTGATCATCGCCGTTGACGGCATCGAGATCGGCTCGCTTCAGTCGCTGCGCGACCAGTTGATCCGAAAGACCCCTGGGGAGTCCGGCGTGGTGACCGTGGAGAACGGCGCAACGCTTGAAGTTCGAGATGTCTCGATCGTCTGGGGCGAGCACCCCGAGGGTCTCGACGGCGGCTACGTCGGCATCGGGGAGATCGTGCCACGGATTGAGGATCTGTCGCAGGGGATCGACGTTGAGATTGACACGGGTTCAACCGGTGGACCCTCGGCTGGACTGGCGTTCTCGCTCGCCATAGTCGATTGGTTGACAGAGGGTGAATTGACCGGGAGACAGCCGATAGCGGTGACGGGACAGATCTTTGTCGGGGGCGCTGTGGGCAATGTCGGCGGGGTCGGCCAGAAGGCAGTGGCAGCGCGCTCCGCCGGCGCGGTCGCCTTCATCGTCCCCGAGACCCTCACTGAAGAGGCGGAGGCCAACGCGGGCGATATGAGGGTGTTCGGGGTCTCGACTCTGGCGGAGGCGGTCGAGGTGCTCGCTGAACTCGGCGGCGAGACCGACAATCTCCGCATCGAACCGTAGAGGGCCAGCAGCTGGTGGGGCAACGTCGAGGTCGTCGGGTTGGTGAAGTCCCAGGGTATTCCCCATACGCGCCCGCGATGACCCTCGGTGGGTTGGTCGCCGTGGTCGGTCGGGGGTATTCCCCATCCGCGCCCGCGATGACCCTACCATGTCGGTTGTGAGCGAAAAGTCTGACATCGACCCTGCGCGCACGCCACCGTCCGGCGGACCAACCGACGGGAATGCAATCGACGCAAGCGAAGTCGAGTCGATGGATTTCCCGGTCACCAGACGCGGTCTCGACCCCTCAGAAGTGCGTGCCCGGCTCCAACTGGCTGGCGCAGAGATCCGCCGGCTGCAGAGGCTCTGCGACGAGTTGACTGGCACACTCACCGAGATCTCCGAGGCCGGTCATGGCTCCTCTGATGCTCGGCGGGTCACCGAGATGCTCGGTGTCGAGGTCAGCGCGGTCCTTGAGGCGGCCCACGAAGCGGCGACAAGCACGATCCAAAGAGCGGAGAGCGAAGCCGAGGCGATGAGCCAGCAGGCCCGCGCGGCCGCGGAGTCCGTTCTCGCCGATGCCACCGCCCAGTCCTCGGAGTTGGTCGAGGCGGCGCGCCTAGACGCCGACAAGATCGTCGAAGAGGGCCGGAGCCTCGGTCGTGAGATGGTTCAGGAGGCGCAGACGGTGAGGGAGCGGATACTGCGTGACCTGGCCCGGAAACGGCAGGCCGGGCGCACTCAGATCGAGCAGCTTCGAGCCGGCCGCGATCGGCTTCTCGAAGCTCTCACCACGGTTCAGGGGAACCTCGACGCGGCGGTGGAGGATCTGGTGAGCTCCGTGCCCGAGGCGCGGGCCGCGGCCAACCGTGCCGGTCTGCGGGTCTCCTCAGAACCGGTGCCTTCCGTAGACGTTCTCGAAGCTGAGATCGAGGCCGGCAGGCTCGTGGACCATCCGTTGGTCTCCGCTTCACCGCTCCCGGGACCGATCGACGACACGTTCACAACCGGGGAGATGGAGGCCTTGGACCATCTTGATGCGCTCAGCCCCGCTAGCGGCGAGACAGACCCGGACGACCCCGATGCTGGCGTGATCAACGAGTCGGAATCGACAGGCTCCACACCAGAACCCGAAGCAGTCGCCCGAGAGTCTGAACAGCCAGTTCAACCCACCGACCCCGCCGCGTCTGTTGAACCTGCGGTGGCCGCCGAGCCTGCCGAGCCCGCTCAGCCTGCCGAGCCCGGTCAGCCCGACGAGACCGTTCAGACCACCGAGCTTGGTCGGATCGATCTGGACGCGGAGGCTGATTCAACCTCGGGGATCGAAACCGGGACGGAACCCGACCGGGTGGCCGGCGCTGTCGCGGAGACAGCCCGTGACGATCCCGGCGACAGGGCACGCGACGCGTTTGCCCGTCTGCGCCGGGCGAGCGCATCAGCGGTGCCGCGCGAAGAACCGCAGTCCCGCGCCTCTCGGGACACCGGGACCGTGGCAGAACCGCCCCGCACGTCCCCGTCGGAGGGCCCCGAAGCACCCGGCGGCCCGGGACCCGACGACGGCCTGCGTGAACGCGCCGCTGCGGCGGCGGCCAAGTCTTTGAAGCGGGTCCTGGTTGAAGAACAGGGTCTGCTGCTCGATGGAGTCCGTCGTATCGGAGCAGGTGCCGTAGCCCTTCTCCAAGCAGAGGAGGGCCGCATCCCGCGCTACGACCAAGCGGCGATCCCGGCGCTTCGCGAGCAGTGCATCGCCCTCGGTGGTGCCGCAGACCTCGACTTGGCCCCGGCGCTGGCCAACATCCATGTGATCGCGCTGGACCCCGTGCGGCGCCGGCTCGCCGACATCGCCGAGCAACTCGACAGCGAGGAGGAACTGTCCGACGCCGTGCGGGCGCTGTACCGCGAGGCCCGGTCGAGGCATATGAACGAAGCGGCGGCGGCGGCCTCCGTCGCCGTCGACGGCCTGGTCAAGATCAACAGGGCGCACGCTGACAAAGTCGACCCGACAGTGCGCTGGGTGGTCGACCCGGGCGGTTCGTGCGGGGCCGACTGTGCCGACAATGCCCTAGCCGGCGAGGTTGCCGCAGGCGAGAAGTTCCCGACCGGCGACCGGTTCCCACCGGCTCACCCCGGTTGTAGATGCCGCCTGGAAGTGGCCTAGCAGACCCGCCGTTCAACCCGAGGAGACCTCCGCACAGCAGGGCCGGTTCGCTAGGCACACGGCGGCACGCCGCAGGGAGACCTCCGCACAGCACGATCCGGTTCGCTAGGCACACGGCGGCACGCCGCAGGGAGACCTCCGCACAGCACGATCCGGTTCGGGGGCGCGT
>JAHQYN010000059.1 GCA_024421085.1 Acidimicrobiia bacterium
CGGCGGGTCCAGACAGGGTTGCGGCGGGCCCGGATCGTGTCGGGGGCGTCGGGGCCGCGGTGGGTGCCGCGGCGCGCCGTGCGGCCGATCAGCTGACCACTTCGAAGGTGTTGACGAAATGGCCCAACGACCTAGTCGTGGTCGACGGTCCGGCCCCGGGCAAGCTCGGCGGCGTGCTGGCCGAGTACATAGCAGAGCCCGCCGAATCGGTGGTGGTCGGGGTCGGGATCAACGTCGGCGCGATCAAGCGCCGGCCCGCAGCGACCCCGATGCCGGCGACCCCGATGCTGGCGACCCCGATGCCGGCGACCCCGATGGCGGCGACCCCGATGGCGGCGACCTCGATGGTGGAGTGCGGGATGGATAACCGGGGGAGCCTCGAGGACCGTGACCTGCTGTTGTCGAGCCTGCTCGCTGAGTTGGCACCGCGGCTAGCGGATCCGACCTCGGTCCTCGAGGAGCTTCGCAGCAACTCGGCGACCCTCGGAACCAGGGTGAGGGTTGAGCTGGCAGGGGAGCGCTTCGTTGTGGGGGAGGCGACCGGCCTCACAAACGAGGGCCACCTGCTGGTCCGCGGCGATGACGCCACAATATTGACGATCACGACCGGAGACGTGATCCACCTGCGGTCCGGCCTCTAGCAGTCAGTTCCTCCCGGATTGTCGGCGCGTTATGTACGCTGATGAGGTGTTCGCGACGGCAGTTGGCCTCCGATCCCGTTTACTCGCGGAAAGGACGACAACGACACGACGATCGTCCGAGAGGAGGTGTCCGATCCCGTGTACTCGCGGATAGGACGCTGGGATTCGCGATTGAGTCCCGCTGTATGAAGACTCCTCGGTCAGGGAGCGGTCAAAGCTGTTCTTGGCATGACGCTGATCGACCGGGCGGCGGGAATGACAGGTCTCTGATCCTTGGACCGCACAAGCGATGGGTCTCTTGACTAAGCGGAATCGGGCTCGCAGTCGGCTCACTTGCGGAAGGAATCGGCGATGCACGGTGACCGTCGTGCGATAGATTAACCTCCAGGCTAGTGATCTAGCCGTTCTGGCCCGAGTTTGGCGGGTGTTTTGTGTTTGTGCAGGTGAGGGGGGCGCGGTGGTGGGGCGTTTCCACTACATCGGTGGTTTGGCTGTCCGTGGGCGGTGGTTACGTGATGTTGGCTTTGTTCCAGGTGCGGGTGTCGGTTCCGATGGCGGTGAGGGCTTGGGTTTGTAGGGGTGTGCGGCGGGTGGTGAGTTGGATTTGGCGGCCGTTGGCGGTGAGGTGGTATCGGCGGATTCGGTTGAGTTCTCGCAGGGCTCGGGCGGCGCTGAGGTGTTGGTGGTCGTTGTCGGGGTCGCGGATGTCGGCTGTGGCGAGGACGTGGTTGATGAGGGTTTCGATCACCGCGGCGTAGACGCAGACGGCGACGTGGCCGCGGACTCGTTTCTCGGTCCAGTGCCGCACGGGCCGCAGATGCAGGAAGTCATTGAGGACCCGGAAGCGGGTCTCGGTGTTTGCGAGCTGCCGGTACGCGGCGACGACTTGGGCGGTGTGGGCCTCAGCGGGTGTGAGGCTGGTGGTGAGCACGTAGCGGCCAGCGAGGAGTTCCTCGTAGGCGAGGGCGTGGTCGTTGTGGTGGTAGAGGAAGCGGCCGGGTCCGGTCTCGACGTCGAAGAGCCGCCCGACGCCGCTTGGGCCGAGGATGCGCTGGGCGGCTCGCCTGATCTTGGCGGGGTCTTTGAGGCGGCCGTCGCGGACGCGGCGTTCTAGGGCCAGCAACTCGGCCTCCGCGGCGGCGATCTCGGCGGTGCGGTTCGCGTCGCGCTGGGCGCGGGCATCGGCGGCGATCACTATGGCGCGGGTGCCGTCGGCGAGGACGGCCTCTGCGGCGCGGCGGCGGTGCTGGGGGATCTTGACCCAGGCGGTGTCGTCGTCGATGGCCCCGAGGGCCTCCGCGGTGGCGTGGTCTCGGCGCAGCCTCGCGACGAGCACGTGGTCGAACCCGGCACCAGCCACTGCGGCGAGGTTGTCTGATGAGATCAGGCCCCGGTCAGCGACGACGCAGATACGGCCCACCGCGAACCGCTCGGCGAGATCGGCCAGCACCGCGGGCAGCGTGGAGGCATCGTTGGTGTTGCCAGCGAACACGTGGTGCGCGATGGGGATCCCGTCTGAGGTGCACAACAAGCCGATCACGATCTGGGGCCGATCTGAGCGATGGTCCCGCGAGTATCCGAAAGCCCGAGACACCACCCGGTCCGAGGGCCGGGCCGATCCCTCAAAGTAGGTGGAAGTCAAGTCATAGCACACCAGCCGCAGATCCAGATTTGACAGGTCGCGCAGCCGCGTGTATACATGCGCCTCGGTCGCCTCTTTGGTGTCGGCGACGGCATCGAGGGCCCGGTAGTACTGGGTCTGCAGACGGAGCCGACCAGCCCGCTGGCATGACCACGTCTGACGCGGCCCATTCTGTGAGGCACCGCTTCGAGCACGGCGCCACCAGCCGGTTGGACACCATCGCGAACACCGCATGCTCCAGCACGGCTGCGCCGCGCCTCGCGCCGACCTCGGCGAAGAACCCGTCCAGTCCCAGCCGCTACCACAGCGCCGCCACCGCCGCGACCGCCCCCACCCCGGGCGCCCCCTCAGCGGCCAGCGCGCCGACATCGATCCGCTCTTTGTTCAGGTGCGTCTCCAACGCGGCCACGATCCGCTCGAGCTGACCCGACTCGCGCAGCGCGGTCACCTCCCCCAGACGCAACAGAGTCCTGTGACCGACCTTGGAGCCGTCGCGAACCGACTCCACCAAAGACAAGTACTCATACACCTTGTCGCCCCTGCGACGTCGAGTCACCTTCACGAACACACCATAACAATAGCACCAAACGCTCAGAACATCAAGCATATGTCGCCCCTACAAAAGCCTGCCGGAACACCGCCCCACAACACAAACCCCAACGTCAACGGCCATCTACCATCACCAAACCCCCTCCAACCCGCCAAACTCCGGCCTGAGTGCGGGTCCCTCACGAGTCTAGACTTCTGGCCCTCGCGGGTGTGCTTCTTCTGGAATTGCTGATAATCCGACAACTTGATCCCAATTTGTCAGAATCGAGACGGTCGTGGAAGACTGTTGCCCGATGACTTCCCCCGAAGACTATCTCAAGTCTGCCCTGGCTCGTGCAGCGGCAATTCAACGAGCACACATCGATATTTACGAACCTCTTCTTCCCAATCAAGCCGACCTGTCGCAACCACCGATGGAGGCCGCCGACCGTCTCCCAAGCTCTCGGACTCGGACATTACGAAAATCATGGTCACTGGCCGGATATTGTGTCACAGGCCCTTGAAGTCAAGCTCCAGACTTCACCAACGATTGATCTGGGACTAGTTCTCCCGACTGACAAGACTCCAGCGCACGACCTGCACCCTAAGCTCAGGCACTGCGATGCCCGGTATGTGGTCGCTTACGGCGACCTTGACCACACTGGAATGACCACGATCACAGCAATCGTGGTCGTGACCGGGGAAGACTTTTTCCTAGAATTCAACCAGTTCGGTGGTTTGGTTCAAAACAAGAAGCGGCAGATTCGCTTACCCAATAGGTTGTTTGAGACCTAACGACGACCACACAAGCGTGTCCAGTTGTTCGACATCCTTGGAGATTCGTAGTTCACGCATTCTGTCAACGAGGTCTCGTCTTGGTGCCGGAATAGGCAGCCGTTCGATGTATTGGGTCATGAACCGCCGTCGTCCCGCATACAGATAGTTCCCGCAAGCGGCATCATAGAACCAGGTGCAAAAACTTGAATTCCCCACTGCCGCAATGACTTCGGCAAGGTCGTTGTCTTCAACGACCATCCAATAGCAATCGCCATTGACGATGGATCCAGACCTGTCGATTGCAAATCGCGGCGCTTCGGCGATGTCGGGAAAAACGATCTTCTGCTGTGTCCAAAGCGCCGGTTTCTGCGGGACCCAGATTTCGAACCAGTTCCGGCCACCCTCAATTAAGTAGGCACGACCCTCCAGACGATCACGATAATTATTGAGATAGGCAGCAGTTTTTGGAAACTCCGCTAAATCAACGGCAACAGCGCGACCTCCCTCGTCGCGGTGAGGATACAGAATCTGTCGCTGACCGGGTTCGGCCGACCAAGGTTGGATATCGCGATGGGTAAGCAAAGGGCGAAGCAGTTCTGGTTCTGGATGCTGCTTGTGCGGCAATTCCTGCCAATCGGAGCGAATGAAGATGGCATCTGCGGTGGTCTTGACACCAACACGGACTTTACCGAAAGTACCAAGTTCGGACGCGTCTGACTCTCGTATGGTCTCGAAACTCTTCTTCGTTTCCGGATCCATGGGATTCCAAGGTGAGCTAGATCCTGCACCTCTATCTAGGCATCCCCTCCGAATGCGGAACGACCGATTACCGTCGTGGATGATGCCGTCTCGTTGTTTCGAGAGAGCATCAAGAACCGAGATAGGCCGATCAAACCCGCCTACCTTGCCTTTCACCTCGTAGACCGAGCGGAAGTCTGTTGGTCCAGCCTTCTGAACGCCGTTCGCACGAGTTCCAGACACGATCACGGGCAAGACGGCGACATCGAAGAGCTTGGTATCGCCCAAATCGACAATCTCGTCGAGTTGAAGTTCGTTGAGCAGGACGCGACGGAGCGAAGCCCCTGCGCGGTTGGTTAGGAACTTATTCGAGCACAACAAACCGAGCGCTCCGCCGGGCGCGAGCGCTTGAATCATGGCCACGACGAACGCTTGGTAGAGATCCACGCGCCCCGTGAGACCGAATCGCTCACCCAGCGAACTCGAAACGCTCGCACCGAGCGTCTGTGTCCGCACATACGGCGGATTTGAAACTACGAGATCAAAGTTCAGATATTCGTGCTCGTGAGTCGTGTCAAACAAGTCTATCGGACCCTGCGAACGAGCAACTAACTCTAGGAAGTCGCCACAAATCAAGGTCTTTCTGGGAACATCCGACAACCGAATAGAAGCCTTGTCAACAGCCGTCCCGTCAATATCGTATCCTACAACTTCATCGACGGTAATGTTGCGCGCTCTTGCAGCAGAGTACGCGGCGAGAAGCAGTTGCCCATCGCCGCAGGCAGGGTCCAAGATTCGAATGGATGTCGATTCTCCGAGCGCACCAAATGCCTGGGATGCCAAGAACTCAGCCAACTGCGGCGGGGTGTAGACGACGCCGCGAAGCTTCGTCGGATTGGCCCGATGCCTGTCGGTGAGCGAGTTCGCAGTCACGATCCCATCATTCTACTCCGGTGTGACAGCCTCCAGTGGGCACTCCGCGGACCTGGACAACCAATGGCGCAGCTCCCCTAGCCGCTGCGGGCATCGCGGTCGGCGCCGGCACCACTACGCTCCGCAATGTGTCAGAGGTACCGATGTCGCCCGTCGACCAGCGAACGCCCCCGACCCGGCGAAGGGTCGTGCTGCGCCGTTCCTGGCCGCAACGCATCGTCATGGTGCTGTGTCTAGCCGTGATCGCCTCCGCTGTCGCCGCTGCCTGGGTCATCGGAGACATTCAGGACGCGGTCTCGGGTTTCGGACGCGTCGAGATCTCCGGTGAGATCCTCATCACCGACACCGAACCGGGAGATCCGGTCAACTTCCTACTGATCGGCAACGACAGCGCCCTGGGAATCGACCCCGACGACCCGATACACATCGGGCGGACCTATGACGCCCGCGGCACTTTCAATGCCGACAGCATCACCTTGCTGCGGGTCGATCCGACATCGGGCCAGGCTTGGATGCTGCCGATCCCGCGTGACCTGATCACCGACCACATCCCCGGGGCGGGCACCTACCGGATCAACGCGGCGTTGTTGATCGGCGGTCCTGAAACGCTCGTCGAGACGGTGAGCGCGCATTTCGGCGTGGAGATCAACCACTACGTCGAGATCGACTTCCTCGGTTTCCGTGAGTTGGTCGATGTCCTCAACGGTGTTCCGGTCTGGTTCGACCGACCCGCCCGCGACCTCAACTCGGGTCTCAACATCGTCGAGGGCGGCTGCCATGTCCTCGACGGGGCCACCGCACTCGCCTATGCGCGGTCGCGGTCCTATCAAGAGTTCGTCGACGGCCGCTGGGTGACCGTCGGCAACTCCGATTTCGGGCGCATTGAACGCCAGCAGGACTTTCTGGTCCTAGCGCTGAGCCGTGCGGTCAACCGGGGCGCCCGCAATCCGACGGCGCTGGCAGGCCTGATCGAGGCGGGAGCGGGCAGCGTGGTGCTCGACAGCGAGCTCACTCCCGCGGAGTTGATCGACCTGGGCATGGCGTTCAGCGATTTCAACCCCGAGAACCTCACCCGTCTGGAGCTCCGGGTCCACACGGTCCACGATGAGGGCGGGTTGTATGTGGGGGAGGAACTTGTTCCCGACATCAACGAGCAACTGTTCGACGTCTTCCGGGGGGCCTCGGGCCTGAGCCAGCCGAGCGAGGTGGTCTTCGATCTCTATGCAGCCGACGAGGTCCTGCTCAACGAGGACGGCGACCTGCTCGCCGGCCTCGGGTTCAATGTTGCAACCAGACTCCTCTACGTGAGCGAACAGGGGGCTTCGGTCGTGTTGTATCCGCCGGGTCAACGGTCGCGGGCCGAGGCTGTTGCGCGTTACTTGATTCCCGTTCCGGCGCTGGTCGAGGATGCTGCGTCGGTGGGCATTCGGGTGGTGCTCGGCACCGACCATGAACAGATCTCGTTTCTGTTCCCGCATGATCTCCAAGAGACGCGGACCGAAGCGGCCGCGCACACCAACGTGACCGTGCCGGACCTGTCAGCCGCGGTTCTCAGTTCCGCAGCTGCCGAGCCGGACGCGACTCCGACCGCTCCCGCAGCGACCGCTCCCGCAGCGACCGCTCCCGCGGCGACTGCTGCTGCGAGCGCCGACGACGGGATCTCCTCGGACCGCGTCATCGGTCGCCCCCCCGAGGGTCAGTCCTGCCCCTGAGAGCAGCCCACCCCCGGCACCACCCAAGAAGTCCGCCCGGCACCAACAGCCTCCGCCGGTTTCGCCGCCCCCGGCTGCGCCCGGCGACAAGCACCGCACGTTGCCGCGGCTCCGGTTGCGCCCGGCGACAAGCACCGCACGTTGCCGCGGCTCCGGTTGCGCCCGGCGACAACACAGCCCTTCACGCTGCCGCGGCTCCGGTTGCGCCCGGCGACAACACAGCATCCCCCTACACTTGGCGTTCCATGAGCAGGATCGCGGTGATCGGAACGGGGTACGTCGGCCTCACCACCGGTGCCTGCTTCGCCCATCTCGGCCACGCTGTGGTGTGCGCCGACATCGACGTCGACAAGGTGCAACGTCTGCGAGCCGGAGATGTGCCGATCCATGAAGCCGGTCTCGCCGAGTTGGTCGCGGAGGGTCTCGAGTCTGGGCGCCTGTCGTTCGTCGTGGGCGGTGCCAATGCTGTCTGCGAAGCCGATTACGTCTATCTCTGCGTGCCGACGCCTCAAGGCGATGACGGTTCGGTCGATCTCGACTACTTGAAGGCGGCCGCGGCAGAGATCGGCACGCACGTTCGGCCCGGCGCGGTCGTCGTCAACAAGTCGACCGTTCCGGTCGGCTCGACGCTGCTGGTGGAACAGGCGATGGGCCGCTCAGACATTGCGGTGGTGTCAAACCCCGAGTTCCTCCGCGAAGGGTCGGCGATCGCCGACTTCCTCAACCCTGATCGAGTGGTGATCGGTTCCGACGACCCGGCCGCGGCTGATCTGGTGGCGGCCCTGCACGCCGGTATCGGTGCCCCGGTCATGATCACCGACCCTGCTTCGGCGGAGACCACCAAGTACGCGGCCAATGCCTTCCTGGCCACCAAGCTCAGTTTCGTCAACACGATCGCTGCGGTGTGTGAGGCGGTCGGCGCCGATGTCGGCGACGTGCTCGCAGCGATGGGCTGCGACGAGCGGATCGGTAAGGAGTTCCTGCGTCCGGGCCCCGGCTGGGGCGGTTCGTGTCTCCCCAAGGACGCGGCGGCGATCATCTCGATCGCCCACGGCGCTGGATACGACTTCTCGCTCATGCGGGGAGTCCTAGAGGCCAACGACGAACAGTTCAAGCGGGTCGTCGGCAAGGTTGCCTCCGTGGTCTCACTGCCGGGCGCCACTATCGGCCTGCTCGGCCTGGCCTTCAAGGCCGGGACCGACGACACCCGCAACTCGCCCGCGCTCGAAGTTGCGAAGCTGTTGTTGGCACGGGGCGCCAAGGTCCGGGCCTACGATCCCGCGGTAGCCGCCGTCGACATTGACGGGATAATCGTGGTCGACGATCCGTACGCGGCGACAGAAGCTGCCGAGGTTCTGGTCGTCGCCACCGAATGGGACGAGTTCTCCCGACTCGACCTCGACAAGATCGCAGAGTCCATGGCGGCGCGCCACGTAGTCGATGCTCGCAACATCATGGACCGTGAGGCGCTGCTCAGCCGGGGTTTCAGCTATCAGGGGATCGGGAGGAATTAGTACGGTGCGCGTGGTTGTCACCGGCGGGGCGGGCTTCCTCGGTTCGCATCTGTGCGACCGCCTGCTCGCCCGTGGTGACGAGGTGGTCTGTATCGACAACTTCGCCACGGGTGATCGGTCCAACATCGCCCATCTCAGCGAGCATCGTGGGTTCAGCTTGGTCGAGCACGATGTGTCGAACCAGGTGGACGTCGACGGCGCGGTGGACGCAGTGCTTCATTTCGCCAGCCCGGCCTCGCCGGCCGACTATCTGGCGATGCCGATCCAGACCCTGAAGGTCGGTGCGCTCGGCACCCACAACAGCCTCGGTCTGGCCAAGGCGAAACAGGCCAGGTTCCTGTTGGCGTCGACGTCGGAGGTCTACGGTGACCCGTTGGTGCATCCGCAGGCTGAGAGCTATTGGGGCAACGTCAACCCGGTCGGGCCCCGCGGCGTCTACGACGAGGCGAAGCGGTTCGCCGAGGCGATCACGACGGCGTATTTCCGGTATCACGGCTCAGACACTCGGATCGTGCGGATCTTCAACACCTACGGCCCGCGGATGCGTCCGGGCGACGGGCGTGTGGTGTCGAACTTCATTGTGGCGGCGCTGAGCGGCGAACCGGTCACCGTCTACGGTGACGGAACCCAGACGCGCAGCTTCTGTTATGTCGATGACCAGATCAGCGGGATCCTGGCCCTGCTCGAGTCCGCTGAGCACGCTCCGGTCAACATCGGCAGCCCCGAGGAGTTCACCGTCTCTGAGTTGGCGCAGATCGTCTTGGAGGTGACCGGTTCGTCGTCGCCGCTCCAGCACCGACCGCTGCCGGTCGATGACCCCAGGCGCCGTCGCCCCGACACTGCCCGTGCCCGTGAGGTGCTGGGCTGGCATCCGCTAGTCACGCTCCGTGAAGGCATCGAGAGAACCGCCGAGTACTTCAAGTCTCAGATCGCCGGGTGGTCCTGAGCTCCGGGCGGTGGTCTCAGATCGCCGGGTGGTCTGGGTTCGGGCGGTGGTCTCAGATCGCCGGGTGGTCCTGAGCGCTGTGCGGGGGGCTCAGCTCGGCCGGTGGGCGGGGGTCGGGCGGGTGGTCTGAGATGGCGGGGTGGTCTGGGTCCGGGGGGTGGTCTCAGATCGCCGGGTGGTCCTGAGCGGTGTGCGGGTGCCTCAGCTCCGGCGGGACTCCGCCAGTTCGCGATTGGCTAGGTACCAGTCGATCGTGGCCTGCAGGCCGGTTCTGAAGTCGGTCTTCGCGGTGAAGCCGAACAGCTCGCGGGCGCGGGAGGCCTCGACGCCGCGCCGGGGCTGGCCGTCGGGCCGACTGCTGTCCCAGCGGACCCGGCCCCGGTAGCCCGTCAGTTCGACGACCGTCTCCACGAGCTCTGAGACCAGCATCTCGCGGTCTGCCCCGAGGTTGACCGGCTCAGGTCCGTCCCAGTGCTCGGCAGCCGCCACGATGCCTTGCGCGGCGTCGTCGACGTAAAGGAACTCACGGCTCGCAGCACCCGTTCCCCACACCTCGATCTCCTCGGCGGCCGTTTCACGGGCGATCACGCATTTTCGGATCAGGGCGGGAATGACGTGCGACACGTCGGGGTGGAACTTGTCGCCGGGACCGTAGAGGTTCGTGGGCATGAGGTAGGCGCCGCGCTGGCCGTACTGGGCCCGGTTGGCCTGAAGGTGGACCAGCTGTGCCAGCTTGGCGACGCCGTAGGGAGCGTTGGTCTCCTCGGGGTAACCGTTCCACAACGAGGACTCCACGAAGGGGACCGGGGTGTGTTTGGGGTACGAGCAGATGGTGCCGACGACCACGGTCTTGGGCACCTCGGCGATCCGGCACGCCTCGATCAGATTGGTGCCGAGCATCAGGTTCTCGAAGTACAGCTGAGCCGGGTTAGCCAGGTTCGCGCCTATGCCGCCGACCCGTGCGGCCATGTGGACGACCACGTCGGGTGCCCCTTCGGTGATCGCTGCGAGCGCCTCGTCGAAGTTCAAGAAGTCGACTTCGGCACTCGTCGGGGCGACCACGTCGAGCACCCTGCGCCGGGCCAGCACAGCCTGCACCGCCTGTCCGAGGAAGCCGTTGCCTCCGGTCAACAAGACCCGTTGACTCTCGAAGGCCGGCTGCGCTGTCGAGTCGGTGACCATCGGCGTGAATCGTAGCGTTTCCGGCAGTGCCACAGCCGTTCGTGCTGGTCGCAACGGTGTCGGCGAATGGCGGTCGCAGATTGTGCGGCCCATGCTCGACCCAGCAGCCGTTCGTGCTTGTCGCAACGGGGTCGGCGAATGGGGCTAATGTCGCGACGGGGTTTTTCAAGTTCGACCAGGGGAGGAAATATGTCGAAACTCTTGCGGGCACGGAGGGGAACCAAGATCCTGGGCCTGGCGGCGTTGACGCTGACTGCGGTGGCAGTCGTGCCCGGGCTCGCCTCGGCGGCCGACTCCGCCTCCGCTGTCGACGACGAGACCCGGTTCATCCTCAACACTTTTGCGTTCCTCGTCTGGGGCGCGCTGATCATGTGGATGGCCGCCGGCTTCACGATGCTGGAGTCGGGCGCGGTGCGAACCAAGAACGCCTCGATGATCTGTCTGAAGAACATCGGCATCTACTCGATAGCGGGGCTCGCCTACTTCCTGGTGGGCTACAACCTGATGTATGTGGAAGTCGGCGACATCATCGGCACGTTCGAGTTCTTCTACTCCACTTCGGCCGCTGAGGTGTCGCTGCTCGACGGTGACGAGTCCGCGCTGGCCGCGGTGGTCGAAAACGGGTACGCGGTCATGTCGGACTGGTTCTTCCAGATGGTCTTCGTGGCGACGGCGGCCTCGATCGTCTCGGGCGCCATTGCCGAGCGGATCAAGATGTGGCCGTTCTTTTTATTCACGCTGGTGCTCACCGCGTTCATCTATCCGGTGGTCGGTGCCTGGACTTGGGGCGGAGGCTGGTTGGACCAGGCGGGGTTCAGCGACTTCGCGGGTTCGACAATCGTCCACGGAACCGGAGGCTGGGCGGCCCTCGCGGGAGTGCTGGTCGTGGGGCCGCGCCTCGGCAAGTTCCGTGAGGACGGCAGCGTCAGGCCGACGCCGCCGTCGAACGTCCTGATCTTCACGCTGGGTGTGTTCATCCTCTGGCTCGGGTGGTTCGCCTTCAACGGCGGGTCGCAGCTGGCGTTGGGAACCGCAGCCGACGCGGTGTCGATGAGCAACGTGCTGGTCAACACCAACCTGTCGGCTTCCGCGGGGGTGCTTGCGGCGCTGGCGGTCTCACGGCCCGTGTTGGGCCGAATGGACCTGTTCGCCGGGATGAACGGCGCCATCGCCGGGCTCGTGGCGATCACCGCCGGTCCGGCGATCACCGACCATTGGTGGGCGATCATCATCGGGGCGGTGGGAGGCCTGGTCTGCACGCTGGCCACCAAGCTGTTGGAGCGGTTGAAGATCGACGATGTCGTCGGGGCCATTCCCGCCCACCTCGTGTCGGGCATCTGGGGAACGCTGGCGGTCACGATCGCGGCGGGGGGCCGTTTCCACATTCAGCTGCTCGGGGTCGTCTCGATCGGCGTGTTCGTCTTCGCCGTCTCCTACCTGCTGTGGCGGGCGATGGATGCATTGTCGGGCATCCGCATCTCGGCGCAGGTCGAACGTCTGGGCCAGGACGCCGGTGAACTGGGAATCGAGAGCTACCCGGAGTTCGTGCTCATGCCCGAACAGGACTGATCCCCCGAGCAGGGTTTCTTGGTCCCAACATGACATACCCCGTCGGCGCGGTGTACGATTGTCGGCGACTCGGCGACGTTGGCGCCGCTAGACGCAATCGGGCCGAAGGTCAGTCCAGCGACATGGGGGAATGAAACCTAATGGAATTGACAAGTGACAATACGGGTGGAGCGGTGATCGTCAAGGCGGTCGGCCGAGTTGACGGTGCCAATGCTCGTGACTTCCATGAAGGCTTGGAGGCCAGGATCGGTGCCGACGGCGAGTCGATGGTCCTCGACTTCGAGGGCCTGACCTACATCAGCAGCGCTGGTCTGCGCGTGGTTCTGCTTGTTGCCAAGACGCTTCAGCAAAAGGACGCCAAGCTGGCGGTCTGTTCACTGTCCGGCTCGATCCGAGAAGTGTTCGAGATCAGCGGTTTCGACAAGATCGTCCCGGTCTACACCGACTCGGGCGAGGCCGTCTCCGGTCTCGGGCTGTGACCTCGGCTTGACCTGCATGGTCCCTTGACGCACTGCGGGGATCGCCGCGAGTCAGACGCTGACCGCAAGAGTTGGGGCAAAACGCCATGAACGACATCCAACCCCCCTACAAGATCCTGGTCGTGGACGACGAGCCAGACCTGCAGCCGCTGGTGGAGCAGCGGATGCGTCGCTACGTGCGTGCTGGCCAGTACCGGTTCGTGTTCGCGCAGAACGGTGTCGAGGCGCTCGAGCGGCTGCGCGCCGACGACGAGATCGTGATCGTCCTGTCAGACATCAACATGCCCAAGATGGACGGTCTGGCGTTGCTCGACCAGATTCCCAAGGTCAATCCCAATATCCGCTCGGTGATCATCTCCGCCTACGGCGACATGAAGAACATCCGCACCGCCATGAATCGGGGGGCGTTCGACTTCGTCACCAAGCCGGTTGATTTCGACGACCTGAAGCTCACCATAGACCGGACGCTGCAGCAGCTCCTAGAGTGGCGCGACGCCCTCGGCGCGCGTGACCGGCTGGTCGCCCTGCAGAACGAGCTCAATGTGGCCTCGCAGATGCAGCAGTCGATCCTGCCCAAGAGGTTCCCCCAGGATCCCTCCTACGACGTGTTCGCCAGCATGAAACCGGCGCGTTCGGTGGGCGGGGACTTCTTCGACGTCATGCGCCTCGAAGGCGGGGTGCTCGGCCTCGCGGTAGCCGACGTGTCCGACAAGGGCGTCCCTGCGGCCTTGTTCATGATGTCAAGCCGCACCCTGCTGAAGGGGGCCGCGATCGGTCTCGGGACGCCCGGGGAGGTGTTGGAGGAGGTCAACAACCTGTTGTGCGAGGACAACGAGTCGGCCATGTTCGTGACGCTCGTCTACGCCGTGTTCGACCCGTCGACCCGCAAGCTCACGTTCGCCAACGGCGGGCACAACACCCCCGCTCTGTTTGACGACGGCGGCAACCCCCCCCCGCCGCCCCTCCCCCGGGGGGCGGCCCCGGGGCCGTGGCCGGGCCCTGAGGATGGAGACGGCGGCAACTCCACCAGGCTGCCGCTCACCGGGGGTGTCGCCCTGGGTCTGGTGCCGGGCCTGAAGTATGAGCAGTCGAGCATCACCTTGTCGCCGGGCGACAATGTGGTCCTCTACACCGACGGCGTGACCGAGGCCATGAACGAGGACGAGGAGGAGTTCGGCATGGCGCGTCTCGAGGGTCTCTTCTCGGAGTCTTCGCCGTCTGGGGCGCGGGTGGTCAACGATCGCATCTTCGACGCGGTGATGGAGTTCGCCGGCGACGCGTCGCAGTCCGACGACATCACCTGCATGACCCTGCGAGCAGGAGGACGGGATCATTAGCAGTGTCTTGTCCCTCGAGCTGGGCGGCGACCGTGCAGAGTTGGAGCGGTTGGCGACCGCTGTGGAGGAGTTCGCGCAGCAGCAGGGCTGGCCCGCGGCGGTCGTCTTCAAGGTCCATCTCGTGCTCGAGGAGTTGGTGATCAACGTGATGGCCCACGGGGGCCGGGGGGGTGACACTGAGATTGAGGTGGCGGTCAGGTCGGGCGAGGACTTGATCTCGATCTCTGTGGTGGACAATGGAGTGGCGTTCGACCCTCTGACCGAAGCCCCCGAGCCGGAGACCTCGGGGCCGATTGAGGATCGTGACGCGGGGGGTCTGGGAGTGCATCTGGTGCGCACGATGATGGACGACGTCAGCTACCGGCGGGAGGCGGACCGCAACCGTCTGACCATGACGACCCCGAAGAGCTAGACCGTGGCCCAGACGGTGTTGCCCAAGCACCGACGCTCGTTGACACGCAGGCTCGCCGGTCTGCTGCTGGTTCTGGCCCTGTGCAACTCCGCCTGCTCCTCGGCGGCCGATGCTCCCGGCGCTGGCAACGGAACCACCGCGGCCCCCGATTCGACCGCGGCGACCGGGACGACGCCGGACCCCGGCGATGACACGCCTCTGCACGACCCGGGCGGCTCTGGGTCCAGCTCCAGGTCCAGCTCTGGGTCCAGCTCTGGGTCGAATGCAACACCCGGGGTCCACGACGACCGCGTCGTGTTCGGTCAGTCCGCGGCGTTCAGCGGTCCCGCCCGAGACCTCGGTGAGGGGATGCACCTGGGCATCGCAGCCGCTTTCGATGAGGTGAACCGTGCCGGCGGGGTCCATGGGCGGCATCTGGAGCTCGTCTCCCACGACGATGCCTACGAACCCGAGGCCGCCATCGACAACACCCGGCAGTTGATCGATTCTGGCGACGTGTTCGCGCTGATCGGTGCGGTCGGCACACCGACCTCGCGGTCCGCGCTGCCCGTCGCGGCGGCTGCTGACATTCCTTACATCGCCCCCTTCACCGGCGCCGCGTTCCTGCGCGATGCCCGACAGAGCAATGTGATCAACCTGCGGGCGTCCTACGACCAGGAGACCGAGGAGATGGTGCAACGCCTGGTCTCAGATTTGGGCATCGACCGGATAGGCGTCATGTACCAGGACGACTCCTTCGGGCGGGCGGGATTCAACGGTGTGAGCGCCGCGCTGGATCGCCGCGGCACCGAGGCGGTGGCTGTCGGCATCTACCCGCGCAACACGACCGCGGTCAAGGCAGGACTGCTGGACCTCAAGCAGGAAGACCCCGAGGCTGTGATCGTGGTCGGGGCCTACCAACCGGTCGCCTGGCTGATCCGCTGGGCAGGCGAGATCGGCTTGGACGCGGTGTTCGTCACGATCTCTTTCGTCGGCAGCAACGCGCTGGCCCAGGAGCTCGGTCCTGACGGCGCCGGGGTCTTGACGACGCAGGTCGTGCCGTTCCCGACCGACGCGGGCGTTGCGGTGGTGGCGAGCTATCTCGACGCGCTCGCGGCGCACGATCCCGACGCCGTGGCGGGGTTCGTGTCGCTTGAGGGCTATCTTGCGGGCCGCCTCGCCATCGCCGGTCTGCGGAGTTGCGGGCCGACGCTCGACCGCGGCTGCTTCTTGGAACGGTTCGCCTCTTCAGAGCCCATCGACGTAGACGGGTTCATGCTGCGCTACGGCGATCAGGACAACCAGGGTTCGGATCAGGTGTTCTGGTCGATGATCGATGAGAACGGCGAGTATCGCCCCCTCGACGCGTCCACGGAGGTACCGCGGTGAGAGACTGGTTCCGACGGATCGCCGAGAGCCGTTTCCGCATCTCGACGCGCCTGTATTCGGCGATCGGCGCGGCGGTGGTGCTGACCGTCGCGGCCAGCCTTGTCGGCTGGTTCTCCATCAATCGTGTGGGCGAGGTCCAACAGCGGGTCAACGAGGGCAGTGTTCCTGCCATGGCCGAGGCGTTCAGTGTCGCCCAGTACAGCGGTGAACTGGTTGCGGCTGCCCCTCGCATCGCCGCGGCCACGCCGGAGTCCCTCGACTCGGTTGTTGCAGACATCAACGAGACGTACAGTGCGTTCGACTCGGGGCTGGTCGTGCTGGAATCGACGGCCACGAGGCCTGGCCAGAATCAGCTGGTCAGAGGTCTCGGGGTCACGCTCCGCTCCAACATCGAGGAGATCAAGTTTGATCGGGTCGAGCTGTTCGAGCTTGATGAGTTGAAGTCGGACCTCCAAGCGCAACTCGATGAACTGCGCGCTGAGATCGATGCGGCGTTGATCCCGGCTCTTGACGACCAGTTCTTCTTCTTGATGACGGGTCGCCGGCAACTGGGGGAGCCGCCGAGCCCGCTTACCGACCGCCTCGCCGACGACGAGCTCCGAAAGTACCGCTTCCTTGCCGAGCTGCAGGCCAATGCCAACATCTCGACCCAGCTGCTCGCGAGCGCATTCGGTTTGTCGGACGCGTCGACCATCGAGCCGTTGCGTGAGCGTTTCGAGGCCGCCGCGGGGCGTATCGAGCGGAACATCTCGCAGTTGCGTGAGAGCGATCCGCTGCTGGCCGACGACTACGACCGGCTGTTCCAACGACTGTTCACGTTGGGGGGTGAACAGGGAGGGTTCGACCTGCGCGAGTCTGAACTGCGGCTGCTGGAGTCCCAGGAGCGACTCTTGGAGCGCAGCCGTCAGGTCGCGGCAGACCTTCTCGAGAATGTGGATTCGCTGGTCAGCGCCGCGGAGGTCAGTGTTCAAGAAGCGACCGCGGCGTCTGAGGAGGCGATACTGACCGGCCGGGCGCTGCTGTTGATAATCACCGGGATCAGCATCGGTGGCGGTCTGCTGATCATCTATCAGATCGGACGGATGCTGCTGCGTCGCCTGGCCCGTTTATCGGACTGGATGCGGCGTATGGCTGGCGGCAACTTGGAGCTCACCGCCGACGTCGGTGGACGCGACGAGGTGGCCGACATGGCCGCGGCCCTGGAGGTGTTTCGGCGGCACGCGCTCGAGGTCCAACGGCTCAACCTGGTCGAGAAGATGGCCGGGGAGCTGCAGGAGAAGAACGCTCAGCTCGAGGAGGTGCTAGCGGACTTGCAGCGCGCCCAGGACCAGATCGTCATGCGCGAGAAGCTCGCCGCGCTCGGTGAGCTCACCGCGGGCGTCGCCCACGAGATCAAGAATCCCCTGAATTTCGTCAAGAACTTCTCAGAGGCCTCAGAGGAGCTGATCGAGGAGCTGAACGAGATTCTCGAGGAGATCGGCGACAACATCTCGCCTGAGCAGAGGTCGTGGATCGAGGAGATCAAGGGTGATCTGAGCGCCAATCTCGAGCGGATCCGTTCGCACGGCGACCGTGCCAATCGGATCGTCACCGACATGCTCTCGATGGGCCGCGACACCGGTCATTGGCAACTGGCCGACATCAACAGCCTGCTCGAGGAGCACGCCCGTCTGGCCTACCACTCGGCGCGTGCCATCGACTCGGAGTTCCAGCTCGATCTGCAGCACGACCTCGACCCCGACGTGGGTGAGATGCGGGTCATTCCCCGAGACCTGAGCCGCGTGTTTCTCAACATGATCGGCAATGCCTGCGACGCCACCGACGAGAAGCGCCGCGAGATCTGGGGTGCGACTGACGAGAACGAACCCTACGGCGAGTCGTACTCGCCGATGCTCTGGCTCAGCACCAGGCGCACAGACGAGCACGTCGAGATCCGGATCAAGGACAACGGCAGCGGGATTCCCCCCGATGTGGCCGACAAGATCTTCAACCCGTTCTTCACGACGAAGCCGACGGACCGCGGCACCGGGCTCGGTCTCGCGATATCGAGCGACATTGTCCGCCAGCACGGCGGGACCATCAGCGTGGATTCCAAGGTCGGCGAGTACACCGAGATGCTCATCGCCTTGCCCACCGACCTGCGCGAGGACTCCCCTGAGGGGCCTGTCGGCGGTCCATCGGAGCAAGCCGACGCGGCCGACGCGGCGGACGACGCGGACGACGCCGACGGGGCGGACAAGGTCGGCGCGGCGGACAAGGTCGACGGGGCGGACAAGGTCGGCGCGGCGGACAAGGTCGACGGGGCGGACGCGGCCGACGCGGTCGGCGCGGCGGACAAGGTCGACGGGGCGGACGCGGCCGACGCGGTCGGCGCGGCGGACAAGGTCGACGGGGCGGACGCGGTCGGCGCGGCGGACAAGGTCGACGGGGCGGACGACGCCGACGGGGCGGACAAGGTCGACGGGGCGGACGACGCCGACGGGGCGGACGACGCCGACGGGGCGGACGACGCCGACGGGGCCGACGCGGCTGGGGCCGGCTAGACGGTGGGGGGTCGTGTCGGCGCGGTCGTCGAGCAGTGCTGGCATCGTGTTCCGGGAGGCACGGCTGCTGCCACGGTACGCAGTCTGGAGGCTCTGGCCCAGCGCACCGATTGGGAGGTGATCGGGGTAGCGGCCGCGCACCGGTGCCCGCCGGACGTCTTGGCGGTCCCGCCCGTCGAGGTGTGCCACATGGGTCTGCCCCGGGTTGCGCTCTACGAGGCGTGGCACCGAGTCCGCCGGCCGAGCATCCAGGCCTCGACAGGGCCACTCGACGTTGTGCATGCAACCGGGGGGGTGGTTCCGCCGGCTGGTGGTGCCGCCCTAGTCGTGACGGTGTACGACCTCGCGTTCCTTCGCTGTCCCCGACACTTCTCCAAGCGGGGAGTGGCTTTCATGAGCCGTGCCTGGGAACTGGCGAAGCGCCATGCCGGCTTGGTCGTGGTGCCGTCGCGGCACACGCTGCAGGACTGCGTCTCGCACGGGCTGGACGCCGACCGGCTCCGGGTGGTGCCGTTGGGCGTGTCCGGCAGGCCGGTGAGCGCACAGGCGCGTGACGATGTGCGGTTCCGTTACCGCCTGCCTTCTCGGTTCCTGCTGTGGGTCGGCACGGCTGAGCCCCGCAAGAACCTGGGGTCGCTGATCTCGGCGGTGGCGCGAAGCGGGACGCGCCTGCCGTTGCTGCTGGTGGGGCCTGGTGGTTGGGGCGTGGATGTGAACGGGTTGATTGCCGCTTCGACAGTCGAGGTGCGCCACCTCGGCCGGGTCCCGAGCTGCGACCTCAGCGTTCTCTACGATTTGGCCGAGGTGTTCGTCTACCCGAGCCTCATGGAGGGCTTCGGCATGCCTGTGCTCGAGGCGATGGGTCAAGGCACGGCGGTGGTCACCAGCGCGGGCACCTCCACCGCCGAGGTCGCGGGCTCGACGGGGGTGCTGGTCGACCCGGCCGACGTCGACTCGATAGCCGCGGGCATTGATTCGCTCGTCAGCGATGCCGGGTTGCGTTCAGAGCTCGGGGCCGCGGCTGCGCAGAGGGCACAGAGCATGTCTTGGGCGCGGACTGCGGCGGGCATCGCCGCGGTCTATGACGAGGTGAGCCGGTGATCTCGGTTGCTGTGAACCTTGCTTGGCTGGTACCGGGCGACGTCGGTGGGAGCGAGGAGTACACGACCCGCCTGCTCGCTTCAGTGCTGCGCGCCGCACCTTCTGACATTTCACTGGAGGTGGTCGCCTCGAAGCGTTTGACGCAGAACTGTCCGTGGATGGAGGCCCTGCCGTTATCGGTCGTGGCGGGTCCGCTGGGCAACCGCGGCTACCGGATACTGGCGGAGTCGACGCAGGTTCACCGAGCAACCCGCAACGCGGACCTGGTGCATCACTTCGGCGGGCGGCTGCCTGCGCTGCGGAACCCCCGTTCGATTGTGACGATCCATGATCTGCAGCCCCTCGATCTGCCTGCGAACTTCAGCCGCGCCAAGCGGCGGTACCTCTGCTGGGCTGTGCAGCGGTCCGCGGCGGCTGCATCGCTGATCTGCACGCCCTCGGACTGGGTCGCTCAGTCGGTTGTCGATCGGCTCGGTGTCGATCCAGACAAGGTTCGAGTGGTGCCGTCCACCTGGACCCCACAACGAGGCGATGCCAACGGTGCCGGTGGTGCAGGCGGTGCCGACGATGCCGGCGATGCTGGTGGTGCAGGTGGTGCCTACGGTGCCGGTGGTGCCAACGATGCCGGTGGTGCTGGTGGTGCCGACGATGCCAACGATGCCCGCCGTGCTGGTGGTGCCGACGATGCCTACGGTGCCGGTGGTTCCTGCGGTGCCGGTGCCGGTGGTTCCTACGGTGCTGGTGCCGACGATGCCTACGGTGCTGGCGGTGCTGGCGGTGCTGGTGGTGCTGGCGGTGCTGGTGGTGCCGACGATGCTGGTGGTGCCGGTGGTTCCTATGGTGCTGGTGGTGCTGGTGGTGCCGACGATGCCTACGGTGCTGGGGGTGCCGACGATGCCTACGGTGCTGGTGGGGCCGGCGATGCCTAGGGTGCTGGTGGTGCCGACGATGCCTACGGTGCTGGTGGTGCCGACGATGCCTACGGTGCTGGTGGTGCCGACGATGCCTACGGTGCTGGTGGTGCCGACGATGCCTACGGT
>JAHQYN010000216.1 GCA_024421085.1 Acidimicrobiia bacterium
TCTTTCACGTGTTCTGAACGGGCAGGCCAGCACCGAGGTCCGTCGGCTTGTCCCCCTAGACGAACGGCGCCGTCTGGGTGCGTTCTTCACTCCGCACGAACTCGCGGACAAACTCGCCGATCCGCTACGCAGGGTCCGAAGCCAAGTGACAGTCCTCGACCCGTGCTGCGGTGCTGGGGATCTGTTGCTTGCCGCTGCGAGGGCCTTGGAGGATCCGGTGCGCCGGGGCAATGTATCAGCGGAATTGGCGGGTGTGGAGATCGTCGACGAGTTTTCGCGGGTGGCACTGATGCGGTTCGAGTTGCTGTTGCGGACGCTCGAGCTCAACGTGGCCGGCCGCTTCAGCGTTGCTGACGGGTTGACCGCGCGGGACCTCGACAAAGCGACGCATCTGCTGCTCAACCCCCCCTTTGCAGCGGTGACAAGCGACGAGAGTTGCCGCTGGGCAGGGGGAAAGGTCAATGGCGCAGCTGACTTTCTGGCTCGCACTGTCGTACGGCTCCAAGGAGGGGTTGAGGTGCATGCGATACTGCCCGACGTGCTCCGCAGCGGCTCCCGCTATCGAAGGTGGCGGAACTTCATTGCCGAGCGCCTCGACCTCGATACGCCGGAACCAACCGGCCGCTTCGACCCGTGGACAGACATCGACGTGTTCATTCTGCGTGGCCTGACCCGCGACGCGACCACAGGTGCCCCGCCGCATGAATGGGGGCCGAGCACGGCGGGATCGACCGTGGGTGACCGGTTCGATGTATCGGTGGGGCCCTTAGTCGACTATCGCTCGCCACTCGATGGGCCGCATGTCCCGTACTTGGTGGCCAAGGGTTTTCCGGTTTGGGGGACCATCACCGCAGTTGAGAGAACGCGCCGTTTCAGTGGGCGGCTGCACCAGGGACCGATCGTGGTGATTCCGAGAACGTCGCGGCCAGGTGATCCATACCGTGCCCGCGCGGCAGTCGTTGCCGATCCACGGGGTATTGCCGTTGAGAATCATCTGTTGGTTCTCAGGCCAAAGCACGGGGGTCTCGCAGAGTGCAGACGACTGTTGCGCCAGCTTCGGTCGGAGCAGGTCAATGACTGGCTCGACCAAGTAATCAGGTGCCGACATCTCACCGTGAGCGCTGTTGGGTCCATTCCCTGGAGCCCAGACAGAGACAGGGTCCGCTGATGGCCACGTTCCGATTCGCGCCCGACATACTGCGCCGACTCGGCGAGGAGCTCAACCCGTCGCTGGAGCACGGGGTCATCGAGCTGGTCAAGAACGCCCGTGACGCGGACGCTCGGAACTGCGAAGTCCGGTTGAGCGACGTGACGGCTCCCGGTGGTGCCATATTTGTTAGTGATGACGGCGACGGAATGACCGCCGAAGAACTCGTCGACAGCTTCCTGTTGCTCGGCCGCTCGTCGAAAGTAGACCGAGGAGCGACTCGTCGCGGCCGAGTGCTCACGGGGAGCAAGGGTCTGGGCCGGCTAGCGGCCCTGCGCGCTGGCAGAAAAGCCGTTATCCGAACAAGACCGCACTCCGAGCCCGAACTCGAACATCAGATTGCCCTCAAGTGGTCAGATTTCGACAACGTCCAAGCAATCGAGGACGTTGATATCAAGATCCAGACACACAACCGTCAGCCGGATCAGGCGGACGGAACCGACATTGGCATTTTCAGCGTCACCGGACACCTCGGTCGCAGAGAGGTCAAGCGCTTGGCTCGGGCATTGCTGTTGCTGTCGGATCCCTTCGGCGACGATCTGCACGACTTTCGTACGAGGCTTGCAACCCGGGAATTCGACGACCTTGAAGCACTCGTCCAAAAGAAGTACTTCGATGCCGCCGAATTCAGGCTTGAAGCAACAGTCGGTGTCGACGGTCTAGCATCGGCGACACTCTCGGATTGGCGAGGTGAAACGCTGTACGAAGCCTCGCATTCCAATTTGCACAAACTCGACGAACCTTACCGGTGTCCGCCAGCGCGTTTCGAGTTGTGGGCCTTCATCCTAAACAAGCAGACCTTCGAGAGCAGGAACACGACGGTGGGAGATGTCAAAGAATGGCTTACCGAGTTCGGTGGAGTCATGCTTTACGTCAACGGTATCCGCGTCCCGCCGTACGGTGACCCTGGAAATGACTGGCTCCGCCTAGACCTTAGTCGCGTTCGGAGTCCCGAGTTACGCCCGAGCACCAACACCGCGATCGGACGCATCTGCGTTGATGCCGACGATGGTGCGTTTACCGAAAAGACGGATCGCTCCGGTGTCATCGAGAGCCCCGCTTTCGCAGACCTGCGCCAAATGGCTACAGATGCGCTCGATTGGATGGCGCGTGAACGTCTCAAGGCGAGGGAGGCGCGTCGTCAGGGGCGGCGCACCAGTTTCGTGCCCAAGGAACGACAGCTCCGAGAGAAGGTCGAGAAGCAACTCGGTCGCCTCGCCGAAGAAGCGCCGGCAGCCGCGAAGGCCAAGGACCTGTTCGACAGCTACGCGGACGCTCAGGAGCAAGCGCAGAAGACCATGCGAGAAGAGGTTCAGCTCTATAGAACCTTGAGCACAGCGGGGATCGCTGCCGCGACGTTCTCACACGAGTATGCAAGCGGACCACTCAAAGTCATCAGGCGAGCGGTGGGAGTTATTCGGCGACACCTCAAGGTCTTCTTCGACCCCGTACCAGACAAGATCACCGAACCCATCGGACTAGTCGAGTCAAGCACCGCCACGCTTGGGGCGTTCACAGACGGCACGCTGAGCCTCGTTGACCGTGACAAGCGACGGGTAGGCCGAATCGATCTGCATAAGTCTGTCAGCCAAGTCGCGGATACGTACGCACCGTTCATAAAGGAGCGAAATGCGGAACTTCGGTTGGATCTTTGTGA
>JAHQYN010000217.1 GCA_024421085.1 Acidimicrobiia bacterium
TGTCGATCGGTAAAGAGGCGTCTGAGCTGTGCGGCCCATTGTTCACGTCGGACGAATTGCTTTCTCGCCCGGTGCCACGGCTTGAACTCTCTCCGGTTGAGTTCGGCCACCATATAATTGAGATCGCCAAAGATAGCCGAGAAGAGTTCATCGTTGTCGCCCGAGGAATCGCTCACTACGCGCGTGCCTCGAGGATCTCGCGAATACCAGCCAGAAGCCGTTCCTGCTGTTGTTCCGACAGGTATTCGAGCACGTCGAAGGCCGCTAGCAGTTGAACGAGCGCTTGCATCTGTTTCTCGGTCGTCTCGTCTGCGACCGTATGCCGAGCTGGCTTCTCGCCAAGAATCGCCTCCCGCCGGAATCGGAAGGTCCCGGGTTCTTCGATCAGCGGCTCGTCGGGACCTTCATCGAACACGACATGGGGAGGTTCTGCGCCTGGATCGTCCGACTCTTCGAGCCAAGCTTTCCGAGCAAACTCCGACACAGCAGCCTCGGTCTTTGCGGCATCAGTTGCGCGGCGCTCGGCTCGAATGTCGCTGGCAATTCGCTTCTGCGCGGTCGCGACGCGGCGAAGCGTGGCGTGTAGCCACTGAGTGATGTACACGACATGCGGGTGCGCGAAGTTGAATGACTCTCGATCGATGTTCAGTGCTGCTTCGAGCCCCTGCGAGACAAAGATCTCGCACGTGATCTGCCTGAGTCTGGTTTGCTCGGACACCTGGTAGCGCATGAACGTCGGATCGAACGGCGTTCCGCTGGAGCCATGGACTCGAGCCAGGACACCTTGGTGCTCGGTGGGCGCGACTTTCGGTGTCCAGATTAAGTACGCCTTAAACTCGAGCGATCCTCCAGACAACTCATGACGGATCCCCTTGAATTCTTCACGACAACGGCCCACGAACAAGATGGGCTTGGGGACAGCGTGGGTCGTCTTCGGCAAGTCCGTGAACTTGAGGGGACGCGTCAGCCGCAAGTCGTCGAAGTAGACAGCGAAGTCGTCGCCGACGCTTGCGCCATGTCCGATCGAACGCGTCCCAAGAATCGTCTTTCCCTCGGCGAGCTCGAAACGCTGGGCCGCGGATTTGGTGGACTTCGGGATCTCGTAGAGATACATCCCGTCCCCTATGTTTAGTTCGAAGGGACTCCCAAATACGTACGGAACCGGTATTGACAGGCTCAACTGCCAGACCATGCGCAAGTAGTAGTCGAAGATGTCGCCGAGTCGCGGGTTCTTCGATTTGCCTTTGACTTGTGCCCAGACAGCGTCGACCAGCTTCCTAAACGCGGCATCGGGATCATCGTCAGACGACCAAGGGAGGTTGTCGTAGGCTTGTGGATCGCCCTCAAGGCTTGATTCGTCGACCTGTTTGACCCGACCGATGTGGAAAATCGGAGGCTCGACCGTTCGCGATTCTTCGGGGTCCAGCGACGGGTCCACGTCGACAACAGCCCAAATGTCGTTGCTGCGGAGGGTGTCGCGGGTCTGGGGTCGGATGCCGGTCAGGGTGATCGTTGTGCCGTGGGCCTCTGGGTCCGAAGCTGGCTCGCGCCAGATCTTCACGAGACCTGCTTCGTATTTTCCTTCGTCGTCAGTCTCTGGTGGGCCGTCGTCCGAGTATTGACGAAGCACGACGGACGCGACGGTGAGCCAATCGTCTCCCTGAGTCTTGGTGACGATGTGGAACCGGTTGGTCAGTTGGCTCACCGAGAACAGTCCGATTCCGATCTTGCCGATCAACCGTCGACCGTTCGGGCTGCACATGGGATCATTCCGATCCGTGATCCCCAGGTCGCCGCCGCCCAGTGATCTCTTCGCGCTTCCCCCGATGTGATGGAGCAGGTAAGCGAGCGCATCGGGTGTCATGCCGTTGCCGTCATCTTCGATCGACAGCGTCTCGAACCGTGGCCGATCGGTCTTGATGACCACTTGAGTCGCGTCAGCGTCGTAAGCGTTCGACACCAGTTATCGAATGGCTGACCCTGGTTTTCGGTAGATCCCGTCTGTGACACGCGCCAACACATGCTCGTCGGTTCTCAGTCGGGCACTGACCGGCTCGTCTCTAGTGCTGGCCTTGATGTCCGCGGTGAGTTTCGCATCGGAGGCCGCTTGAGTCTCAGGCGCAGAACTCATGTCATCTCCAATGATCTCAGAAGCTGCCGAGCAACCGCTTCGGAGAGCGATGGAGGCACTGCGTTCGCTACCTGAAGCGGCTGCGTGGAGCGCGGACCGCAAAAGAAATACTCGTCAGGGAATCCTTGGATGCGTGCCGCTTCACGAACGGTGATTGTGCGATCCTGATCATGGTGCACCGGTAGCGCACGATGGCCCGCTACCAAGGTTCTGGCTATGTCACTCTCAAGCCGACGGTACGAGATCGGACCGCTGCCTTCCGGTATTGCGTTGATCTTCGCGACCACTCTTGGCGAATGGGCCATCGCCTGGGAGTTCAACACGACCCGTCCGTCGTCAAGCCGCAACCGTTCTGCCCCCGCGCCAGGTTCAAGTGGAGGCAGGTCCTCCAACCGCTCTGCTAATGAAGGCGTCCGCCGCAACGACAGGTCCATTGCTCGGCCCTCATTTGGCGCGTGGGTGGGACGCGGTGGCTCAGGCAATTCGATACCGCGCTTGACCCCAACGAAAAAGAGGCGCCGTCGATTCTGCGGTACTCCGAAGTCGGACGCTCGGAGGTCAGCCGGTTGCTTCCAAGTCCGATATCCGCATCGCCGCAATGACGCTGTGATCTTGTCGGTGTAGGTGACGCCGTTGACGCGACGCAAGCCGGGCACGTTCTCGATTACAACCGATCGCGCAGCAAGCCGGCGAGCGAGACGCCCCACATGCCGAAAGAGCAGGTTGC
>JAHQYN010000218.1 GCA_024421085.1 Acidimicrobiia bacterium
GATCCTGTCGTCGCGTGAGATCCGACAGATCATCGTGACCTATGTCAGCAAACCGGCACAGGATTCTGGCAACAAGAACTCGGTCGCCGAGAATCGGAAACGATCAGACGAGCGCTCCGCCGCAACGAACTAATCTCATGAACCGCTGGCTCATCTACGAGACCACCGCAGAGACCACAGAGCCCATGCGAGGGTCGGCTCTCTACGAGGGCCAGACAGTCAATTGCTCCGATGCGACCGATGCACGGAAGGTGCTGGCGTACGTCGGGCAGACACGCGGTGGCACAGTGCGCGAGTATGCTCATGTGGTGGCACGCAGTGACTTGGTGAAGGCGCTGCTCCGCAGTCATCAGCGGGGCGACGATGCGGCGTTTCAGCGCGCCGCGAAAGAATTGATCGATGACGAGCGGCGAAAACGGCACGACCTCGTCGCCGAGCAGCTTGAAGCGATCCTCGAAGAACCCGGCCACCGGCGAAGACCACCACACGTTTCTTCACTACGACCCCTGCCCAAGACTCGCGACGACCTCCCACTGATCTCGCTGGAGGAACCAGGCGTGTCGTTCCATGACTTAGTTCTGCCCGGCTCGGTAGTCAGCGTGTTCGAGTCGCTGGTCGAAGAGTTCCGACAACGATCGGCACTGCGGGCACACGGAGTCTCGCCACGGTCGAGCGTGCTGTTGGTAGGCCCGCCAGGAAGCGGTAAGTCAGCAAGCGCCGAAGCCACGGCCGCAGAGCTCGGGTTACCCGTCGCCCGTGTTCGGTTGGCCACGATCGTCTCGTCATACCTGGGTGAAACGGCACGGCACCTTGAACAGATCTTCAGTTTTCTCGACGTGGGATCGTGGGTTCTGATATTCGACGAGTTCGACATGCTCGGACGGGAACGAGGCGACCGGGCCGATCACGGCGAGTTGCGTCGGGTAGTCGCTGCGATGCTGCAAGTCGTGGACGATCATCGAAGCGACTCGCTCTTCATCGCCACCTCGAACCACCCAACGCTGCTGGACTCCGCAGTCTGGCGAAGATTCGACGAGATAGTCGAGTTCGAGTCTCCCGACCAGACCGCCCGATCCGAGATTCTGGCGTTGAAACTGCGATCAGTGCGGTGCGACTTCGATCTGACTGGAGTCGCACAGGAAATGGAAGGATTCAGCGCGGCTGAAGTGGAGGTAGTGGCCCTCGACACCATCCGAGCAATGGTCCGCCGCCTCGACAAGTGCGTGACCTCTGACCACATCGCCCACGCGATCAACCGCGGGGAGGCGCGACGTCAGATAATCCACCACTCCCAGGGCTAGGGTCCGAGGCGACACATCGGCTTCCCGAGTGTCAAGCTCACATTCAGCAGGCAACCGATAGCGTGAGTAACCTACCGACAAGGACCGAGTGAACAGTGCTCGGCGAGCGGTAGGTAGCGAATCCGGCGGAGGAATTATGTGGATGGCTGCACAGGGCCGAAAAACTAGACAGCCCCGGCTGCAAGCCGGAGCCGTCGACCCAGGGTTACTCACCCTGGGGAGGTCGCAGACCACGATACCAACCCACACGACAACGCGTCAAAAAAGTCATTGATCGATGAGAACCGAACGGGTGATCGCCTACATTGCTGACTCCTCACCGGCCATTATGGCCGACCTGTCGCAACCACCAATGGAGGCCGCCGTCCACACAGCTCGGCCCGAGCACGCCAAGAACGTCTTCGAGGGGTGCGTCATTCTTGAGACGGGTCAGCTCAGCCTGTTGCGACATGGTCTCACCCTATTTCAGCGGGGGATTGAGCGGTAATCACCGTCGAGATGGGACATCGCAGACCGGATGCGCGGCCCGTCGTCTCCGGCCCACACGCAAAGCGGTGCAGAAAGGTGTTCGGAAGCCGCTACCGCTTCGGCACCGAGAGTAGAGAGTTGATGCGCGTCTGCAAGTTCGGCCATGCGGTAGGCAAGGTTGCGAACAGGTACTACTTCAATATCGGAGGGCAGGTCGAGGAGTTGTCGCCCCAACTCTCGGCGGGCACTGCGGGGCCACGAACCGGTCAGAGTTCCTCCGGCAGCCGACACAACGCTTCGACATAGCCGCACGAGATAGAGATTCGTTGTGGCCGGTTCGTGATCGACGAGCACCTTCGCCAACCCGTCGCTCAACTCACCCGAAAGCAGATCACGTAGAAGATGGTCGTCAAGAACCGCCTGCTTCATGTGGTGGCGAGATCTGGGTCTTCGGCCAACCCGCGCACGAAGTCGGCATGCTCGTCCCTCCCAAGGAGATCGGCTAGCAGTCGGCGTCCCTCGCCCTTCGGAACCGCCAGCACACCAAACCCGAGGTCGAGTATGTCGACTGGTCCTCCGTCATCAAGGTTCCAGCGATGCCGAACCGGGGCGGGTAGACACATCTGACCCGAAGACGACACCAGATATTCCTGTACGTTGCTCATGAACAACAAGCTACTTGGTGGACAGGTGTTTGTCACCAAGTTTCGAGATTCTGGCCTTGAAGCTGCGATCAGTGCGGTGCGACTTCGATCTGACTGGAGTCGCACAGGAAATGGAAGGATTCAGCGCGGCTGAAGTGGAGGTAGTGGCCCTCGACACCATCCGAGCAATGGTCCGCCACCTCGACAAGTGCGTGACCGCTGAACACATCGCCCACGCGATCAACCGCGGGGAGGCGAGACGTCAGATAAACCACCACTCCCAGGGCTAGGGTCGGCTCGCCACATCGGCTTCCCGAGGGTCAAGCTCACATTCAGCAGACAACCGATAGCGTGCGTAACCTACCGACAAGACCGAGTGAACAGTGCT
>JAHQYN010000219.1 GCA_024421085.1 Acidimicrobiia bacterium
TGGCGGAGTCGTTGGCTCAAGGCAAGATCACCACAGAGCACGCCGAGGTGGCTGTGAGCGCGGCTGTCAAGACTTCGCCGCAGCAAGTCAACGATCAACTGGCCGGTCTTGCTGAGGAATCCTCGGTTGATACGTTCACAGAGCAGTCGCGGCGGTGGGTGAACCGCAACCAACCCGACAACGGCACCGAACGCTATGAACGGCAGCGCCGCGACCGGTCGTTGAAGCATTGGGTCGACGACGACGGCATGGGGACACTGTTCGCGAAACTCGACCCGGTCAGCTACCAACAAGTACGCAAAGCCATCGATGTTGAGTATGACCGTCTGTGGCGCGGCGACGGCGGCCGCGACGGTTCTCCTGACGATGTGCGCACCGTCCCGCAACGCATGGCCGACGCGTTCGTCGCGTTGTTGACCAACCCAGCGCGTCGCGGGCCGGGCAGCACCCGGCACCAGCTCATCGCCATAGCCGACATCGAACGCCTCCGCGGTGACAACCCGACCGGTGTCGCGGAGATCGTTGGTGGTGAAGCATTACCGCAGACCGTGCTGGAACGGCTCATCTGCACCGCGGCGGTTACCGGGGTGCTGTTTGACGGCAAGGGACAGCCCATCTGGGTGGGGCGCACCCGCCGACACGCCACCGAAGCCCAAACCAAAGCCATCATCGCCCGCGACCGGCACTGCCGAGGCAAAGGTTGCACCGCCGGACCCGAACGCTGCGAAATCCATCACATCAAACCCTGGGAACAAGGCGGACACACCAACATCGACGAAATGTGCCTCGCCTGCCCGCTATGCCACCACAACATCCACGACCGCGGCCACATTGTCACCAAAACCAACACCGGCTACCAAATCATCAACCCCAACAACCCACCCAACGGCCCCTAACCCACAAACCACCGAACGCGGTGCTGTCAGAGCCTGTCCAAACCGCAGAACCAAACCGGCCACCAACCCCCCGGCACACCAACACAACTGACATCGCCGACCAAGGACCGGACCCCCGCCTTCAACCGCGGACCCTCACCCCACCGACTCCGACCCAAAACGCGAAGCGCCACTAAACTCGGTGCCTGTTAGCGGTGCTCCCCTGCGAGCGCGTTGATGTACTCACACACAAACTCGTCATGTCGCTCGGATAAGCTCAGTACCCGTTCACGGGCCGCATGGTCAGAGATTCGGTCTGTGTCACACAGCACCAGCGCGGAGATGGGGTACCGGTCTGCGCAAGCGGCGATCCTATCCTCAAGGTAGGCGCCGAAGTCTCTCACTGCGTTTACCGCAGCGCCGGATTCACTCCCGGAAGGACACCGCCCGAAGTGCACCATATTGTTTCGTGGTTTGGCAATATTTGTCCGCCAAGCCTGTATCTCCTCCGAGCAACCGTCGTTGCCTGGGGGCTCAAAGCCGAGTTCGGATCCGAGTTCTTCGATCAACTCCATAGGTCGCCGCTTGATGAGCTTCTTGAGGGAATCCGGGCTGAAGCGTTGGTCTTCCCATTTCATGATCCAGGCAGTGTGCTTCACGATCAATTCGGCCGCGATAGCGGAATATATGAGGGCTTGACCGTGGTCGCCGAGAGAGTGGGAGGATTCAGCTTTAGCGACCCAGTCCACAACGAAGGCAGAGGGATTGCCCAGTTGTCGCTGCCTGAAATGGTGAGCAGCAGCGTCAGTGACCTCCCGGCTGATAGGAACGTGTACCCTCCTATCTGCAGTGTTGATTACAGACCCGCTGTGCTCGCGGTCACCTGAAGCTGATTCGGACACGATGAGATAGACCGGGTATATCGACTCGACCTCGGTAATCGTCGGTAGCGGAGCATCAGCGTACGGACGTAGCGAATCAACCCACTCTGTGACAAGCCGAAACGAACGCGTCCAATGGGTCAGTTCTTCTGGACCCTTGCCGCGGGCCCCTCCAACGATCGCCACCGTGAACAGCCCTTTTTCTGGTGAGGGTCCGAGCGACTCCTTCTCCTCCTCCCACCCTCCATACTTGCGATGGTCCACGAAAACGCCGCCTTCGGGATTCACCCCGTCGACCATGCGTTGGACGCGTTCCAACATCGCATCGCGATTCAAGAACTTGGAGGCGACCTCGCCAACTGGACCGCCTCCAAGCACGCTGCTGCCGTCATGCTGCGTTTGGACCAGCCAGCATTCGAGTCCCGCAGTACCATGCGGGTCGTGATCCCCCTCGTTCGTCGGCATCCGAAAATAGTGGCAACCCACAGCCAACGGCAAGAGGTCCCGTAGCCCCATCACGTAGTACAAACGATCTTTATCGACATTTCCGGTGGCCATCACCAAGTCCTACGTTTTTCGTCGCGCATGATCGTGGACCGCGCCAGCGCAGACGAATGTGTACGCGACCGACCACATCCCTGTCACCAACGCTGCCGAACCCCTCTCGCAACAAAGATCTACCAACCTAGGCAGCAGGAAGTACGTCGGCAACGACAGCAGTCCAATTCACGCTGCCCCGGCGACGGGCAGACGACTGCCCCGTCAAGGCATGGCTGACGCAGCCGGCCACGCAGACGGCCCCCTGCTCCGGCCCACACGACACGGCGACCAGACAGCCCCCCGACACCTCCACGTCCGCACATTCGCCCACATCGTCGACCGCCGAGCTGCCCAGATCGGGATGCCAGTGTTGTGCGTCTGACTTCGCGCGACAGATTCTGGGTTTTTCTACGCTACATCGGGCAGGGTTGGTGGTCTTAGAAAAGGAGGCTGCGTCCGATGGGTTCTCAGCAAAGAAGTTACAAGAAG
>JAHQYN010000060.1 GCA_024421085.1 Acidimicrobiia bacterium
CTTCGCGTTGCCTCGAATTAAGCAACATGCTCCGCCGCTTGTGGGGGCCCCCGTCAATTCCTTTGAGTTTTAGCCTTGCGGCCGTACTCCCCAGGCGGGGCACTTAATGCGTTAGCTACGGTACGGAACCCGTTAGAAGGCCCCACACCTAGTGCCCAACGTTTACGGCATGGACTACCAGGGTATCTAATCCTGTTTGCTCCCCATGCTTTCGCTCCTCAGCGTCAGTACCGGCCCAGAGCACTGCCTTCGCTGTTGGTGTTCCTCCTGATATCTGCGCATTCCACCGCTACACCAGGAATTCCATGCTCCCCTACCGGACTCTAGTCATCGCAGTATCAGATGGCGTCTCAGGGTTGAGCCCTGAGTTTTCACATCCGACTTACGAAACCGCCTACGAGCTCTTTACGCCCAATAAATCCGGACAACGCTCGCTCCCTACGTGTTACCGCGGCTGCTGGCACGTAGTTGGCCGGAGCTTCTTCTGTGACTACCGTCATTTTCGTCATCACTGAAAGAGGTTTACAACCCGAAAGCTGTCATCCCTCACGCGGCGTTGCTGCGTCAGGCTTTCGCCCATTGCGCAATATTCCCCACTGCTGCCTCCCGTAGGAGTCTGGGCCGTGTCTCAGTCCCAGTGTGGCTGATCGTCCTCTCAGACCAGCTACCCGTCGAAGCCTTGGTAGGCCGTTACCCCACCAACAAGCTGATAGGCCGCGAGATCCTCCTAGAGCACCTGAGCATTTCCTCACCCGACCAGGCGGTCGAATGGGGGTATCCGGTATTAGCCATCGTTTCCGATGGTTGTCCCGGTCTCTAGGGCAGATTTCTCACGTGTTACTCACCCGTTCGCCACTTTCCACCGGAGCAAGCTCCGGCTTCTCGTTCGACTTGCATGTGTTAAGCACGCCGCCAGCGTTCGTCCTGAGCCAGGATCAAACTCTCCGTCGAGATCTCCGACCAGTCGAGACCGGTCTTCAGATCGGGTTGCGGATGCCTCAGTCACTCAGGTGAAAACACCGAAGTGATCGCGTAAGGCATCCAGCGTCTACGTAGAGCCGGTCACCGCTGGCTTGCAGTGACCAGTTTTCCCCTCCGACCACCGATAGGTGCTCAGAGAAGGTTCGTTCGTCCAACCGAGGCTGAAACAGCCGAAGTCGAACGAACTGGCTCACCGGGGCCGTTGAACCCCGGCATTGAATTGACAGATGCCGTTTCGGATCGCGAAATCCAAAACGTCACCCGCACTCGCTTTGCGTCCGTCTCTTCCGTTTTCAAGGAGCACTCAGCACCGAAGTGCCAGGCACACTGACCAAAGTGAATCGGCCTGTTGATGCCTCGCTGCACGCTCATCAGACCTAGCGTCGGAAGAGGCGAGTCCCTAAGCTACCGAAAGAGCCACGGTGCGGCAACCCGTTCGGGCAGATTATTTTTCAGATCGGCCCCTCCGGCAGGCGCCCGCCCAGATCAGCCGCCGAACACCGCCAGATGGCGCTGCTTCCTCCCACGCTGCAGCAAGGCGAAACGCCCACCGATCAGCGCCACGGAGTCCGAGCCCGCGGTCACAGCCCGGCCGTTGACCTTGATCCCGCCGCCCTTGACCGAGCGGCGGGCATCACTTCGAGACGTGCACACGCCGGTCGCCACCAGGAGGTCCACGACTGGTTCGTCCGCACCGACCGAACCCGCTGCCACGAGCGACTCGGGAACAATCCCGCGCAGCGACTCCAACCCCTCCGAGTCGAGGTCGCCGCCGCCGAACAACACCGCCGCAGCGCGCTTGGCACGGCGCAACTCCACCGGGCCATGAATCAGCGCGGTGATCGAGTCCGCGAGTTCATGCTGAGCCAGGCGATGCTCGGGGCTCTCCAAGTGTGCTCGCATGATCTCAGAGACGTCCCCGACACCGAGCAGCGTCAACTGCAGCAGCGTGCGCTCCACGTCTGCATCGCTGACCCTCAGGAAGTACTGATGAAACTCATAGGGCGACGTCAGGGCCGGGTCCAGCCAGACGGCGCCCTGCGCAGTCTTGCCGAACTTGCTGCCGTCGCTGCGAGTCATCAGCGGCCAGGTGAGGCCGTGGGCCCGGGCACCGCCGCGCTTGCGGATCAGGTCGATCCCGGCGGTGATGTTGCCCCACTGGTCGGAACCGCCGATCTGCAGGCTGCACCCGCGGTTCTCGTGCAGCCACCAGAAATCGAAGGCCTGCAGCAACATGTAGCTGAACTCTGTGAAGGAGATGCCCGCATCGGAGGCCATCCTTGAACGGATCGATTCCTTGGCCACCATCTGGTTGACGGTGAGGTGCTTTCCGGCATCGCGCAGAAACTCGAGCAGGGTGACATCGCGGGTCCAGTCGTAGTTGTTGACCAGCTCGGCGCCGCCCGCGCCGCCGAAGTCGAGCAACCGCTGCAGTTGGGATCTGATCCCGGCCAGGTTGGTGGCAAGTTCAGCCTCGTCGAGCAGGTTCCGTTCACCCGAGCGGCCGCTGGGGTCGCCGATCATCCCGGTCGCGCCGCCCACCAGCGCAATCGGCCGGTGGCCGGCGTCCTGGAATCGACGAAGGACCAGCACCCCGATGAGATTGCCGAGGTGCAGGCTCGGAGCTGTCGGGTCGATTCCGTGGTACACGCTGACGCCGCTCGGTTCGAGCAGATCCCTCAGAGCGGCCTCTTCGGTGTGATCCTGCAGCAGGCCGCGGAACCCGAGATCGTCGACGACAGCCGCTCCAGTCATATAGCACCACGATAGGAGATCGAACGGTTGGTCGTGAACAATTCAGTGGTGAGGATAAGGCGGCGTTTGTAAGCACAATGAGGACCATGCGCCGCCCCCGACGCTCCGTTCGACGCCATCTTGCAGCGCTGACGGCAATCGCCGTTCGACGCCATCTAGCAGCGCTGATGTCAATCGCCGTTCGACGCCATCTAGCAGCGCTGATGTCAATCGCCGTGATCGCCGCCGGCTGCAGCTTCGAGACCAAGGACTTCGACACTCTGTTCGGATCCGACTTCTCGGTCGACGCCTTGGGGACCGCCCAGTCCTCGGTCGTGCTCGACCGCAACGGCAGACTCATCACCAGCCTTCGGGGAGAACAGAACCGTATCGACGTGCCCATCGCGGACATTCCCGAAGTCGTGCAGAACGCGGTGATCGCCATTGAGGACGAGCGTTTCTGGGACCACAACGGCATCGACCTCAAGGCGATCCTGCGCGCCGCGCGGTCCAATGTGAGCGCCGGTGGGATCAGCGAGGGTGGTTCGACCATCACCCAGCAGTACGTGGGCAACGTGTTCCTCGACCGCAGCGACAACACCGGCAGCCGCAAGATCGAAGAACTCTTCATGGCCCTGCGCTTCGAGCAGCGCTACACCAAGAGATTCATACTCGAGCGCTATCTCAACTGGATCTACTTCGGCAACGGTGCATACGGCATCGAGGCCGCCGCCCGCCAGTACTTCGGCGCCCCGGACTGCGCTCTGCGCGGCGTTGTGGGCGGAGACTGCCTGAAGGTGACCGAACTGAGCCTCGTCGAGGCGGCGACACTGGCCGGGTTCATCCAGGCGCCGAGCCGCTACAACCCCTACCTGAACCCCGATGAGGCGCGGGACCGGCGCGACCTCGTGCTGCTGCGCATGTATGCCAACGACTACATCACAGTCGAGGAGTACGAGTTCGCACGACTCGAGCCGATCGAGTTGGTCGACGACGTGTCGATCCTCGAAGAGCAGTATCCGGCCGCCTACTTCGTCGAGGACGTGAAGCAGTGGTTCCTCGACAACGAGGCGTTCGGCGAGACCCGCGAGGACCGCGCACGCCTGCTGTTCGAGGGCGGGCTCACAATCCACGCCACCATCGACCTGGAACTTCAGGCCCGCACCGAAGCGGCCGTGGAGCGCGCTCTCCCCCGCTTCCGCGAGGACGGCAGCGAGAACCCCGACGCGGCCGCGGTGGTGATGGGGACGACCCCCAGCGACGACGGCCACATCCTCGCCATGTTCGGCGGACGGGACTTCTTCGGCGAGCGCGACGATGCCAAGTTCAATCTCGCGTCGGGGTCGGGGCGCCAAGCCGGTTCGGCCATGAAACCCATCGGTCTCGCCGCCGCGGTTCAGGGCGGCATTCCCGTGACCAGCGTCTGGGAGGCCCCCAGCGAGATCGAGATCGACAACTTTCCGGTCTGCGGGGCGCCCTGGGAGGTGAAAGGCGGCGCCGGCGATGCGAGCGTCACCTTGATCAGGGCTACACGTAGTTCAATCAACACGGTCTACGCGCAACTGATCGAGCGCATCGGACCCCCGAGTTTCGTGCAGATGGCCGAGAGGCTGGGTGTCGGGGTCGGCCGGATCGCACCGGTGTGCGCCGCGGTGCTCGGCACCGAGAACGTCAACATGGTCGAGCTGTCCACCGTGTTCTCCACCTTCAAACGCTCGGGGGTGCGGGTGGACCCGATCATTGTCACCCATATCACCAACCCCGACGGGACCCTGCTGTATGAGGCGTCCCCCAACCCCGCACCGGTTCTGAGCGCATCGGTAGCCAACCAGATCTCCTGGGTGCTGACGGGGACCATCGTCAACGGAACCGGCACCCGTGCACAACTCGACGGTGGTCGCACCGCCGCGGGCAAGACGGGGACTTCGCAGAACAACGCAGACGCAACCTTCGTCGGATACACGGCCCAGCGCACCGCCGCGGTGTGGGTCGGCTATCCCGTCGGGCAGGTGCCGATGACCAACGAGTTCGGGGGGCGCGAGGTCGCCGGCGGTACCTTCCCGGCGCTGATCTGGAAAGAAGTCATGGATGAGATGCACGACGGCCTGCCCGTCGAAGGGTTTCAGACGCCTCCAACGAGCTCGACCACCACAACGCTGCCCAATGCGCCCGAGGTGATCGTTGTGCCCGACCTGTTCGGACGAACCATCGACGAAGAGCTCAGACTCCAGATGGAGGAGGAGTTCTTCACCATCACCGTCGTTGAGCGAGAAACCGCCGACTATGAGCCCGGGACGATCTTCATGCAGGTTCCCGCAGCGGGATCCGAGGCGCCCGGCGATGTCGTCATCACCGTTGAGATCGCAGTCGAACCCCAGGCCGTCCCGGTCCCGAGCGTTGTCGGCCTGCTCGAGAGCGAAGCCAAGCAGTCGCTGGCCAGCGCCGGGCTCGGCGTCGACACGCGGATCATCCAGAATCCAGAGTCCGAAGGCGAGACCCGGCCCGGCAGGGTCTGGGCCCAGAACCCGGTTGCAGACACGACCGATGCAGCAGGTCAGATCGCCATCATCTGGGTCAACCCGCGCGCCGGGTCAGAAGACTCAGAAGGCCTGTGATGGAACCACCGAAGATGGACACAACAGCGATGCACACCACAGCGATGGACACAACAACGAGACTGAGACGCTTGTCGATCAGGGCGGCGCTGACCCTGGTGGTGCTGGCCATCGTCGCCATGTGGGCCTGGATCTACCTGTTCGCCCCCCGCGACAATCCAGACCGCCTCGAGAGCAGGCCCTTCGCCGCTGCCGCCGAAGCAGCCTGCCTGCCGCTGCAGAGCGAGATCAACGCGTTGCCCACAGGCCGCGACGCAGACACCGTCGCCGAGCGCACCAAGCAGATAATCGCGGGTACGGAGCTGACCGAAACGATGGTCACAGCCCTGCGGGGCGCCGTAGACGCGCATGTGACAGACAGCCACGATCTGCTGATTCTCGAAGCCTGGTTCGCCGACTGGGATGCATACCTCCAGGACCGTTGGCGCCATGTGTCCAAGCTGCAGAGCCTCGGCGAGTCCGCCGAAGGTTCGGACCTCCGCTTCATCCTCACCGAGCGGGCCGAGGGCGGCATCTACACCCGCCGCATCGACGGTCTCGCCAACGTGAACGACATGGAGAGCTGCCACACACCCCTTGACCTCTAACCCTGGCATGCGCTCGGCTGCGGTGCCGGTCAGCTCTACTGCGGGAACGGGACGGATGCTCGCGATGGTGGACTTGCTCAGCTTGAACGGCACCGTCCAGCATGGCCTTCTGTCAAGACACAGTAGGCACGGGCGCGTGGCATCCATTGGCGGCATCTCGGACGGTTTCGACGTAGCCGGTCGCCGGTTTGGTGTTCTGTATCGGCACTGTCAACTTCTAACGGTTCGGGTTCAAGCGCCACTCTCGGCGACACGAGCCCGGTCATGCGGTATTTCGCGTCGCCGAGCGAAGCGACGTAGCCGCTGTCGCGGAGGTGGGCGAGCAGCCCGCTTGCTCGTTTGTTGCTGATCCCTGTGTCTTGGGCCACTCTGGCGACGTTCGACATTCCGTTGTGGCCGGCCAGCGACTTGAGCACGGACTTCTCTCGTTCGGTCAGGTCATGCCATGCGGGGATGCTGATGTTCTTTTCGACCGTGTGTTGTGCTGCGGTCACAGCCAAATCGACGGTGTGGGAAGTGATGGGCTTCGCGGGAGCGTCGGACAGTCTCCAGGCTGCATCTCCGATCACCTGCAGTCGATAGGGCGATCCGTCCACCGCTGACGCCGCTAAGCGCAACGCGTCAGCGGTAATCGAACCGCCAGCGTCTTCAATGGGTGATGCGAGGCCGTTGATGGCGTCAATTTCGTTGAGTGGTGGCAGTTCGTAGTCTTCGCATCGGTGAAAGAAGGTCATCTTGCGGTCTCTCATTAGGGTGTGGCGCAGCTCTAAGAGTCCGGCCCCGACAAAAGCGACCGGCAGGTTCGCTCGTCTGGTGACGTGTTGAATGTCGTTGGCGAGTCTGCGTCCCTCGCCTCTGTCTATGGCGTGCATCTCGTCCACGGTCAGCAGCACCGAAGCCCCGTACTTCATCGCCTGATGGGCTAGCACCACCAGATGCTCCCGCAGACCCGTCTGAGGCGACTGAAAAAAGTCGGATGCTTCGAGCTTGCCTTGAAGGGGACCGAGCCTGATTCCGAGGCTCTTGCCGACACTTCGTCCTGTTGTGTCCGCGACTGCTTCCAGAGACTCATATGACCGTCCCGCCTGGGCTATTGCCTGGATGATGCGGTCAAGAAGCAGAGGTGTCCCGGCGTCTAATGACAGGACAACCCAACCGTCGGCGGCTGCCCTGTCCTCGATTTCGTTGAGGATCGTCGTCTTGCCTGACCCTCTGACTCCCATGACGATGGTCGTGTACCACTTGTCGTTCGGACCTGTCGCCAGCCCGGAGCCGAGAGTGGTGAGCAAGTCGTCGCGTCCGACAAGAGTGTTCGGCGTCCCGCCGAAATGCGGGGAGAACGGCGTGCCCGCTGGTGTACCCAGCCCTGACGGTTCACCCATGCACGCATGGTAACACAACTTCTAGACACAACGCACAATTACTAGACACAACGCACAACCTCTAGTCACAATGCGCTCCACGCCGTCTCAGGACACTAATCGAGTTTGCGGGCCAGGGCCATGCCGGTCTCGGCCATCCGTTGAAGTCCGGGGTCGACGCCCAGAGACGGCAGTTCCTCCAGCGCCGCCCAACGGTGGGCGGTCGACTCGTGGTTCGGGTCGACCACGGCGGCACATGGCGCCAACGCCAGGAACCGCACGTCGTGGTGGAGGTGGGCGTCCTCGGTGGGGGGGTCCACCCGATGGACATCGAGGTCGATCGCCTCGCTCCAGATCCGCAGGCCCGAGATGCCAGTCTCCTCTGTCGCTTCGGACAGCGCCACGGCCAGGAGGTTGGCGTTGCCGTCAGCGTGGCCACCCGGCTGCACCCAGATCCTGAGCTTGGCGTGATGCAGGAGCAACGCCCGATCCCGCTGCTCGTTCACGACCAGAGCGCTCGCGGTGAAATGGCCCGGCCGTTCCCGGCGGTCCAGCGGTGCCGGGTTCTGCTCAAGCAACAGACGCATGGCTTGGAGTGCCTCGGACTGATCCGCGCGGCTCAACGGCCCGATCGTCGCTGCGACATCGCCGAGGCGCGACGAGCGCAGCAAGCGTTGGTCACCGGCGGTGATCCACTCCTTGAGCATCAACGTTCGACCGTACCGCGCCAGCCGGTCCAAATCTCGGGGTCGTGTCGCGGCTACGGTGCGTCCGACCGTACCGCGCGGGCCGGTCCCTGACCGGCATGAACGGTTCCTACCGAGGTCCGGTGGACAGGCCGAGCAACGCGCGGAAACGCTGGATCTGTAGCGCGACCGCGGCGGGAGAGCCGCCGCCGTGGGGGTTGCGGCGGGGGGGGGGGGGGCGCCGGGGTCGGCTGCCGGGGCCCCCGCCGTGGGTGTTGCGGCGGGTGACGGACGCGCCCGGTTCTGCTAGCCGCGCCGCATCAGGTCCGAGGATGTCGCTAGCCGCGACCAGTTCGACAAAGCCCCCCTCGCCTTCGATCGACCGCCGGACCAGGCCCCCGACCACCTCGTGTGCCTGACGGAAGGGCATGCCCCGCAAGACCAGCCACTCAGCAAGGTCTGTGGCCGCGGCATAGGGGGAGGCCGCAGACTCGGCCATGCGATCGGTGTTGAACTCGAGGGTCGAGATCATTCCGTTGAGCGCCGAGACCGTGAGAAGCACCGTGTCGACTGCGTCGAACAGGGGCTCCTTGTCTTCCTGAAGGTCCTTGTTGTAGGTCAGCGGCAGCCCCTTGAGGGTGGCCAGCAAACCGGTCAGGTGACCGATCAAGCGGCCCGCCTTGGCGCGGGCGAGCTCGGCGATGTCGGGATTCTGCTTCTGCGGCATCATCGACGAACCGGTCGAGAAGGCCTCGTCGAGGGCAACGAAACCGAACTCGCTCGAAGCCCACAGGACCAACTCCTCGCCGATCCGGCTCAGGTGGACGCCCAGCAGCGCCAGCGCGAACAGCACCTCGGCCACGAAGTCGCGGTCGCTGACCGCATCGAGGCTGTTGTCGAACACGCCCGCGAAGCCGAGCTCGTCGGCACACATCTGCGGATCGAGCGGCAGCGACGAGCCCGCCAGCGCTCCCGCGCCGAGCGGAGAGATGTCGAGACGTGCTGAGGCAGCAACGAGGCGGTCCACATCGCGGGCCAATGCCCAACCGTGAGCCAGCAGGTGATGTGCCAGCAGGACCGGCTGAGCCTGCTGGAGGTGGGTGTATCCGGGGAGATGGGCCTCACCGGCCGACTCGGCGGACTCGAGCAGCGTCCGCTGCAGGCCCTGCACAAGCGCCACGACCTCATCGACCGCGGCTTTTGTCCACAAGCGCAGATCGGTGGCCACTTGGTCGTTGCGGCTCCGGCCGGTGTGGAGCTTCGCCCCCGCAACTGCCAGCTCGCAGACCCGCCTCTCGACGGCGGTATGTATGTCCTCGTCGCTCCCAGCGAACTCGAACGAACCGTCGCTGAGTTCTGCAAGGACTTGATCGAGGGCTGAAAGGATCTCATCGCGTTCAGATTCCGTCAACAGGCCGACCTCGCACAGCATCCGCACATGCGCGCGCGAACCGGCGATGTCCTGTGGGAACATCCGCTGATCGAAGCGCAGCGAGTCGTTGAGCGCCTGCAACGATTGCGATGGGTCTGCCGAGAATCTTCCCTGCCATAGAGTCGCCATCACTCAGCCCCGCTTCCGTGCAAGGTTCCGCAACCGCAGCGCGTTGAGCTTGATGAAGCCTTCAGCGTCGCCTTGGTTGTACGCACCCTCATCCTCTTCGAAGGTGGCGATCTTGTCGTCGAACAACGAGTCCGGTGAACAGCGGCCGACGATATCGACGTTGCCCTTGTAGAGCTTCGCCCGGACTGCGCCGCTGACACAGCGCTGGCTGTGGTCGATCGCGACCTGGAGCATCTCCCGTTCAGGGCTCCACCAGTATCCGTTGTAGATCAGCTCGGCGTATCTCGGCATCAACGAGTCCTTGAGGTGGGCGACCTCGCGGTCGAGCGTTAGCGACTCGATAGCCCGGTGGGCGCGCAGCATAATGGTCCCGCCCGGCGTCTCATAGGCACCGCGACTCTTCATCCCCACGTAGCGGTTCTCGACGATGTCGAGCCGACCGATGCCGTTGGCGCCACCGAGGTCGTTGAGACGGGTGAGCACCTCTGCGGGGCTCATGGCTGTGCCGTCGATGGCGACGATGTCGCCGCACTCGTAGGTGAGATCCACGTAGGTCGCCTCGTTGGGCGCTTCAGCGGGGCTGACCGACCAGCGCCACATCTCCGCGGGCGGCTCGGTCCAGGGGTCCTCCAAAGGACCGCCCTCATAGGAGATGTGGAGCAGGTTGGCGTCCATTGAGAACGGCGAAGAGGCGCCTCTGGTCATCTCGATGGGAATGTCGCGGGCCGAGGCGTAGGCCATCAGCGACTCCCGGGAGCCCAGATCCCAGATCCGCCAGGGCGCGATGACTTCGATGTCGGGTGAGAGCGCATAGGCGCCGAGCTCGAAGCGGACCTGGTCGTTGCCCTTGCCCGTGGCGCCGTGGCTGACGGCGTCGGCTTGATGCTCTGCGGCTATCTCGACGAGGCGTTTGGCGATCAGCGGGCGGGCGATCGAGGTGCCCAGAAGGTACTCGCCCTCATAGATCGTGTTGGCCCGAAACATCGGGTAGACGAAGTCGCGGGTGAACTCCTCGCGCAGGTCTTCGATATGGATGTTCTCCTCTGGCACACCCATCGACAGCGCTTTGGCGCGCGCCGGTTCGACCTCTTCTCGTTGCCCGAGGTCGGCGGTGAAGGTGATCACTTCGGCGTCGTAGTTCTCCCGCAGCCAGTGCAGGATGATCGACGTGTCGAGCCCACCGCTGTAGGCCAGTACAACTTTCATGTCAGCAGATCTTTCGGTTCTAGTTGGACAGTTGGTTCTAGTTGGACAGTTGGTTCTAGTTGGACAGTTGGTTCTATTTGGACAGTTGGTTCGGTTCGTTCACGGCTCTCACAGGCCGGCCAGGTCTCGCAGGCGTGAGGCGAGGCAGGCGCCACCGACGTCTTCGGCGGCGACCACCATCAAGGTGTCGTCTCCCGCGACCGTGCCGAGGATCCCTTCGATCCCGGCACGGTCGAGCGCAGACGCAACAACATGGGCAGACCCGGGCGGTGTTCGCAGCAGCACCAGGTTTGCAGAGTGGGAGACGTCGGCGACCCAGTCCCCAACCACCCGGCGCAGATGATCCTGCGGGGCGATTCGGTCCATCGAGTGTTCGGGTATGGCGTAGACGGTCTCGCCACCGGCGACGCGAACCTTGACCGCGCCGAGCTCGTCTAGGTCGCGCGACACCGTTGCCTGCGTGGCCCTGAGATCCTCGTGTTGCAGCAGTTCCACTAGTTGGCTCTGGTTGCTCACGGCGTGCTCGCCGAGCAGTGCTGCTATGCGGTGCTGTCGACGGGCCTTGCTCACCGGTTCGCCTCCCCGAGGAGCCAGACGAGCAGACCCCGTGCGGCATGCATCCGATTGGCGGCCTGCACCCAGATCCTGCTGTTGGGGCCGTCGAGCACGGCGTCGGTTGCCTCCTCATTTCGATGCGCCGGCAGGCAGTGCAGGAAGACAGCCTGAGCCGAGGCCGCTTCCATCATCTTGTCGTCAACCCTGAAGCCCTCGAAGTCGCGTCTGCGCTGTGCAGCCTCATCTTCTTGGCCCATCGACGTCCAGGTGTCGGTGTACACCACATCGGCGCCGTCGACGGCCTCCTCGGCCCGCTTGAACACCTTCGGCGCGTTGACCATGGCAATCCGCTCGAGGTCGGACTCGCTGAAGGCGTAGCCTCCAGGGCTGGCAATACGGAACTTCATTTGAGCCAGGCCGGCGCCCAACGCCAGCGAGAACGCCACGTTGTTGGCGTCGCCAACGAAGGCGACGCTGCGACCCGCCAACCCGCCGAACTCCTGTTGAACGGTGAGCAGGTCGGCCAGAGCCTGCATCGGATGGCCCCGGTCGCTCAACAGATTGACGACCGGAACCAGATCGACCGCGGCCATCCGCTCCACAACAGACTGGCTGAACACCCGCGCGCCTATCGCCGCGTGGAATCCGGCCATGACTCTGGTGACATCCTCCACCGACTCGCGCCGGTCCAACCCGACCTCATCGTCGCTGATGTAGACGGGATGACCGCCGAGTTGGACTACCGCCATCTCCATGGAGTTGCGGGTCCGTGCCGACGGCTTCTCGAAGATGAGCGCCACGCCCCTGCCTGTCAACAGGGTCGGTGACGCGACAGCCGAGGCGAGCTCAAGCACCCGGGCGAGCTCAGTTGCAGAGAGATCGTCGATCTCGGTGAAGTGGCGCATCACCTGGCCTCCAGCACTCGCTCGACTATGGAGACCGCTTCGTCGATCTGTGCGTCGGTGACGGTGTAGGGAGGGGCGATTCGCAGCGCCGTGGGAGTGACCGCGTTGAGGATCAGACCCTGGTCAAGGCAGGCCCTGGCGATCTCCGCGCCGGTCCGTTGGCCGCGGCACCCGTCGCTGAGTTCGATGGCCAGCAGCAGGCCCCGGCCCCTGACGTGATCGACTCCCGCAACGTCCGCGAGCCTGGCCCGCAGCGCGGCTTCTCGGTTGCGCACCACCGCGGGGGCGTCCATCTGGATGTAGCTGTTGATCGTGGCCCTCGCGGCCGCGAGCGCCAGAGCCTGGCCGGCGAAGGTCGAACCGTGGTCGCCGGGACCGAAGCATGCGGCCACATCGTCGCGGGCCCACACTGCGCCCACGGGGAAACCGTTGGCGATGGCTTTGGCCAACGTGACGATGTCGGGCGCGATGCCGCTGTGCTGGTAGCCGAACCAGGCGCCGGTGCGCCCGAACCCGGTCTGGATCTCGTCCATGATCAGCAGGATCTGCCGCTCCTCGCAGATCGTGCGCACGGCCTGGAGGTATGCGTCGTTGGCGGGGTTGACACCGCCCTCGCCCTGCACGGCTTCGAGCATGACGGCACCCACCTCAGGGCCGAGCGCACGCTCCAACTCTGCGACCTCGTCGAAGACGACGTGACGGAACCCCTCGGGCAACGGTTGGAACGGCTCGTGCTTCTCGGGCTGTCCGGTGGCCGCGAGGGTCGCCAGGGTTCGACCGTGGAACGACCGCAGTGCGCTCACCACAACATGACGACCCCTACCCTGATACTTGCGCGCAAGCTTGATGGCGGCTTCGTTGGCCTCCGCGCCGGAGTTCTGGAACAGCACTTGGCCCGGACCGGAATCGATCAGCTCACTGATCAGCTCAGCGACCGGTGCCTGGTGCTCGTTGGCGAACAGGTTCGACGTGTGGGTCAGAGTGGCGGCCTGCGCAGCTATTGCCGCGGTCACCGCCGGGTGGGCGTGGCCCAGCGAGGTGACGGCGAGTCCGCAGAGAAAATCGAGATGCCGCCGGCCCTCGTTGTCCCACAGTTCGGCGCCCCGGCCCTTCACGAAGATGCGCGGCGGGGTACCGTAGTTGTTCATCAGGGGGCTGTGGTCACCCGCGGCACCCCATGCTCGGGCCTGCGCTCGGGCCTGCGCTTGGGACGGGGCCTGCGACGGGGCCTGCGCTCGGGACGGGGCCGGGGCCTGGGCTCGGGGCTGGGACGGGGCCTGCGCTCGGGACGGGGACGGGGGCTGGGACGGGGCCTGCGCTCGGGACGGGGCCGGGGGCGGGGACGGGGCCTGGGCTCGGGGCTGGGGCGGGGGCCTGCGCGCGGGCCGGGGCCTGCGCTGGGGACGGGGCCTGCGCTCGGGACGGGGGCTGTGCGTTGGTCATGACGTCACCATGGTGCCGATCCCGGCGTCGGTGAACAGTTCCAGCAGCAGCACATGGGGGATCCTGCCGTCGAGCAGATGAGCCGAGGCCGCACCCGAATTGACAGCGTCGACGCAGGCCCGGACCTTGGGGATCATCCCGCCAAAGACCGTTCCGTCGGCGATCATCGCTTCAAGTTCAAAGACGGTGGCGCGCGGCACGATCGAGGAGGGGTCGTCGGGATCGGTCAGCAGGCCGGCCACATCGGTGAGATAGACCGCCTTCTCCGCTCCGAGCGCGCCGGCCAGCGCACCCGCAACCGTGTCGGCGTTGATGTTGTAAGCCTGCCCGGCTCCGTCCGTGCCGATCGTCGACACCACCGGGATCATCTGTTCGGCCAACAGCCGTTCGAGGATCCCGGGCTGCACAGATGCAATGCTGCCGACGAAGCCGAGGGCCTCGTCGGTCGGTTCTGCGGTGATCAGGCCGCCGTCCTCACCTGAGACTCCCACCGCGAAGGCACCGTGAACGTTGATGGCGCCGACGATGTCGCGGCCGACCTTGCCGACTAGGACCATCCTGGCGACGTCGAGTGTCTCGGCGTCGGTGACCCGCAGGCCGTCGACGAACTCCGACGACTTCCCGAGGCGTTGCAGCAGCGCGCCGATCTGGGGACCGCCCCCGTGCACGACCACGGGCCGCAGTCCCACCGACCGCAACAGCACCACGTCCTGGGCGAAGGTCCCCGACAGTTCGGGATCGACCATGGCGCTGCCGCCGAGCTTCACAACAACGACAGCACCGCGGAACTGTTGGATGTAGGGCAGTGCCTCGATCAGCGCGTCGGCGCGCCGTTTGGGCGCGAAACCCCGCTCTTGGATCAGCTCCGGAAGTCCTGGATCGGTCATGAGCGATACCCCGCGTTGATCTCGATGTATCCGTGGGTCAGGTCGCACGTCCAGACCGTTGCTGAGCCGGTGCCGATACCGACGTCTACGCGAAGGTCGATTTCGTCTTGTTGCAGATGCTGGGTGGCCCGCGCCTCGCTGTAGCCCGGATGCGGTCCGCCGCCCGAGGCGACCAGTTCGTCGCCGATCCAGATCGAGAGCAGATCGCGGTCGGCTCTCTCCCCCGCTTTGCCGACTGCCATCACGATCCGCCCCCAGTTGGCGTCCTGCGCAGCCACCGCGGTCGATACCAGGGGTGAGTCGGCTATCGACCGTGCGATCCTGTGTGCCGAGTCGTCGGACTGCGCCCCGGTCACTGCCACCTGCACGAACTTTGTGGCGCCTTCGCCGTCACGCACGATCTGGTGCGCCAGGTCCAACAGGACGCTGTCGAGCGCAGTTTGGAAATCATCGAGCCGATAGTCCTGCGGCGAGCTGATCTCGTCGTCGATCTGTTCACCTGTGGCGAACAGCAGCACCGTGTCGCTGGTGGAAGTGTCGGAGTCGACGGTGATGCGGTTGAAGCTCGCCGCCACGGACTTTGAGAGGCAGTCCTGGAGAATCTCTGGAGCAACTGCGAGGTCGGTGAAGACGAACGCCAGCATGGTGGCCATGTCGGGGGCGATCATCCCGGAGCCCTTGGCGATTCCGGCGATGTGTGCCGCAGTTGACTCGATGCGCGCTGCTGAGCCCTTAGGAAAGGTGTCGGTTGTGCGGATCGCCGCGGCAGCGTCGGCCCAGGCCGCTGCGTCGGCAACGTCGAGATTGTCGACCAGGCCCGGAAGGCTGCTGCTCAAGAGGTCGTCCGGCATGGGCTCACCGATTACTCCGGTGGATGCCAGGTAGACCCGGTCGACATCGACTCCCAGTTCGGCGGCCACGGTCTGTGCGGTGAGCGTGGCGCTGGCGGTTCCTGCCGCTCCGGTGAAGGCGTTGGCGTTGCCGGAGTTGCACACCACGGCCCGCGCGGTCCGGTTTCCTTCGCTGAAGATGCGCCGACACCATTCCACGGGCGCGGACGGGCACTTGGAGGTGGTGAACGTTGCGGCCACGGTGGTGCCTTCGGCCAGCGAGGCGAGAAACAGGTCCTCTCGGTCCGCGGAGCTGATGCCGGCGGCGCAGGTGGCCAGTTGCACTCCGGCGATGGGGGGAAGGTCGGGGAACGACTTGGGCGCCAGGGGCGAAACTGATTCAGACATGATCGATCGGGGTGTCCTCGGGGTTCTCAATGCGATGCTCAGGGGAAGAGTCCGGCGGTGGGCAGGCCTGTGTGTTCGGGAAGTCCCAGGATCGCGTTGGCGCATTGGATTCCCTGTCCCGACGCTCCTTTGACCAGATTGTCGAGCGCGCCGATGGCCATCACCGTCTGGGTCCGCTGGTCGACTCTGGCGGTCAGGTGGACGGTGTTCGATCCGAGCGTCGCCTTGGTCGACGGGGACCGCTCGTCGACGACCACGAACGGTTCTTCAGCGTATGCCTTCCCCAGGCATTCGAGCGCCTCGTCGGTTGCCGCCGGAGTCTCGCCGACGGCTCCGTAGCAGGTGGCGAGGATCCCGCGGTTCATCGGTGCGAGATGCGGTGTGAAGAGGACCTGGGTCTCGGTCCCGGCGAACTCTGAAATCGCCATCTCGATCTCGGGTGTGTGACGGTGGTTCAGCAGTCCATAGGCGCTGAAGTCCTCGTTGACCGTGCAGAACGAGGTGTGGTCTTTGGGGGGCCGTCCCGCGCCGGAGACGCCGCTGGCCGCGTCAACGATTATTCCCGTCGGCTTGACTATCCCGGCCTTGACCAGAGGTGCCAACGCCAGCGAGGCAGCGGTGACATAGCAGCCGGCGACCGCGGTCAGTTCTGCTCCCGCCAGCCGGTCGCGGAACAGTTCGGGGAGCCCGAACACGAACTCGTTCAGCAGTTCGGGAGCCTGGTGCGGCTCGCCGTACCACTGCGGGTATATGCTCGGGTCGTTGAACCGGAAATCCGATGACAGGTCGATGATGTGTTTGACCTTGCCCCTCAGCTGAGGCACGAGGGTCTGCGCATGCCCGTGGGGAAGCCCCATCAGGACCAGGTCGACTGATTCCTCGATGGTGTCGATCAGTTCGTCGTCATGGGGCGCGAAGGTCATGGCGCCATAGGCCGCGGCGAGGCTCGGATACAGGTCTGCTATCGGTCTTTGGGCTTGGGACTCGCCCGTTGCGATGACCACCTCGAAATCGGGGTGGGCCGCGCACAAGCGCAGAAACTCCGCCCCGGTGAAACCGGAAGCGCCGATGATCGCGAGCTTGATGTCGCCGGGCGTAGCCGGAGCCGCGCACACTTGTTGGGCCGTGGCCGCAGCCGCGTTCGCTTCTTGGGCCGTGGCCGCAGCCGCGTTCGCTTGTTGGGCCGTGGCCGTTTCCATGCGTTGACTATAGCCGGTTCGTATGATTATGCAACTAATCGCAAACTTATACTCGAACTTCCTCGCCGAGCGGGACGGCCAAAGTCAGATCAACCCACGGCCCCCGGGCGCGCCGCCCGGCCTCACGCACCAGCGGCGCAGTGCGCGCGGCTCCGACCGAAATCTGGGCTAACGTTGCTGCGTGATTTCCACTCTGGAGCTTCAACTCGATCCGGTCGACGGCGACAGCCGCCCCCTTTCTGACTGGCTCACGACTTTCCCCCTCGCCTGCGTCGTGCTCGACCCTTACACCCACGAGAGCGCCTGGATCCTCGACACCTCCAAGCGGATCCTCGAGGGCTTCCGAGAAGCCGATTGCCGGCCGTGCTGGGTGCTCACCTGCTCAAGTGTCGATGCCAGAACGTTCCTCGGGCCCTACGCCGCTGAAGTCCTGGCCTTCAGCGACCCGGGGCGCGCCATTGCCAAGACGTTCGGCGTGAAGTCCGCGCCCGCATTCCTGCTGGTCCGACAGGACGGAGCGGTCACCGCCAAAGCCGAAGGGTGGGACCCTGAGACTTGGCGGGAGGTGGCCGACGCGATCGCCGAGCTGACTCACTGGTCGCGTCCCTCCATCCCCGCCGAGGGCGACCCCGCCCCCTACCCCGGCACCCCCATCGACGGCACTGTCGAGTCGGCAAGCGGCTGAGCGATGAACCGATCGTCTGAGCGGCTGTTGACACGGGTTGCGGGCTCTCCCATCCTGAAACGCCGCGGCACCGCTTCGGTGGTCGCGGTCCTGGCTGCCTTCGGTCTTTGGGCATCGGCATGCGGCGGCTCCGGCGACTCCGGCGACTCCGCACTGGGCGACGGGTCGCTCGGCATCGTCACCGTGGAGGAGGGCGGCACCGTCCAAATCCGGTCGATCAGCACGTTCGACCTTCCCGACGAAGGAGCGCTGGACTACGTCAATGCAGTCGAGATCGCCATCGAAGACTACGGGCCGATCCATGGCGAGTTCACCGTGGAGCTCGGCGAGCCGGTCAACGACGGGTGCTCCGCTGCCGACGGGCCAGCCACAGCCGAAGCGGTACTGGCCGACGGCAGCGTTCTGGGCGTGATCGGCACATCGTGCTCGGCAACCGCCACCACCGCGGTACCGTTGATCACCGCCGCGGGACAGGTGGTGATATCCATGTCGAACACCTCGCCACTGCTCACCTCGGATCTGGCCGGAACGACGGCCGAGTATTACCAGCCGGGGTATTACCGGACCGCTCACAACGACCTGTACCAGGGCGCGGCGGTGTCGGCCTTCCTGCATGACTCGCTGGGACCTCAGACGGTGGCGGTCTTCCACGAGGGCGATGCCTACACCCAAGGGCTGGCCCAAGCATTCAGCGACGCCTTCAAGAGCCGGGGCGGCACCGTCACCGACTTCGTCGAGTTAGACCCGGGCGCGACCGACCTGACCGAGGTGCTGACCCGGATCGCGGCCCGAGAGCCTGCCGCTCTGTTCTTCCCGCTCAATCAGGACGTTGGGGCCGGCTTCACGGAAGCCGTGAGGCGGCATGGGGGATTTGAGGACACAATGCTGCTGTCGGGAGACGGAGTGTTGCACTACTCGTTCTTGGAATCGGCCTCGTCGCGTGGGGTGTTCATCTCCGGCCCGGACCTGGACTTCGGTGACAACACGAACCAGGCCACCGGCATGAACGCCGAACAGGTGACGCAGCGGTTCATCAACGAAATAGGAGAGCCCCCTGTCCGGGCATTCTGGGCCCATGCCTACGACGCCACCACGCTGCTGTTGGACGCTGTCACCGCCGCTTCGCGCGTGGAGGGCGGCAAGCTCGTGGTCGACCGGGCGGGCATCCGCGAATACCTCGACCAAGCTCGGGAATACCAGGGAATCATCGGCGAAATAGCCTGCGACGAGTTCGGAGACTGCGGCTCCGGCAAGATTGCCATCATCGAACACCTCGACCCCAGCAACCCCGATGCCTCGTGGGACAACATCGTCTACCGCTTCTCCCCCTAACCGATGCGACAGAAGCCGCGTATAGCTAATCCATAGCGAAGCTCGGCCTCGCCGATCGCGTCATTCTCGCGCTCCACTGCTTCGCGGAGAATTGCCTGCTCTTCGCGTTTGAGGTCGGAGTCGGTGGGGTGGGGGTCCGCGCCTGAACGGGCGGGTTCCTCCGGAATCGGTGCTGTCCGCAACGAGAATCTGGAGGATCCCTGTGGAGGTTGATCCTACACGTTTGTGTGAGTTGTTGGTTGGATTGGGCGATGTTGAGGTGCTCGGTTTCGACGTCGAACTCGCCACCCTCGGCTGGGTCCACTGGTACAACACAGTGCGCATCCACCGATACCTCAACGACCTCTCACCCGACGATAACGAAACCGCCTACACTGCAAAAAACCCGACCACAACAAGACAGAAAACCACAACATTCAACCTACGCAAAACCCAGGATGAATCAAACCGCGGCACACACATACTCATACCACCACCCCACCAACCCCACGACCAAACCCACGACATACCACTAGCCCAACCGAGCCTCGTGCTCGGAGGCCGAGCGAACAGGCGGGACAACAGGCTCGTTCCCCTCGGCCAGTTCCAACGCCGTCTCAGCCTCGAGCAGTTCGGCAGCAGCCACCGCTCGG